>CACPJN010000001.1:0-220321 GCA_902634235.1 uncultured Pelagibacteraceae bacterium
AAATGAAAAACTTGATAAACTAAAAGATGAATTTAGAAATATTGAAATACTTAAATTTGATATTTCTGATACTGCTAAAGTTGAAGAATTTATTGAAAATGCTTTTAATAAACTTGGTGGAAATTTAGATTGTTTAGTAAATAATGCAGGTATTACACAAGATAATTTAGCAATAAGAATGAATTTAGATGAGTGGAAAAAAGTGATAGATATTAATCTGACCTCTACATTTTTGTTGAGTAAATTTGGGGTTAAAAAAATGTTGAAGAATAAATCAGGTAAGATTATAAATATAACTTCTGTTGTTGGTCACACTGGTAATCTAGGTCAAGTTAATTATACCGCATCAAAAGCAGGTATTGTCGCAATGTCTAAAAGCCTTGCAATTGAATATGCAAAAAAGAATATTAATATTAATTGCATTTCCCCAGGATTCATACAAACTAAAATGACAGAAAAAATTGATCCCAAATTTAAAGAGACTATAATTTCCAAAATTCCCTCTGCCAGATTAGGAGACCCACAGGATATTGCAAATGCTGTTCTTTTTTTAGCCTCTTCTCAATCAGATTATATTAATGGTGAAACTCTACATGTTAATGGAGGCCTGTATATGGCTTGACAAAACAGGTAATTAAACTAATAAGAATTTAAACTAATTAAATAAGGATTATTATGTCAGAAGATATTTCAAGCAAAGTAAAAAAAATAGTTGCTGATCACCTTGGAATTGATGAGGCCAAAGTAACAGAGGAATCAAGTTTCATAGATGATTTGGGCGCTGATAGCTTAGACACTGTTGAATTAGTAATGGCTTTCGAGGAAGAATTCGGGTCAGAAATTTCTGATACTGAGGCTGAAAAAATATTAACAGTCGGTGATGCAGTCAAGTTTATAGAAAGCAAAAGTAATTAAAAAGTTTTAATGCCTCAAAATAAAGGTGGGATTATGGTTATATTATCATCCCCATCTGGAGCAGGCAAAACAACATTAGTTAAACTACTTTCAGAAAAAAATAATTTTTTTATTTCTATTTCACATACTACAAGGAAACCTCGACCAAGTGAAATTGACGGTAGAGATTATTTTTTTGTTAGTGATAAAGAATTTAAAAGATTGATTAAAAATAACGAATTTTTGGAATACGCTAAGGTTTTCAAAAATTTTTATGGAACTTCAAAAAATTCAGTAATCCAAAATTTAGAAAAGAAAAAAAACGTAATTTTTGACATTGATTGGCAAGGAACAGAGCAAATAAAGAATAAAACATTAAATTATAAATTGATTACATTTTTTATATTACCACCCAGCAAAAAAGTTTTATTTGAAAGACTTTCTAATAGGGACATGAAAGATAAGTTGATAGCTGACGAAAGAATGAGGCAATTCGATAGAGATGTTCTTCATTGGATAAACTATGACTACGTTGTAATTAATGACAGTCTAGAGGAGTGTTTTTTAAAAATACAAAGATTAATAAATGCTGAAATCAATAACGAATCTAAAGATTATGATATAGAGTTTATAAAAAAACATATTAAAAATTTAATTTCTTAAGTTTTCAAATTCTCTAGCAATTGAATAATAATCTTCATAATTTAAATTTTGTGGTCTCAAATTTAAATCTATTTGTAGTTTTTCTGCAACTATATTGGCATTGTTAAATAATAGATTAAATGATTTTTTTATTTTTTTTCTTTTTTGATTAAAGAAAATTCTTGTTATTTTCTCAATTGTTTTTGGACTATTCAATTTGAAAAATTTTTCTTTTGGTGTAAAAATTAGTAGAGAACTATCAACTCTAGGTCTAGGTTTAAAAGAGTTTGGTTTAATATCAATTATCCTCTTTACATTTAGTCTCCAATTACACATTATTGAAAGTCTTCCATAAGTTGAGGTGTTGAATTTACTAATAATTCTATCTGCAACTTCTTTTTGAAACATAAGAATTAATTTTTCAAACCATACCTTGCTATTAAGATTTAAAATCCATTTTATCAAAATTTCAGTCGAAATGTTGTATGGTAAATTTCCAAATACTACTAACTTTTCTTTAGATAAAAAATTTTCATTTATTTTTAAAACATCTTTATTAATAAATTTAATATTTCCAGTGTATTGCTCTTTAAGTAAATCTAATAACTTAGTATCTTTTTCAATTAAGAAAATTTTTTTTGGTTTTTTTCTAATAATTTCCTTTGTTAGATTGCCAGTTCCTGGTCCAATCTCTAAAATATTTTTATTTTCAATTTTTGTACAATTCGTGATTATGTCTATTATATTTTTATCAAACAAAAAATTTTGTCCAAGGCTTTTTTTTGCAATAATTTTCACTTACCTATATCTAAAAATTTGATAGCTTCTAAAAGACTTTGAGGATTCGATTTATTTTTACCAATCATTTGATAATTAGGACCATGGTCTGGAGATATTCTCAGAAAGGGGAGACCTAGGGTGATATTAATTGCATTGAATCCTTTTAAAGCTTTTAAGGGAGCTAGAACCTGGTCATGATACATACCAATCACAACATCAAATTTTTTATGGTTTTGTTCAAGAAATATAGTGTCAGCTGGAAAAGGACCAGATATCTTTATTTTCTTTTTTTTTAAAATTTTGATAGCTGGTTCAATAATATTTATTTCCTCACTTTTACCCAAAAAATTTTCACAATGAGGATTTAGACCTGTAATTGCAATATTAGGTCTCTTGTTAAATTTTTTTTTAAAAAAATTTGATATTAAAATTGATTTGAGAACTATATCTTTTGTTTTTATTTGTTCTGAAACTTCTTTAATAGGCAAATGAGTTGTGATAGGAGATACAGAAAGAGATTTATTATAAATTAGCATTGCATAATTTTTTTTTATACCAAGTCTCGATGATATATATTCTGTCATACCTTGGTATCTTCCTGTAAGAAAAAATTTTTTTGAAATAGGTCCATTTATAAGACCAGTTATATCGTTATTATTAACAATATTAAAAGCTTTATCGAAACATCTTTTGATGTATTTTTTTGACCTAAATGAAATTTCTTCAAATGGTCGGTTAAAATTATAATTTACGTTGATAATGTTAATTTGATTTTTTTTAATATTTTTTAGTTGATTAGACTCTAATCTGAGTAAGTTAAGTGTTAATTTAAAACCCAATTTTTTAAATTGAGATTTAATCAAATTAAATGATCCTATTAAAATAATTGGTTTTTTATTTTTATATTTATTAAAGGATTTTGCGAATAATTCTGTGAAAATACTATTTGGTTCTCCACAGATAATCAATATTGGTTTATAATTCATTGATTTGAGTGTTTAATTTGATTTTGTTGTAATAGATTAATGAAAAATTTTCATATTGTTTCTGTCTCTCAATTTCAACCATTTTATTAACCACTTCATTTTCATTCAATTTATAATCAACTAATTTCTTTTCATTAATTTTTAAAATCATAAAATTATTTCCTAAATTTATAGTTTTTGTATACTCCCCAGAATTAATTTTTTTTAATTCATTTTTTACCAATCTAGATAATTGATTTTCATTCACTTTACCTATGTTGCCACCAAAATTTGCTGTATCAGAAATACTAAATTTATTTGCAGCAGTTTCAAAGCTGATGTTTTCAATAGTTTTTTTAATCTGTTCTTTTTTGAAAATTAATTCCTCTGAATTTTTAGCTGAAAAAACTATTTCTGATAAATCATATTCAATAAGATTTTTATAATTTATTTTCTCGTCTAAAACTTTTTTTCTAATTTGATTCTCATCAATTATTATTTGATTTTTAAATTTTTCAGAGATAAGTTGGTTCCACATAATTTCAATTTTCAACTTTTCCTTCACGTCTGCCAATGAAAAATCAAATGTTTCAAGATATTTTTGAAAATCTGAAATACTTTGAAAATTAAGTCTTTTATAAACATTTTTAATTACTTCTTCCATTAATTCATCTCTCTCAAAATCTTTAATTTTTATATATTTTTCTATTTCATTTTTTTTTATCTTTTCCCTTATTAAAGACTCTTTAGCGATGTTTAGAACCTCATCTCTTGAAATTTTTTCTAAATCTTTATTTAAAGATTTAAGATAATTGTATTCATCAATTATATCTTTATTTGTAATTATTGAGTCATTGATTTTAAGGATAATCTTAAACTCTTGTGACGCATTTAAATTATCAGGAAATATTAAAAAGCTTAACAAAAAAATCATTAAGATTTTATAAAGTTTATTGAAAATTTTTTTCATTAATCAATTTTAGGTAAATTTAAAGTATTATCAAAAGGCATAATGGTAACAGATAAAGATATACTTTCCTCTGGCTCTAAAGCACCATCTCTATAATAATCTTTGTTGTATTCTATAGCAGCGACCAAACAATCCATCTTGTACTGATATATTAAATCATAATATTCTGTTAAGTCTGTAGTTCTATTTTTTCTGGTTCTAAATAACAAATTTTTATTATCACTAATTTTTAGTGATGTTTCATTTGAGACAAAGTGTGTAGTCCCAATTTCATCATGTTCTTCTACGAACTCAAAAGTACTAATAAAATTATTTATTGTAAATTTGGTATCAATTTTATGATAAAGAAAATCGTTAACATTATTATCAGTTAAAAAATCATATTGCAGATCCATAATGTCATTTAATTTTATTTTTGTTTGACCAATTAGATTAGATGTTTTTTGTCCTAAAAAACTATTTTTTGGTAAATCAAAATTTTCATTACCTCTAAATGAGGCAGCTAAATTAATACTTAATAATTCATCGGAAAGGTTGGGATTATTATATAATTTAAACTCATTTCCGAATGTAAGAGACTCTCCACCCTCGACAACCCCTGTAGAGTTGATTCTATCAATTGAGTAAATGTTAGTATAATCAATCATCCTATTTTCTTTGCTTATATTTTTATTGTCTTGAGGGTTAAATTTTCCAACAATAATAGGAGTAATTGTGCTTGAATATTTTTGACCCTCTTTTTTAAATGGTAATTTTGAGTTAAACTGGAAAATACTTCTAAAGTTGCTCTCAGATTTATTTTTTAATGTGTTAGAATTTTTAGATTGAGCGTTGAAATTTTTAATTAAAAATTCAAAATTATTTATAAATCCCAATGTATTAATTGAATCAAACGACTTATATTTTAAATCATTAATAAGAACTTTTTCATTAATATTAGTTTCAAATAATTTGTTATAACCAGAGCTTATTACTTCCATTGTACCATTAAATCCAGTTTCCAAAACTTTTGATAAATTAAAATTTGGGAATATAAATTCGTATTTGTCACTATTATTCTTTTGAGTTAAATCTTCATAAATTTCAGTATTAATAAAAAATTCCAGATCATCTTTAGAACCCTCAAACTCAATTTTAGAGTTTAAAGTGCTATTAGAATTAATTATTGGAGAACTTATATCAAAAGTCTTTAAATATTTATCATTAGAAACATTCTGAAATTGAAGATCAATTTTTGAGTAATCAAATAAATCGAAATTTGTTTGTATTGTAGACTTTGAAAAAAAATGTGTTTGTGATGCATTTCCACCAGAAATTAAAAAATTATCATTTTTAATACTAGCGTCGAAAATATGTTTAGAATTCTTAGTGACTTTACGATACTCACCCTGAAAAATATTTTCTTGATTATCATAAAATCTTGGTGAAAAAGTAAAATCCGAACTTTTAGTTAATGCAAAAAAATAGGGAGTTTTTAAATAACTACTTGTATTTTGTGTTAAAAGGCTTGGTGCTAGAAAGCCTGATTGTCTATCAACAGTAGGATCGGGATGAAAAAACTTTGGAAAATATATAACTGGTACGTCATAAAATCTAAAGGAGGCATTTTTATAATTTATTATCTGATTTTTTTTATCATGGCTTACTTCCTCTGCTCTTAAGCTCCAAGGAGGACATCCATCTTTTTTTTTACAATTCGTATAAATACTTTTTTTTAATATCATATTATCCTTTTCTAAAATTAATGATCTACCTTTGGCCCTTGGAAGGTATTTATCTTTTGATAATTTATTGTCCTCATTGATACTTACATCTTTACCTAAAATTCTTTTTTGTTTAAGGTCATAAAAAAGTTTTTCTATTTCATATTGATTAAGATCTTTATCAATTATGTTTGCATCATTTGCTCTAAGGATATTTTCTTTAAAAGAAAGGGTGAAATTTTTAATTGAAATTTTGTTTGAGTCTGAGTCTTCTATAAAAGATTTTTCATTTGAGGAAATCTTCTTTGTACCTAAATTGTAAGTTATATTTGAAGTATTAAAATAGTAAATATTATCTATTTCAATTTTTGTATCATTGAAAGTTTCAACTATATCTTTATCTAAATTATAAACAATTTTATCACTTTTTAGAATAATTTTATTTTTAGTATTTTCAAAAGTTACATTTCCTGAAATGGTATAAATTTTTTCATATTCAATCTTTAACTTATCCGCATAAATCTTATTACCATAAATATCAGATATAATAATGTTATCAGTGGCAATAATTAAATTTTTATCAACAGTTTCAATATTTTTAGCCTCAAATTTTATTTCATTTGAAAATACTGAAGTATAAAAATTAAGTATAAATTTCGTTAAAATAAAAAGAATTATTAATTTATTTTTCATTTATTCTAATCAGATTTGTTATAATTATTAATGATAAAATTATCTGTGGACCCCAAATAGATGTTAGATATGGGACATCTTTAGTTTCAATTATTACATTAAAGAAATAATTAACATAATAAATTATGACAGATAGAGCTATTCCCATAGTAATACTTACAACTTTAGACTTGTTATGCTTAATATTGAGCATCAAAATTGATCCAATACAGACCATTATCGCTAGGTATAAGGGGTAAGAGTACAATCTATGCTTATAACCATTAAGCATTTCTGTATTATAACCAAGCATTTCATAATCTTTTTTTAACCCTCCAAGTTTAAACAAATCTAAAGAGGATAAATTGTCAAAAATTGATAGCATTCTTTCCTCATCAAAATTTGAAAAAAATTCTAATTTTTCATATGATTTTGAATTGTTGTCAGAATTAACTATTGGATTTTCTAGAATCCATTTATTAGTTTTAATATCAACTTTTTTTGAGATAATGACTTTAGTTAATTTAAAATCTTGATTAAATTGAGAAATAGTGACATCAAATAATTTATCATTTTCAATTTTTTCTGCATTTATGTAATTTATTGACTGTTCAACTTCATCTCTTATCCACAAACCATTACTTGTTACAACAGCAAGATATTTATCATCTTTTGTATATTGATTCTTTAAATCAAAATAAAAAAATTTTAGATTCGAAGAGATGTTATAAAAAAAAATAAGTATCATTAATCCAATTATAAAAGATAACAATGACAAGATTTGAATAATCTTTAGATTGGTTATACCATTAAGTTTTAATATATTGATTTCTTCTTTATCAATGATTTCGATAAAGAAAAAAAGAGTTCCTATAAGAAAAACAAATGGAAATATTTCAAATAAGACTGAAGGTGCATTAAGAAGAGTTAAGTATATAGGTAATAGTATAAATTCATCGCTATTTTTGAAGAAATTTATTTCTTCTAATAGATTCATAATTATAATAACTGACATAAAAACTATCGTGACTTTTACCAAAGAAACCAAAAATTTTTTAAAGATATATTTTTTATAATTATAAATCATACGAATTAATTGAATTTATTCATTTTTTTATTTAAAAAAAAATATTGGATTGAAAAAATTATTAGGGGCATAATGATAGAAATTTTAAAATAAGAAAAATTTCTAGCAGTAATAGACTCCGAAAATTCTGTTAAAATAATTATAGAGATACCTAGTAAAAATATCCAGATTCTTGAATTTTTGTAATTAGAGTTTTCTTTTGAATATAACAGTAAAATACATAAGCTTAAGGTTAAAACTGGTAAAAAAAATGGTTTGATAAGTCTGGAGTATAATTCTTTTTGCATTTCTCTAATTGCCGGATCATTACAAGCATTTGCATCATAATAGTAAGTTTTTCCCAATAAGAAATAATTTATATAACAGTCCAAAATATTAAAGGTTTTTCTTTCTTGAATTTTAAAATCAGTAATTGTTTTTGTTAGATATTTACTAAGGTCAAAGTTTGTGGTTTCAAAATTAAATTCTGTAACACGTCCATCATTTACATTAATAATTTTACCATCAAATAATCTGAAAATTCTTTCGTCTGAATTATTTATAAGTTGACCTCTTTTGGCAAAGATGAATTTTACTTTATCTTTATTTTTATCTGTATCCTTAATAAAAATATTCTCATAGCTTTCTTTCTCTATTTTATTTTCTATATATATTGTTAATTCAGCAACAGTATCAATAAATTTTTTTTCACTTATTAACGATGGAAAAAAATCTATGTTAGATTCTTGCAAATAGACTCTCGATTTGTTTTGAGCCCATGGAACAATTATTGAGCTTAAAAAAATTAGAAAGACAACAGATGCAAGGGAGTAAATTATCAGATTTTTTATGAATTCTATTTTATGCACTCCATTCATCCAAAATATTTTTAATTCATTATTTTGCTCAAACTTATTTATTGTGTAAAATATTGATATAAAGAATATAAGAGGAAATAATCTTGATATTATTTTAGGAAAATTTAGAATGGAGTATTTGAAGTAAACACCCAATCCATGACCATCTTCAGTTACATAATCTAAAAAATTAACCGCTTGAATAACCCATACAATCAGACCTAAAGTAGTAATTGTTGATAAAAAAAAATATGTATTATCTTTAAAAAATTTTCTAAATACTAATTTTTTGTTGAATTCGATCATTTATAATTTATAAGACATTTTCTAATACAACCTAAAGTACATATTTATAAAAAATGTCAATAAAAATAAGATTAAAATGATCAATCTCTAAAAATATTTAAATTTATGTCTATACAAATCAATTTTAAAAGAGGAAGCCTAAATAAATCTTCAAATAATCTCATTTTATTTGTTGATGAAAAATTTAATACTATTCAAATAAGAAGATATATTTCTAGTCATGAATATTCTTATATAAATGATTTATTAAAAACTAGCGACCTAACCAAAAAACTACTTGTTTTCGAACTTAATTCGAAGAGAAAGATCGTATTAGTTTCTATAAAAAAAAAAACAAAACTTTCTGATATAGAAAGTTTAGGAGCAGAACTATATAGCCGTATTAATCATGGAAAGAACACCAGTTATATACTTAATTCTGACAGTCTTTCTGATGAACAAAAAATTTTAGTTGGTTATTTTCTTCATGGATTAAAACTTAAATCTTATGAGTTTAAAAAATATAAAACTAAAAAAGAAATAAGACAAATAACTATAAATGTAATAGGAAAATATAAACCTTCTAAATCTATTCAAGTGAGATTTGATGCTTTAGAAAAGGGAACTTATTTTACGAGAGATCTAGTTTCTGAACCTGGAAACATATTACATCCAGATGAATATGCTAAAAGATTATCTTCTTTGAGAAAAGATGGTCTTAAAGTTAATATCTATGATGAAAAAAAATTAAAAAAATTAGGAATGAATGCTTTACTTGGTGTAGGGCAGGGAAGCATAAGAGGATCTTATCTAGTTACTATTGAGTGGAAAGGAGCCAAAAATAATACCAAGCCATTAGCTTTTGTTGGAAAGGGAGTATGTTTTGATACTGGGGGTTATTCTCTTAAACCTGCAAAATTTATGGAGGATATGACCTACGATATGGCAGGATCAGCGACAGTGGTTGGTCTAATGAAAAATTTAGCGCTTAGAAAATCAAAAATAAATGCTGTAGGAGTTGTCGGACTCGTAGAAAATATGGTTAGTGGTAATGCACAAAGACCTGGAGATATCGTCAAATCTTATAGTGGCAAAACAATAGAAATTTTAAATACAGATGCTGAGGGCAGACTAGTTTTAGCAGATGCTCTTACCTTTACAGAAAAAAAATATAAACCTAAATTTATAATTGACTTAGCAACATTGACAGGTGCTATAATAGTGTCTCTCGGTTCAGAGTATGCAGGGCTTTTTTCTAACAATGATAAATTGTCTAATGAGTTGATTAATGCTGGTGAAAAGGTAAACGAAAAACTCTGGAGAATGCCTTTACACAAAAACTATGATAAATTGATTAATTCAAAAAATGCTGATATGCAAAATATCAATTATGTTGGAGGAGCAGGCTCTACAACTGCTGCACAATTTTTACAAAGATTTATTTTAAACAAAACTCCATGGGCGCACCTAGACATTGCTGGAATGGCGTTTTCAAAATATGGTGGTGCTTTAAATTCAGGCGGTGCAACAGGTTATGGCGTGAGATTATTAAATCAATTAGTTGAGGATAATTATGAGTAATATTGAGCAAACTTTGTCAATTATAAAGCCCGACGCTGTAGAAAGAAATTTAGACAATGAGATCAAACAGATGTTCAAAAAAAATGGTTTTTCTATTCTTAAAGAAAAAAAAATTCAGATTGAAAAATCTGAGGCAGAAAAATTCTATAAAGTTCATGAAACAAAGCCATTTTATGACGATTTATGTTCATATCTTTCGTCAGGTCCAATTGTAGCAATGGTTTTAGAAAAAGAAAACGCTGTTTTAGCTAACAGAGAGCTAATGGGTGCTACGAACCCTAAAGATGCACAGGAGGGAACAATAAGAAAAAAATATGGAATTTCTATTGATAAAAATTCTGTACATGGATCTGATAGTATAGAAAATGCTAAAATTGAAATTGATTTTTTTTTTAAAGTCTAAAAATTTTACTAATAGCCTTAGGATATAATTTGTGCTCTTGAAGTAAAATTTTTTTAGCAAGAGACTTTGGTGTTTCATATTTATAAATTTTTACTTTTTTTTGAAGAATAATCTTTCCAGAATCTAACCTTGAATTAACAAAATGTACTGTACAACCAGAGTGAGTCTCTTTATTTTTAATAGCTCTCTGATGAGTATTTAAACCTTTAAATTTAGGAAGAAGTGATGGATGAATATTCAGTATTTTACCTTTAAAATTTTTGATAAACTTCTTGGATAGAACTCTCATAAAGCCAGCGAGACAAATTAGATTGATTTTATTTTTTTTTAACTCTCTTAGAATTTTTTTTTCAGCTAAACTTTTATTCTTAAAATTAAATATCCTTTTTTTAATTTTATAAATTGAGCCGTAATGTAAACCTTTTGATTTAGCATTGTTTGTAATTATTAAGTTTACCGATATAGGTGTTTTTTTAAGTTTTGAAAATTTAATTAAAGCTTTTAAATTACTTCCATTACCCGAAATAAAAACTGCAGTTTTTATTTTTTTAGATCCAATTAACAAAGCCATTTAATTTAACTTTATTTTTTCCTCTGGTAATTTTTCCAATAATATATGGTTTAAAATCTTTAGTAAAATATTTTTCGACTAAATTAAATTTTTTTTTATTTACTATAAGACAAAAACCTACACCACAATTAAATGTTTTCAGCATTTCTTTATCAGATATTCCATTGTTTTTTAACCATTTAAAAATTTTAAAAGTTTTAATATTATCTAAATTTATTTCTGCGTTTAAACTATTGGGAATAATTCTTTTTATATTGTCTGCTAAACCGCCACCAGTTATATTTGCACATCCATTGATTAAATTCTTATCAATTAATTTGAGCACCTCTTTAACATAAATCTTTGTCGGTTTTAAAAGTTCAGTTTTTAAGAATTTATTTTTTCTAATGTTTATTTTTTTTTTTTTAATTACGTGTCTAATCAAAGAATAACCGTTTGAATGAAGACCACTAGATGGCACAGCTAATATTAAATCATCTTGTTTTATTTTTTTTTTACTTAAGATCTTATCTTCGCTTACAATACCAACCGCGAACCCCGCAATATCAAATTTCCCTTTTTCATATGTGTCCGGCATCTCTGCAGTTTCACCACCAACTAACTCACAATCTGATTGTTTGCACCCGTTGATGATTCCTTTTATAATTAATTTAAGCTTGGGCAAATTAATCTTATTAATAGAAATATAATCTAAAAAAAGAAGAGGTTTTGCTCCTTGCACAATCAAGTCATTTACACTCATAGCAACCAAATCTACTCCAATGGTATCAAATTTGTTTAAAGTATTAGCAATTTCTATTTTAGTTCCAACTCCATCTACACAGGCAACAATTTTAGGATTTTTTAAATTTGATGGCAAATTTGAGATAGATCCAAACCCTCCAATATTTTTTAACTTTTTATTGCCTTTTTTTTTTGATGAAATATTTGATATGAATTTTACAAATTTTTCAGCAGCATCAATATCAACGCCACTTTTTTTATATGTAAAAGAGTTTTTATTCATTACTATAGGGTATGAAAATTAATAAAATTGCCATGTATTATAAAACTATATTTATTTTTTTTATATTTTTATTTTTATTATTATTTTTTTTTTCCACAAGCAAAGTTGAAGCTAAAGCTTTTGAGATTAATAATGTTGAAATTTCCAAACCTTTTAAAATAGAATTCAATAAAAATGAGGTAATAGATGAGGGTTTTAAAGAGGCTTTTGGTAAATTAGTTCTTTTAATTGTTAAATCTTCTGATCAAAAAAAAATTAATAATGTAAAATTAAATGAGATCAAATTCATGATAGAATCTTTCTCCATTAAAGAGGAAAAATTTATTAATGATGTTTATTATCTCAATTTTGGAGTATCTTTTAATAAAAAAAAAGTTTTTAAATTTTTAGAAAATAAAAATATTTTTCCCTCGATACCTAATAAAAATAAGATTTTATATTTACCGATTATTATTGAAGAGAACAAAAAAAACTTATTTATATTTACAAATAACTTAATTTTTAAAGAGTGGAATAATATTAAAGAAAATTATCATTTATTAGATTACGTATTACCAACAGAAGACCTTGAGGATTTGGAAATAATTAAAGAACAATATGAATTCATAGAACAATATGATTTTAAAGAAATTATCAACAAATATTATTTAGATGATGCTATTATTTCACTTATATTTAAAGATAAAAATAAGATAAGAGTTTTGTCTAGAATATCTATTAAGAACGATGTTTTCCTAGAAAATAGGTCTTTTACAGAACTTGATTTAGATAATCTTAAAGATGTAAAAAGAATTATCGAAGGTTTAAAAAAAGATTATGAAGATTACTGGAGAGGGGTTAATCAAATAAATACCTCAATTAAATTACCCCTCCGAATAAAAGTTGAGAGCTCCAATGATAGTAAAATTGATATTTTTGAGAAAATTCTGGATGAAACAGACTTAATTTATAATTTCTCAATAAGTAAATTTGATAAGAATTTCATCATTTATGAGATTATATATAATGGTTTACCTGATTTTTTTCTAAAATCTATGAAGGAAAATAATTTTACTTTTGATATTCAAAATAAAGATTGGATTTTAAAATGAATAAATTTGATCAAAGAATTATTAAATTCAATTATGAAAAAAATTTAGAAAAAGATGATTTTTATGTCTCAGAAAGTAATAAGCATATTCTAAAACAAATTGATAATTGGCCAAAATGGGAAAAAAATTTTTTAAATATAAATGGTGAAAATTATTCTGGAAAAACGCATTTGGTAAATATTTTTTTAAAAAAGTTCAAAGGTATTAAA
Source organism: uncultured Pelagibacteraceae bacterium (assembly GCA_902634235.1). GTDB lineage: Bacteria > Pseudomonadota > Alphaproteobacteria > Pelagibacterales > Pelagibacteraceae > Pelagibacter. The sequence continues at coordinate 13,696 of CACPJN010000001.1, forward strand.
TTTGAAGCAAATTTACTGACTGATGAAAGTTTAAGAGAAATAAAAATATATCAAAATATAGTCCTTGAAAATTTAAATGAAAAAGTAAACGAAAAATTGATCTACACACTTTTAAATATTATTGATCAAGAAAACAAATATTTAATCATAACTTCAATTAAACCAATTGTTGATATTGAATTTTCTTTAAAGGATCTTAAATCAAGAACAAAAAATTTTCTTTTACAAAGTATTAAGAAGCCTGATGATGAATTAGTATTTGCCTTAATACTTAAAAATTTATCAGATCGTCAAATTTTTCTAGAAAAAAAATTGATTGATTTTATTGTGAAAAGAATTGATAGATCATATGGTAAAATATTTGATTTCATATATAAAATTGATGAGATCAGTTTGAAAAATAAAAAATCAATTGATATTAAAATGATTAAAAATGTACTAGGGGAATAATTGAACAAATACAGATCCCACAATTGTGATGAATTAACCAAGAATGATGTTGGTAAGAATGTTTCGCTTGCAGGGTGGGTTAATAAAAAGCGTGATCATGGAAATCTTTTGTTCATCGATCTAAGAGATAATTATGGCATTGTTCAATGTATAATTGATAAAGAAAACAAAAATTTTAAACAGTTAGAAAAAATTCAATTAGAGACAGTAGTAAAGATTGAGGGAAAAGTTCTTGATAGGTCATCAGATACAATAAACAAAGAAATTAAAACTGGAGAAATAGAAGTATCAATTAAAAGTTTTACAATTTTAGGTAGTTGTAAAGAATTACCAATGCCAATTTTTAGTGATCAAGAGTACTCTGAAGAAATAAGATTAAAGTATAGATTTTTAGACCTTAGAAGAAAAAAAATTCATCAAAATATAATTTTAAGATCAAAAGTAATTTCTTTCATAAGAAATGAGATGAATCAGTTAGGATTTTTAGAGTTCCAAACACCTATATTAACCTCTTCAAGTCCTGAGGGAGCTAGAGATTTTCTAGTTCCTAGCAGGTTGAACCCTGGAAAATTTTATGCTCTTCCTCAAGCTCCACAACAATTCAAACAATTAATAATGGTATCGGGTTTTGACAAATATTTTCAAATTGCTCCTTGTTTTAGAGACGAAGATGCTAGGGCTGATAGAAGTCCTGGAGAATTTTATCAATTAGATCTTGAAATGTCATTTGTTGAACAAGAAGATATTTTTGATGTTGTTGAGAAATTGATGGTAAAAACCTTTGAAAGATTTTCAAAAAATAAATTAATATCAAAAAAATTTCCAAGAATTTCCTATACAGATGCACTGTTAAAATATGGAACTGATAAACCTGATTTAAGAAATCCGCTAGTGATTAAAGATATTACAGAAATTTTTAAAAGAGATGATGTTACTTTTGATATTTTTAAAAAGCTTGTCAAATCAGGCTCCAATGTAAGATGTATAGTGACGAAAAATACTAAAGACAAACCAAGAAGTTTTTTTGATAATATTGATAAATGGGCAAAAGACCAAGGTGCCTCAGGTCTTGCATATTTTACAATTTGGAAAGATAAAAATGTTTTTGCAAAAGGACCAGTAGGAAAGTTTTTTTCAAAAGAGTCTTTACAAGAAATAATGAAGGAGACTAAAGCAAATGTAGGTGATAGTATTTTTCTAGCTTGTAATAAAAAATTAGAATTAGAGAGAATCACCTCTCTAGCAAGAAATAAGATTGCTGAAGATTTAGATTTAATAGAACAAAATGTTTTTGCGTTTTGTTGGATAGTTGACTATCCAATGTTTGAAAAAAATGAAGAAACTAATAAGATCAGTTTTAGCCATAATCCGTTTTCAATGCCACAAGGAGAAATAGATAAACTTAATTTTAAAAATCCTCTAGAAATATTGGCATATCAATATGATATCGTTTGCAATGGCATTGAACTATCATCTGGAGCAATAAGAAATCATATCCCGGAGCTAATGTATAAACTTTTTGCTGTAGCGGGATATGATAAAAAGCAAGTTGATGAAAAATTTAGTGGAATGATAAATGCGCTAAGTTTTGGAGCACCACCACATGGAGGTATTGCACCTGGGATTGATAGAATCGTAATGCTTTTAGCTAATGAAAAAAATATAAGAGAAGTTACTATGTTTCCAATGAATCAAAATGCACAAGATTTAATGATGAATGCACCTTCGGAGGTTACAGAAGATCAATTAAAAGAGCTTAACTTGTCTTTAAAATTAAAAAAATAATTTATTTTTTCCCTTTAAGACTTATTTTGATATCAGATAAATCTACAAGATTTTTTTTATAATTACTTCTTACAAAACCTTTACTAGTTATATCTTTAACAATTTTAAGAAGTTGATTTTGATCTTCAGAATTTTGTGTATCAAAATTTGAGCCTTCTGAAAGCCCAATAGCTGGGGTGTGAGCTAAATCTTCTCTGTTTTGATAAGAAATAGCTAATTCTCGGAATATATAATCTAATATAGATGATGCACTTAAAATTCTGTCATTACCATAAACTTTTCCTGAAGGTTCAAACTTGGTGCCAACAAATGCACTTATAAATTCATCAAGAGGTACTCCATACTGCAAACCTAGCGAAACTGCAATTGCAAAGTTATTCATTAATGCTTTAACCAATTCACCTTCTTTACTTGTATCGATAAATATCTCACCAATTTTTCCATCCTCATACTCACCTGTATGCAAATAAACTTTATGATCACCAATTGTAGCTTTTTGTATATAACCTTTTCTTCTGTCAGGCATACTAAACCTTTTACTATTACTGTCAGATTTTATTGATTTATTTTTAATTATGTTTTCTATATCGTTAGAAACTGGTTGTTTCTTGTCCGCGTTAATATCAATTTTTTTATTTTCAATAACTTTATTGTTTTTAGGATCAAGACTTTTTGTTTTCCTATTGTCAAGTTTTACGTCTAAAACTTCAAACTTACCGTCATCTCTTTTTTCAAGATTTTTAAGTTCAGTTTCGTTTACATTATCTAAGTAATGATTTACTTTAAAAGTACATGTATAATATGTTTCAACTAAGTATTTTGCCATTTGACCTCAATTTTATTTTAGTTTGATAATTGGTTTAAATTCTTTATATACAAATTCAAATTTTAGTCTAATTTAAATTATACAATTTTAAATTGAAAAATTAAAAATTAATATGTTGACATTTTTTAAAAAAATTTTCATTTGGTGGAATCGAGATACATTGGGTACAAGAATTAAAACTATTTTTACTGGTAAATTTGTTGGTAAAGATGATTTTGGAAATAAATATTATCAGAACAAAAAAGGTAAAAGATGGGTAATATACTCTGGTGAAATCGACTCCTCAAAAATACCAGTCGAATGGTATTCATGGATACACTTTACTCCTAATAAAATTGAGAAAACACATGATTTTAAAAAATATGACTGGCAAAAACCTCATCAACCGAACTTAACAGGTACAGAAAAAGCTTATTATCCATATAAAGAAAAAGATGTCACAAAAAAAAAATATAAGACTTGGAAAGAATAAATTTAATATTTCAATTTTAATTTTTCTGATATATTTTCTAACATACAATAATACATTATCTACAGATAACTTGGAGGGCTCTATAACAATAGTAAAAATTTTGGATAAAATTAGTTCAAAAAATAGTGAGGTAAAACTCAAAAATACTGAAGAAATTATATTTAAAGATCTTTCAATAAAAAGTATGAAATGTAGTAATTCTAAATTTGATGATAATCCAGAAATTAAAGCATATATTCAAGTAAAAGATTTAACAGATAAAAAAAAAGATAATGTATTTGTTTTTAATGGATGGATGTTTTCCTCGAGTCCCTCAATAAAACCTTTTGACCATGCAGTTTATGACATATGGTTAATTGGGTGTATTTAAATTATTTTTTCTTTATCAAGCCAACTTACATTGAAATCAGATTCAATAAATTTTTTATGGTTTAATAGTTTTTTATGCAAAGGTATTGTGGTTGTAATACCATCAATCACAAATTCATCGAGAGACCTATTCATTCTTTGTATGGCTTCTAATCTATTTCTACCATGACATATTAGCTTACAAATCATACTATCATAATAAGGAGTTACTTTGTAACCTTGAAATATTGCACCATCCACTCTTGTTCTAAATCCCGATGGTTGATGACACATGCCTATAGTGCCCGGTGAAGGCTGAAAATTTTTACTAGCATCCTCAGCATTGATCCTACACTCAATCGCATGACCTCTTGGTTTAACATCAGATTGATTTAGAGCTGTTTCACCTGAAAAAGCTATCCATATTTGTTCTTTTATAATATCAATTCCTGTAACCATTTCTGATACAGGGTGTTCCACTTGAACCCTTGTATTCATTTCTAAAAAGTAAAATTTTCCGTCTTCATAAATGAATTCAACAGTGCCAGCACCTTCATACCCAATTTTACTCACCATTTTTACTGTTTTTTCAAATAAATCATTTCTTATTTCATCATTTAAAACTGGACTTGGAGTTTCCTCAATTAATTTTTGATGCCTCCTTTGCACCGAACAATCTCTTTCGTGTAAATGAACAACTCTATTTTTTCCTGCTAAAATTTGAACCTCAATATGTCTTGGATTTTGAAAAAATTTTTCAATATAAACTTCATCATTACCAAAATATTTTTGTGCCTCAGATTTTGCTGTTAAAAAAAGTGTTTCAAATTCCTCCTCTTTTTTTACAATTTTCATTCCTTTTCCACCACCACCTCCTGAAGCCTTAATGAGAATAGGGAAACCAATTCTCTTACAAAGTTTCTTCGCTTCATTGACATCTTTAATTCCACCTTCTGAACCTTCAATTATTGGCAGACCATTTTCTTTTGCAATTTTCTTTGCCTGTATTTTATCTCCCATCATCTGAATAACTTTAGAGGAAGCACCTATAAATTTTATATTATTTTCCTCTAATACTTTTGCAAAGTTTGCATTTTCCGACAAGAATCCATATCCTGGATGGACAGCCTCAGAATTTGTGAGCTCTATTGCTGACATAATGGCTGGAATATTTAAATAACTATTTTCTGGAAGATGTGAGCCTATACAAATACTTTCATCAGCTAGTTTGACATGCATACTTTCTTTATCAACATCTGAGTGGACAGCAACTGTTGAGATTCCCCATTCTTTGCAAGCTCTTATTACTCTTACAGCTATCTCACCACGGTTTGCAATTAATATTTTTTTAAACATTATTCAAGGACAACTAATGTTTGTCCAAATTCAACTGGTTGGCCATCAGCAACACAAATTTCTTTGACAAAACCATCTGAAGTAGATGGAACATGATTCATTGTTTTCATGGCTTCTACAATCATTATTGTATCCCCTTTTTTTATTTTTTTTCCAATCTCAACAAATTTTTTTGCTCCAGGCTCTGGTGCATGATATGCCGTACCGATAATTGGTGATTTTATCTCAATCCCTAACAATTTTTTTGTAATCTTATTAGAGTTTTCAGTTAACGTTTCTTGATTATTATTTATTGGGTATGAATTGTTATTTACAGAAATGTTATTTTTAGAAACTTTTATTTTTGTATCTTTTTCAGTATATTCAATTTCTGATAGATTAAATTCGTCTAAATAATCACTTAGCTCTTTTATTATTTTTTTATTAATTTTCATTATTTAAGATCTTGTGCATTGCAATTATGGCTAAAATATAACCTTCTGTACCTAATCCAAATATTCCACCAGTTACTATATCACTAATAAGAGATTTCTGTCTGAATTCCTCTCTTTTGTAAATATTAGAAATATGAATTTCAATTATGGGTTTTTTGAAAATTTCTAAAGCGTCTCTTATTGCAACCGAAGTGTGAGTAAAAGCAGCTGCGTTAATTATCATTCCATCAAATTTTTTTCTTGAATCTTGAATAATATTTACGAGGTCACCTTCAACATTTGACTGTATAAATTCTATTTTTAGACCTAATTCTATTGATTTTTTTTTACAAACCTCAATTAATTGATCTAAATTAGTTGATCCATATTGTGATTGTTCTCTCTCACCTAATAGATTAATATTAGGACCATTAATAACAATTATTTTATTATTCATTCAGCATTTATATACGATGAAAAAAATAAAAAAAATAAAAATTAAAGTAAATGGTAAAGTAAAAACGGTAATTGAAAAGACAAGTTTATTCAAATTAGCAAATAATTTAAAGATACCTTTAAAAAAAGTAGCCGTTGAACTTAATCAGAAAATAGTAAATAAAAAAAAATTGACTAAAATTTATCTAAAAAAAAATGACAAAATAGAAATTGTTCATTTTATTGGAGGTGGTTAAATTGAAAAGAGATAGATTAACAATAGCAAAAAAATCTTTCAACTCTAGACTTATTGTTGGAACAGGAAAATACAAAAGTATGTCTGAGTGCGCCAAAGCAATAAAATTTTCTGGTGCGGAAATCGTTACAGTTGCTGTAAGAAGGGTAAATATAACTAACAAAAAAAAACCTCTTTTAATGGATTTTATTGATCCAAAAAAAATTACCTACTTACCAAATACTGCAGGATGTTTTACTTCTAAAGAAGCATTGAGAACTCTTAGACTTGCAAGGGAGATAGGTGGCTGGAAGTTAGTAAAACTAGAAGTTTTAGGTGATAAAAAAAATTTATTCCCAGAAATGATCGAAACATTAAAATCTACTGAAATTTTGGCCAGAGAAGGTTTCGATGTTATGGTTTATTGTAATGATGATCCTCTGATGGCAAAAAGATTAGAAAGTTCGGGAGCATGTGCAATTATGCCGTTAGCAGCACCCATTGGATCTGGCCTAGGTATACAAAATAAATTAAATATAAATATAATTAGAAATCAAACAAAGCTACCTCTCATCATTGACGCCGGCTTGGGGCAAGCGTCTGATGCCACAATAGCAATGGAGCTAGGATGTGACGGAGTTCTTGTAAATACTGCTATCGCTAAAGCAAAAAAACCATTTGATATGGCCTTAGCGTTCAAAAATGCTGTTATCGCTGGGAGGCAATCATTTTTATCTGGTAGGATTGAAAAAAGTCTAATGGGTAGTCCCTCCTCACCGACAAAAGGAATTATTTAGCTTTTTTAAAAAATTTTTTTTTCTTATTATTATAAGTTTTTCTTTTAAATTTTTTTCTTTCTTTAAGATCTATAACTTTATTATCAATTTTTTGATCATTTAAATTTTTCAAATTTTCTATATGTTTAATAAGTTCAAGGGTTTTTTTTGACTTATTTTTAATATCAATAATATATTCTGGAATAATTAATGAACTATCAGTAATTATATCAATTTTCATTTTATTTTTTTTTTCGAAAAATGTTAAATCCTCTATAAAATTCTCTTTCAAAAAATTTGAAATTTTTTCACAAACCTTCAACTCAACAATCTTAGCTTTATTTAATACTGATTTTAATTCAACTAATTTTAGTAATTTTTGAGCGAAAGATTCATCAGAGAGATTTATTTTCCATTTGACAGCACTTTCTCTTAATCTTTGTCTTGACATTTCTAATAATCCAAAATTACTTATTCTTCCAATTTGAATTCTAGCTCTGTCAGATCTACATTTATCTTTTAATCTTCTCTCAACAGCCCTCCTGTTACCGTAACTTAGCATATCTATGAAATCAATAATAATTAATCCCGATAAGTCTCTTATCTTTATTTGTCTAGCTATCTCATCGGCAGCTTCAAGATTAGTATCCAAAGCTGTATTTTCAACATTCTTTTGTTTAATTGAACTCCCTGAATTAATATCAATTGAAACTAAAGCTTCAGTGGGGTTAATGACTAAATATCCACCAGAGTTAAGTTTTATTTCAGAGTCAAATATTTGATTCAATTTTTGTTCAATTCCCTCTTCAATAAATAAAGAAATTTTTCCCCTATATTTTTTGATTTTCTTAACATGAGATGGCATCATCATTTTCATAAAATTTTGTGCCCTCTTGTAACCCTCATTTCCCTCTATCAGAATATTTTTTGTATTTTCGTCATACATATCTCTTAGTGTTCTTTTTATAATGTCACTTTCTTGATGAATTAATGATGGAGCAATAGAGTTTATTGCGTTATTTTTTATTTGATTCCAAGTATTTATCAATGTCGATAGGTCATGATTAATTTCATTTTTAGTTTTATTACTTCCAGCAGTTCTGACTATAAGTCCCATTTCCTTGGGTATTTGTATTTCATTTAAAATATTTCTTATTTTTTTTCTGTCAGCAGGATTAAAAATTTTTCTAGAAATACCACCTCCCTTTGGAGTATTCGGCATCAAAACAATATATTTTCCTGCAATTGAAATAAAAGTGCTTAGAGCAGCTCCTTTTTGACCTCTCTCATCTTTAAGCACCTGAACAAGAATAACTTGATTAGGTTTAATTACCTCTTGAATTTTATATCTTTTAAATTTTAACCTTTTTTCTTTCTTTTTTTCTTTTTCATTATCTAGATTTTCTTTATCATCCTGTTGACTTTTTTCTATAGGATCGTCGACTTCTAGTTTTCCTTGAGCAAGATTCTCATTTTCTAGTGCCTCAACCTCTTTTGATAATTCTTCTCTAGCTTTTTCCTCTTCTAATTTTAAAATTTCTAAATCGCTTTTAGGAATTTGATAATAATCAGACTGGATATCGTTGAAAGATAAAAAACCATGCTTTTCTCTCCCAAAGTCTATAAAAGCCGCTTGTAAGGATGGTTCAATTCTACTTACTTTACCTAAATAGATGTTATTTTTTATAAGGTTGTTTTTTATGCCTTCGTACTCGTAATCTTCGATGTTATTGTCGGATTTAAGAACAACTCTGGTTTCACTTGGACGCGATGCGTCAATGTATAAATTTTTTTCCATAAATTTTTATTTGATTGGTTCATTTTACGTTTAATTTTTTTAAATTTTGTATAACTCTATTGCCTTAACTTTACCAAATTCCAATATATAATGGAATAAAAATGAGAATATTTGTGAAGAAAATTTTTGTTGGTTGTTTGAGCTTTTTATTGCTAATTTCTATAATTGTTATTGCTATTTTATGGACTTTTTCAAGTAATATCCCAGATTATAAGTTTCTTAAAAATTACAAACCCCCGGTTTCAAGTAAAGTTTACTCAGGAAATGGCGACTTGGTTGCAGATTTTTCACAGGAAAAGAGAGTTTTTGTTCCTTATAACTCTATTCCAGAAAATGTTATAAATGCTTTTTTGTCTGCAGAGGATAAAAATTTTTTTTATCACCCTGGTGTTGATGCTAAAGGAATTTTAAGAGCTATTTTTAACAATATAAAAAATATACTAACCTCAAAAAGATTGGAAGGTGCATCAACAATAACACAACAAGTTGCAAAAAATTTTTTGTTAACAAATGAAGTAAGTCTGAATAGAAAAATAAAAGAGGCTATTTTAGCTTTTAGAATAGAAAGAGCTTTGAATAAAGAGAGAATACTTGAACTTTATTTAAACCAAATATACTTAGGCAGCGGGGCATATGGTGTTGCTGCTGCGAGTTTGGAATATTTTGATAAATCTATCAAAGATTTAGATTATTCTGAGGCTGCTCTACTAGCTGCATTACCTAAAGCTCCAAGTAAATATAATCCTTACAGAAATCTAGAGTTGGCAAAATTTAGAAGAAATTTAGTTTTAAGAAATTTATTAGAAAATGATTTTTTGGATGAAAAAGAATATGAGCAATTAAAAGATCAGAATATTAAATTAAAAAAGAAACAGAAAGTTTTTTTAGAAGATGCACAATATTATATAGAAGAAGTAAGAAAAAAAATCATCAATGAGCTTACTTATGAAAAGGTTTATAAACAAGGTTTTAATATAAATACACCCATCAACTTGGAGCTACAAAAAATAGCAAATATTTCCTTGAGAAATGGATTAGTGAATTACGATAGAAGAAAAGGTTGGAGAGGTCCAATTACCAATAAAAGTTTAATTAGTGATTGGAAAAGTGATTTAGATAGATATAAATTGGAAGACTCAATTTCTTGGAAGATTGCAATAGTTAAAAAAGTAAATCAATTTTCTGCGTTAATTGAAACAGTAAATGGTGTTAAGGGCACTATAGAATTTAAGGATATTTCATGGACCAAAAAAGAATTTAATGAATTATTAAATCCTGGTGACATAATTTATGTAAAACAAAATAGTAGTAATTATTTTAGTTTAAAGCAGTTACCAAAAGTTAATGGTGGAATGATTGTTATGGATCCTTTTACAGGTAGAGTACTAGCTTTAAGCGGAGGTTTTAGTTTTAAAAATAGTGAATTTAATAGAGTTACACAAGCTCTTAGACAACCTGGTTCAGCTTTTAAGCCGTTTGTTTACGCACTAGCTTTAGAAAATAACTATACTCCATCATCATTAGTTCTAGATGCACCGCTTGTTTTAGACCAGGGTTCTGATCTTAAAATGTGGAAGCCACAGAACTATGGAAAAAAATTTTATGGACCCTCTACACTTAGAACAGGGATTGAAAAATCTAGAAACTTAATGACTGTAAGAATAGCACAAAGTTTAGGAATTGATAAAATTGCTAATTTTTCAAAGTCTCTTGGAATTTATGAAAACCCAGAGGAATTATTATCAATCTCACTTGGTTCAGCAGAAACTACTTTATTGAAGCTGGCATCGGCATATTCTGCTTTTGTGAACGGTGGAAAATTAGTTGAGCCAGTTTTAATTGATAGAGTTCAAGACAGTGAAGGAAATACAATTATCAATAACAATCAAAGATCATGTCTAGATTGTGATAAAATTTCATTTATGAGTGACCAATATCCAGTAATTGAGGATAAATATAAACAAGTTTTTTCACCTCAAACAGCCTATCAAATGACGTCACTTCTAGAAGGTGTTGTAAAAAGAGGAACTGGTAAAAAATTAAAGAAATTAGAATTAAACTTAGCTGGAAAAACTGGAACTACAAATGAAAATACAGATGCATGGTTCGTTGGCTTTACATCAGATCTAGTAATAGGGGTATATGTCGGCATGGACGACCCAAAACCATTAGGAAAATTTGAAACTGGTTCTAAGACTGCACTTCCTATCTTTAAAGAATTTGTGGAAAAATCTGTTAAAAAATCAAACGCTCGCCCATTTAAAGTTGCAGAAGATATTATAATGATGGTTGTAGATCCTTTAACAGGTGAAAAAGCAAAATTTTCATCAAAAAATACTATAGTTGAGGCTTATAAAAAAAAGAATGTTGTTGAGGGAAAAATTTTATATACAAATAATAATAGAATAGAGATGACTAATATATTAGAGTTTTATTAATGGATCAAAAATATACAAATTTTAAAAAAGAGATAGAAAAAGTAAATCAAAGAGTTAAGGAGTATCTTTGAAAAAAATAATATTTATTTAAAATTGGATGATCACAATAAGACAATACTCGAAGCTAATTTTTGGCAGGATAAAATAAAATCAAAAAAAATTATAAAGGAAAAAAAATTATTTGAAGATCTAATTGGATCTTACGAAGATTCTGTAAAAAAATTGAAAGAATTTCATGAATTAAATGAATTAGCATCTGAGGAAAATAATATCGATATAAAAAATGAAATTTTATCTAATATAAAAGCTTTAAAGGAGACAGTTAAGAAAAATGAAGTTAAATGTTTTTTATCTAAGGAGGCGGATTCTCTAGATTGTTACGTTGAAATTCATGCAGGGGCAGGAGGAACTGAAAGTCAAGATTGGGCAGATATGTTAAGAAGAATGTATCTTAAATGGTCTGATAATAAAAAATTTAAATCAAATTTGATTAGTGAGCATAAAGGAGAGGAGGCAGGTATAAAATCATCAACAATAAAAATTGAAGGAGACTTTGTATTTGGTTGGTTAAAAAAAGAGTCAGGAATACACAGGTTAGTTCGAATTTCACCTTTTGACTCAGGAGCGAGAAGACATACTAGTTTTGCTAGTATTTGGGTTTATCCTGTAGTTGATGAAAATATTAATATTGAGATAAATGATAAAGATTTGAGAATTGACACTTATCGATCAAGTGGTGCAGGGGGTCAGCACGTAAATACGACTGATAGCGCAGTAAGAATTACTCATTTACCATCTAAGATAGTTGTTCAGTGTCAAAATGAGAGATCTCAACATAAAAATAAGGAGACATGTATGAATATGCTTAAAGCTAGGCTTTATGATTTTGAAATTAAAAAAAAGGAAGAAAAAAATTTAAGTAATGAAACCGAAAAATCTGATATAGGTTGGGGTCATCAAATAAGATCGTATGTTTTGCAACCATATAGATTAGTTAAAGATAATAGAACTAATCATGAAAATTCAAGCCCAGAAAGAGTTTTAGATGGACATATTGATGATTTTTTAGAGCAATCATTGTATCAAATTAAATGAGAATAATTTTTAGGTTTGTAATTAGTTTTTTAATAATTCTATTTTTATTAATAACTTATTTAAGTTTATTCGGAATTGAGACACAAAAATTTAATAACCAAATAATTAAAAAAATAAAAAGTATTAATAGTGACTTAAAAATTAAACTCAAAACAATTAAAATTGTTTTTGACCCTTTTCAATTTGATATAAATGTTAAAACTATTGCTCCAGAACTAATTAATAAAAATGAAAATATTGAACTAGAGAGTATAAAAGCAAAAATTTCACTCAAAGCTCTTTTAAATAAAAAGTTTTCAATAGAAAACCTCGAAATATCTACTAAATCATTAGATGCAAAAAATTTAATAACATTTGTTAGATCAATAAATCAAAAACCAGAATTATATGTTTTAGAAAAAATAGTAAAAAAAGGTTTTTTAATTGCAGATATCAAACTTGAGTTTGATGTCGAAGGTAAAATAAAAGACAATTATAACATTACAGGTTTTTTAAAAGACGGAAAATTAAGTTTTTATGATGGAATTAGTGTGGATAAATTGAATTTAATTTTTAATTCAAAATATAATGAACTTAAAATAACTGATACAAATTTTAAATTTAATAATATAAATTTCAAATCAGAAGAAATATTAGTAAAGAATAAAAAAAACAAATTTTCATTTCAAGGAAAAATTTCCCATGAAAAATTTGATCTTAAAAATGAAGACTTTAAGAATTTAATAAGTCCATTTATAAAAAAATTAAATTTTGCAAATTTAAGCTTTGTGTCAGAAAATAAATTTTCTTTTTACCTCGATAGAAGATTTAAGATAAAAGATTTGGAGATAAAATCATCAATGAGTCTTCTAAAACTCTCAATTTTGAATGACTATGAATTAAGTAATTTTTTTCCAAAAATCCAAGAGGAAATTTTACTTTCTGATAACAACTTAAAGATTAATTATATAAAAAAAAATCTTTCAATTATTGGGGAAGGTAAGATTTCAATTCAAGATTATGAAGATGATATTTTTTATAAAATTGACCAAGAAAATAAAGATATAAAATTTGAAACCTCGATTCAAATAAATGATAACCCAGTAAATATTGACTTTTTAAATTACGAAAAAAAAAATAAAAAAGCATTAATTAATTTTAAAGGAATTAAAAAAGATAAGGAAAATTTATTAATTAGTTCTTTTTCGTATAAAGAAAAAGAGAATATTTTTGATTTTAAAAAAATCAATTTTAATAAAGTTTTTCAAATAAAAAAATTAGATCAGCTAGAATTGAATTATTTTGATAAAGATAATAAAAAAAATTCAATCTTATTAATTAGGAAAAATAAAGAATATTTTCTATCCGGCCCTTACTTTAATGCTGATAATCTAATTGAAAATTTATTTGAGACTGATCAAGAGAAGTCAAGTCTTATTGATATTAATAATAAGCTTAATATTAATATTGATAAAGTTAGCTTAGATAAAGATAACATTCTTAAAAATGTTGTTGGGAATTTAACATTTAAAAACAAAAAAATTAATAATGGAAAATTAGAGGGCTTTTTTACAAGTAATAAAAAACTTAAATTAACCATAAATAAAAAGGGAGATAACAGAATAACAACCCTATTTTTAGATCGAGCTGAGCCAATAGTTAGAAGATATAAATTTATTAAAGGTTTTGAGGGTGGTGCACTTGATTTCTTTAGCACAAATAATGGCAAAGAAACTATGTCAACTTTAAAAATTTATAATTTTAAATTAAAAGAAATGCCTGCTTTAACTAAAGTTTTAACTTTAGCATCTCTTCAAGGTATAGCAGATATTATGTCAGGAGAAGGAATTCGGTTTGACGAATTTGAGATGAATATTAAAGATCATAAAGATTCAATAAAGATAGAGGAAATTTATGCAATTGGTCCAGCAATTTCTATTTTAATGGAAGGATATATTGAAAAGAAAAAATTAATTAGCTTAAGAGGAACTTTAGTGCCTGCAACTACAATAAATAAGTTTATTGGCTCTATACCAGTACTTGGAAAGATACTAGTTGGCGCTAAAACAGGAGAGGGTGTTTTTGGGGTGAGTTTTAAAATAAAAGGGCCTCCAAATAATCTTGAAACAACAGTAAATCCAGTAAAAACTTTAACTCCAAGATTTATTACTAGAACTTTAGAAAAAATTAAAAAAAATTAATCTATTTCTACTTTGAGGTGCCTCTTTTTTCCAATAGAAAGTTTTAAATATTTATTTATAAATAAATTTTTTTTAATCCTAAAATTTTCATTAGATATAACATTATTATTTAGTTTAATCGCATTTCCTTTAATTAATCTTCTTACTTCACTTTTTGAATTTTCTAATCTAGATAAAATAACAAGATCAATAATACTTAAAGATTTGGCAAGATCTTTATTAGAAATTTTTAATGAGGGCAAGGTAGAACCAAGAAAATTTCCAGAGAAGGCTTCTTTAGCAGCCTGCTCAGCATCATTTGCAGCTTTGGTACCATGTATCATTGTAGTTGCTTTGTTAGCTAGCAAAATTTTTAAATCATTAATATTATCATTTTCTCTTGAAATTATTTCATCCATTTCTAAGTCTGTGAAAATTTTTAGAAATTTGATCACATCTCTATCATCAGTATTTCTCCAAAATTGCCAGTAATCGTAAGTTGATAAAAATTTTTTATCTAGCCAAATTGCGCCTGACTCAGTCTTTCCCATTTTTGCTCCTGAAGCCAGGGTAATTAAAGGAGTTGTAAGACCGAAAACTTGTTTATTTGAATATCTTTTTATCAACTCTACACCGTTCACGATATTACCCCACTGATCTGAGCCACCAATTTGAAGAATACAATTTTGTTTTTTATTAAGTTCTAAAAAGTCGTAAGCTTGTAAAATCATATAGTTAAATTCCATATAGCTGAGTGATTGTTCTCTTTCTAATCTAGTTTTTACACTATCAAAACTTAGCATTTTATTTATTGTAAAATGTTTTCCTATTTCTCTTAAAAAATTAATATAATTAAGATTTTTGAGCCATGAGTAGTTATTTACAAAAATAGGTTTAATCTCTGGGTCTTTAACATTTAAAAATTTTTTTAATATTTTTTCAATATTTTTTATGTTTTTTTCAATATCTTTCTCGTTAAGAATACTCCTAGTTTTATCTTTACCAGATGGGTCTCCTATTCTTGTAGTACCACCTCCTAATAAAACTATTGGTCTGTGTCCATGTTTTTGAAGTAATCGTAAACACATTATCTGCAATAAACTACCCACATGCAGACTTTCAGCTGTGCAGTCAAAACCTATATATCCCTTAATTTTTTTTGTATCTAAAAAATTTGATAATTCTTCTTCATTAGTACATTGATAGAATAAACCCCTATCTTTAAATTCTTTCAAAAATTTATTCATAAGTTTATAGTTACACAATATACAAATTTTTTTAAAAAAAAATAAGAATGGGAAAAATATTCACATCATTGGGTTTAATGAGTGGTACATCTGGAGATGGAGTGGATGCATCTTTAATAAGCTCGGATGGGCTAAATAAATATAACATAATTTTTAATCAGTACTTCAAATTTGATCAAAAAACTTACAAGAAAATCTATATTTTAAAGGACAAAATTACCAAATTTGAGGATTTAAAAAAATATAATACTGAAATAAATGAGCTTGAAAGAGAAATAACGTTATTTCATTCAAGAGTTGTTTCTGCAATTATAAGTTCTACAAATGAAAAGATTGATTTAATAGGATTTCATGGTCAGACTATTTATCATAATTCCTCAGAAAAGATTTCTAAACAGATCGGTGATGCGAGATTATTGTCTCAATTGACTGAAAAAGTTATAATTAATGATTTTAGAAAAAATGATATTCAAAATGGCGGGGAGGGAGCTCCTTTAACTCCTATTTTTCATAATCAAATTGTTAAACAAAAAAAGATAAAATTTCCGGTATGTATTTTGAATATTGGAGGTATATCAAATGTATCAGTTATAAGAAGTTTAGAGAGTAATAGCCTTACAAGTAGAGATTTGGGCCCAGGAAATTGTTTAATAGATGAGTGGATTAGAAAAAATACTAAAAAAAAATTTGATAAAAACGGTGAAATAGCAAATGCAGGAAAAGTAGATAAGCTTATATTGAATCAAGCTCTTGATAATTTTGAAAATAGTTTTGTCAAAAAAAGATTATCTTTTGATACGAAAGATTTTAGTTTAGGTTTTGTAAGAGGGCTAAATTTGGAAGATGGTACAGCAACATTAACAGAATATACTGGAAAAGTGATAGTAACAAATCTTTTGAATTTTTTATCAAAGGATAAAGCAAAAAACTGGAGAATTTTAATTTGTGGAGGTGGAAGGAAAAACAAAACTTTAATTGAGAGTATGAAAAAAGAAATTGTAAAAAATTTTTCTATTCAATTAATTGATGATTATGGTGTTGATGGGGATTACGTGGAGTCACAAGCCTTTGCTTATATTGCTATAAGATCTTTTTTAAAATTACCAATTACATTTCCTGGAACAACTGGATGTAAAAAACCCTGCTCAGGTGGAATAATAACTAAAAACTTTCAATAAATTGCAATTTCTTTTTTTATATACTTATCTAAATTTTTAGTTAATTCGTCTTCATTTTTTGAAAAAAAATGATTTGCATTAGATATAGATTGAAATTCAACCTTTATTCCTTTTTGAGCACTAAGTCTCTTATCAAGATCTTTTAAGTTTTCTATAGGAACCAGTTCATCTTTCTTTCCGTAAATCATCAATCCAGAGGTTGGGCAGGGTGATAAAAATGAAAAGTCATAAACATTTGGCTGAGGAGAAATTGCAATAAATCTATTTATTTCAGGTCTTCGCATTAATAGTTGCATCGCAATTAAAGACCCAAATGAAAAACCTGAAACCCAGCATTGAGAGTTATCAAAATTTTCTCTTTCTAACCAATCAAGAGCCGCAGCAGCATCAGCTAGTTCACCTTGACCATTATCAAATTCTCCATCACTTTTACCAACCCCTCTAAAATTTACTCTACAAACTGAAAAATCATTTTCTACAAAAGTATTGAAAGTTTCGACTACAACTTTATTATTCATTGTACCACCATACTGGGGGTGAGGTTGTAATACTAATGCAATTGGTGAAGTAGGTTTTTTACTTTTAAAATATTTAGCTTCAAGTCTTCCAGCAGGACCAGGAATAAAGATTTCTAAAATTTTATTGTCCATAATTGTTATTGATTATCATTCTCAAAAAAAAATTAGGTTTATCACAAGTGAGTGACAATATGTTAGTTTTTTTTTAATTAAGATACTTGACTATTTTAGTCAGGTTTGTATATACCCCCCTAAAATAAAAGGTTTTATGAAGTTAACATCTAAAGGTAGATATGCGGTAATGGCTTTAGTTGATCTCGCAAGATTTGACAACTTAAACCCAGTATCTTTACGGGACATTTCTTTAAGACAGGGCATTTCCTTGGATTACTTAGAGCAAATTTTCTCTAAATTGAGAAAAAAAGAAATTGTTCAAAGTATAAGAGGAAATCAAGGTGGATATATTTTGAATAAAAAAGCCAAAGAAATAAAACTTACAAATATTTTTGATGCTGTAGATGAAAAAGTAAAAACTGTTCAATGCAAAAAAGAGTCAAAAAAGGGTTGTAATGGCAAATCATCAAAATGCTTGACTCATAATTTATGGGATGAGCTTGAAAACCATATTAATGATTTTTTTGAGAAAAAGAGTTTAGAGGATCTTATTCAAGATAACATTGAGAGAAGAGTATAAAAATGGATACTAGAGAAAAAGACATAGAAAATTTAAAAGATTATAAATACGGTTTTACCACCGATATTGAGAATATAAAAGCTCCAAAGGGCTTAAACGAAGATGTTATTAAATTTATTTCTAATATCAAAAAAGAGCCGCAATGGATGTTAGACTTTAGACTTAAAGCTTTTGAGAGATTAAAACTTTTAAAAGAACCAAATTGGCAAAAGCCAAAGTATCCTAAAATTGATTATCAAGACTTATACTATTATTCAGCACCAAAAAGCATGAAAGATAAACCAAAAAGTTTAGATGAGCTTGATCCTAAACTTTTAGAGACTTATAAAAAACTTGGAATTCCATTACAAGAGCAAGCAAGATTAAATGGAATAGCCGTAGATGCAGTATTTGATTCTGTTTCAGTGGCAACTACTTTTAAAGATGAATTGACCAAACATGGAATAATTTTTTGTTCAATGTCAGAGGCAATTCAAAAACATCCAGATCTTGTGAAAAAATATTTAGGTACAGTAATACCAGTAACTGATCATTTCTTTGCCACACTTAACTCTGCTGTTTTTACAGATGGATCATTTGTCTATATTCCTGAAGGTGTTAAATGCCCGATGGAACTCTCTACTTATTTTAGAATTAATGCATCAGAGACTGGGCAATTTGAAAGAACATTAATCATTGCTGATAAAGGAAGTTATGTGAGTTATCTTGAGGGATGTACTGCACCAATGAGAGATGAAAATCAGTTACATGCTGCGAATGTTGAATTAATTGCTTTAGATGATGCAGAAATTAAATACTCAACTGTACAAAATTGGTATCCAGGTGATGAAAATGGCAAAGGAGGAATTTATAATTTTGTAACTAAGAGAGGATTATGTAAGGGAAAAAATTCTAAAATTTCTTGGACACAAGTTGAAACAGGATCTGCTATAACTTGGAAATATCCAAGTTGTATATTAAAAGGTGATAATTCAATTGGTGAATTTTATTCTATAGCAATCACTAACAACCATCAAAAAGCAGATACTGGAACAAAAATGATTCACTTAGGAAAAAATACTAAAAGTAAAATTATTTCAAAAGGTATAAGCGCTGGATTTTCTGACATGACCTATAGAGGTTTAGTAGATATTAATTCAAAAGCTAAAAATTCTAGTAATTATACACAATGTGATTCATTATTGATGGGAAATAAGTGTGGTGCGCATACAGTACCTTATATAAAAAATAAAAATTTTGACTCTAATATTGCTCACGAAGCTACGACATCAAAAATTAGTGAAGAGCAATTACATTATTGTCAACAACGAGGTCTAAACCCTGAGGAAGCAGTAGGGTTAATTGTTAATGGTTTTTGTAAAGAGGTATTACAACAGTTGCCAATGGAATTTGCTGTTGAGGCTCAGAAACTTGTGGGCATCAGCTTAGAGGGGAGTGTTGGTTAATGCTTAAAATAAATAATTTAAACGCCGATGTTGAAAATAAGTCAATATTAAAAGGATTTTCTTTGAATATAAACCCAGGTGAAGTGCATGCTATTATGGGTCCAAATGGTTCAGGAAAAAGCACATTATCCAACATTTTATCAGGTAAAAAAGGTTACGAGGTTTCAGGCGAAATTTTATTTGAAAATAAAAATCTATTTGATCTTGAGACCGAGGAAAGGGCACATAGAGGAATATTTTTAGCTTTTCAATATCCATTAGAAATTCCAGGTGTAAATACAAATATATTTTTAAAAACATCTTTAAATGCAATTAGAAAAGCAAGAGGTGAAAAAGAGTTAGATGCAATTGAATTTTTAAAACTCGTCAAAGAAAAAGCTAAAGAGTTAAAATTTGATGAGGAAAAATTAAATAGACAATTGAATGTTGGTTTTTCAGGCGGAGAAAAAAAGAAAAATGAAATTTTACAAATGTCAATGTTAGCTCCAAAATTGTCTATTTTAGATGAGACAGATTCAGGACTAGATATAGATGCGCTAAAAGTAGTTGCAGACGGAGTTAATACTTTACGAGATAAAAATAATTCTTTTTTAATTATAACTCATTATCAAAGATTACTAGATTACATTAAACCAGATTTTGTTCATGTTCTAATGAATGGAAAGATAATCAAATCTGGTGGTCCTGAATTAGCAGTCGAATTAGAAAAGAAAGGATATGAAAGTTTTAATTAAATGAACGAACAATTACAATCAGATTTTGATAAAATAGTAAAAATCTCAAAAATTTCTGAGAAAGAAATTCAAATAAAAAAAGATTTTTTAAATAAGTTTATTGAAAGTGGTTTTCCAAATAGAAAACAAGAAGATTGGAAATTTTTGGATATTAGTCAGATCATCAAAAAAAGCATAAATGATTTAATTTTTTTTAATGATTATTCACAAACCAACAAAATTGACCCATCTATTTTCGTCAAAGATTTAGATCATAATAAAATTATTTTTATTAATGGAAGAATAGAAAAAATTGACTTTAATTATGAGGATCAAAATAAAATTGAGATAAACGATGAGACTAAAGAAGATGTATCATTTAATTATAATAACTCATTAATTGATTTAAATAGCGCATTAAGTCATAAGGTTTTTAAAATAATAATTAAAAAGAATTATTCTTTAAAAAGACCTTTAATCATTTATCACACAACAAATGAAAAAATAAAGTCAACAAATATCAATTTGAGACTAGATTTTGAATTAGGTGAAAATAGTTCTTTAAAGCTTATTGATTATTTTGCCAATAATACAGAGAAAAACTTTATTAATATTTTTTATAATTTTAATTTAAGAAAAGACTCGATTCTTAAAAACTATAAAATTGATAAGTTTAAAAATGATAATTTAAAATATTCTTTTAACAATATTGAACAGGGTAATAATAGTGTTTCAGAAACATTTATATTATCAGCTGGTTCAGATTATTTTAAAAATGAGATTAATTGTAATTTAAACGGCGAATATTCGTCTGCTTTTATCAATGGTATTTTTTCATTGAAGGAAAATCAACAGCACGAAATTAGAACTACAATTAATCATTTGGTGGAGAACACAAAAAGCTATCAGCTTATTAAAAGTGTTCTTGGAAAAAATTCAAAATCAGCATATCAAGGAAGAATTTTTGTAAATTCAAAAGCTCAAAAAACCGATGGGTATCAATTAAGTAAAGCAATACTACTAGATGAAACATCAGAGTTTAATGCAAAACCAGAATTAGAAATTTATGCTGATGATGTAAAATGCTCTCACGGATCAGCATCCGGAAGTTTAGATGAAAATTCAATTTTTTATTTAATGTCTCGTGGTTTAAATTATCAACAATCAAAAGAACTTTTAATAAATGGATTTTTATTAGACGTTATTGAAAAGATAACAGACTTAGAAATAAAAGACTTAATAAAGAATATTATTGGACTGAAAAAATGAATATAAATAACATTAAAAAAGAATTCCCAATTTTTGATGAGAAAATTCAAAATAATGATTTGGTTTATCTGGATAGTGCTAACTCATCTCAAAAACCAAAGGTGGTTTTAGACAGAATAAATGATTTTTACTCTAAACAATTTTCAAATGTTGGTAGAAGTATTCATTATTTAGCTGTTGCAGCTACAAATTTATATGAAAATACAAGATCTTCAGTCCAAAAATATATAAATGCAAAAGATAAAAATGAAATTGTATTTACTAAAGGTGCTACAGAGGCTTTAAATTTAGTTGCTAATACTTTAGGTCAAGCAATCTTGGAGCCAAATGACGAAATTTTAATTACAGAACTAGAGCATCATTCGAATTATGTACCTTGGCATTTCTTGAGAAAATCTAAAAATATTAAAATAAAGTTTGCAGAGATAAATGAAGATGGAGATATCCCGATTGAAAATATAGAAAAAGAAATTACAGATAAAACTAAAGTAATAGCTATAACTCATTTATCGAATGTTACTGGCGCAGTTTTGCCAATTAAAGAGATCACTCAACTTGCACATTCAAAAGGTATTGTTGTTGTAGTAGATGGATGTCAGGGTGGACCACATTTAAAATTAGATATGCAGGACTTAGATTGTGATTTTTATGCAATATCATGCCATAAAATGTACGGTCCAACAGGTCTTGGAGTTCTGTACGGAAAAAAGAAATGGCTAGAGCAACTTCCGCCATATCAAGGGGGTGGAGGAATGATAAATGAGGTTAAAAAAGATAGAATTTCTTACGGTGAACTTCCAAACAAGTATGAAGCTGGAACAATGGCTACTGCACAAGTCATAGCTTTTGATCAATCAATAAAATTTTTAGAAAGCATTGGAATTGAAAACATAATTAATCATGAAAAAGAATTGATAGAATACGGCCAAGAAGTTTTAAAAAAGAATAATTCTGTTAAACTAATTGGAAATCCTAAAAATCGAGGAGGAGTATTATCTTTTACTGTAGAAGGAGTTCATCCACATGATATCGCTACTATTCTTGATGAGACGGGTGTTGCTATAAGAGCAGGTCATCATTGTTGTCAAATACTTCATGATAAACTAGGTATCCCTGCCAGCGCACGGGCATCATTAGGAGTTTATAACACTAAGGATGACTTAGATAAGTTAAACGAAGGTATTAACAATTGTAAAAAGATTTTTGATTTGTGATGAACTTAAAAGAATTATATCAAGAAATAATTTTAGAGCACGGAAAGAATCCTAAAAATTTAGGAAAAACAGAAAATTATAACAAAGACGCAAAAGGCAATAATCCGTTATGTGGAGATCATGTACATGTATATCTCAAACTTAATGACCAAAGAAAAGTAGAAGATATTTCTTTTGAAGGAAGTGGATGCGCAATATCGATGGCATCAGCCTCTATCATGACAGATTTGATTAAAGGAAAAAGTGATAATGAAGCTAAAGAAATAATTGAAGATTTTTTAGGGATGATTAAAGAAAATCCTGAACTTAAAAATAATATTTTAAATGAAGACGATAAAACAAAATTAATGTGCTTATCAGGAGTGAAACAATATCCAATGAGAGTTAAATGTGCTACTTTATCATGGCATACTTTGGTATCTGCAATGGAAAACGATGGTAAAGAAATAACCACAGAAAATTGATTATGGACACTAAAAATAAAATAATTGATGAAATTAAAAAAATTTATGATCCCGAATTACCAGTGAACATATATGAACTTGGTTTAATATATGATATAAAGGTAAATGGCACTAAGGCTGAAATTAAGATGACATTAACTACACCTAATTGTCCAGTTGCAGAAAGTTTACCTAAAGAAGTAAAAGAGGGTGCTATGCAAGTAGAGGGAATAGAAGATGTAAATCTTGAATTAGTTTGGGATCCTCCTTGGAATAAAGATATGATGTCAGATGCAGCAAAATTGGAGTTAAACTTATAATGAACCCTATTATTAAGTTAAGTGACAATGCAGCTCTAAGAATTAAAGAAATAATGTCCAATGCTGAGAAAAATGCGATTGGTGTTAGAGTTTCTGTTAAATCGGGAGGTTGTGCAGGCATGTCATACGTAATGGAATATTCAAAAGAGGTAAATCCAAATGATGAATTAATCGAGGACAAAGGAGTAAAAGTTTACATTGACTCCGCTGCAGTTATGTATCTTTTGGGAACTGAAATGGATTATAAAAAAGAGGATTTTTCGTCATCATTTGTATTCAATAACCCCAATGAAACCGAGCGTTGTGGCTGCGGGGAGTCTTTCAAAGTATAATCCTATTTTGAACATATCAGACTTGCAATAAACGCATAGATAACTAATATCTATTAATGAACGTTTTTGAAATTAAAAATTTGCAAAACAGTGAAGATAGAAAAGAGAAAAGAAAAACTTTTCTAAGATCTTTTATAAAGTCTGTTGATACTGGAGCAAATGGAACACTTAATTACATTGTTAAAAAGGGTTCTGGCAAGAATAAAATTGCTAAAACTAAACAATAAAAATTAGCAACTGTAATACATCTCAAATTCTATCGGATGAGGTGTGTGCTCAAAATTGTGTATTTCCTCAAACTTTAAGGCAATATAAGCATCTATTTGGTCATCAGTAAATACATTACCTTGTTTTAAAAAATCTCTGTCTTTGTCGAGACTTTCCATTGCTTCTCTTAAAGAACCACAAACAGTTGGTATCTTTTTAACTTCGTCCTCAGATAAAGCATAAAGGTCTTTATCGAATGATTTACCTGGATCAATTTTATTCTTAATTCCATCTAAACCAGCCATTAACATTGCTGAGAAAGTTAAATATGGATTTCCAGCGGCATCACCAAATCTAATCTCACATCTAGCTGCTTTTTTACTTAAAGTGATAGGAATTCTACATGAAGCTGATCTATTTCTTGCTGAATAGGCTAATAAAACTGGAGCTTCAAATCCTGGGATTAATCTTTTATAACTATTTGTCGTAGCATTTGAAAAAGCATTAATTGCTTTTGCGTGTTTTAAAATACCACCAATATAGTGTAATGCCGTATCGGATAGTCCTGCGTATTTATCACCAGAAAATAATGCAGTATCACCTTTCCAAATCGATTGATGAACGTGCATACCTGAACCATTATCACCTTTAACAGGTTTCGGCATAAAAGTAGCGGTTTTGCCAAAAGAATGAGACACCATATGAACTGCATATTTATAAAGTTGTAAGTTATCTGCTTGATCGACAAGAGTTCCAAAATACATACCTAATTCGTGTTGGCTTGGAGCAACTTCGTGGTGATGTTTTTCCACTTTAATTCCCATATCTTTCATAGCCTTAAGGTATTCACTTCTCATATCTTGCTCGCTGTCAACTGGTGGTACAGGAAAATAACCTCCTTTAATCCCCGGCCTATGACCCATGTTACCATTTTCATATTCTTTTCCAGTATTGTAAGGACCTTCTTTACTATCAATTTTAAATCCAGTCTCATTCATATCATTTTTGAATCTTACATCGTCGAAAACAAAAAATTCTGCTTCAGGACCAAAAAATGCCTTATCACCAATGCCAGAGTCTTTTAAATAAGCCTCAGCTTTTTTTGCAGTTCCTCTTGGATCCCTCTCATAGGGAGTTTTTTTAATAGCGTCTAAAACATCACAAAATAAATTTAGAGTGTTATGAGATGTAAACGGATCTACAATTGCTCTATTGGTATCTGGTTTAAGTATCATATCTGACTCATTGATAGCTTTCCAACCTGCAATTGATGATCCATCAAAGAAAATACCTTCTTTCAACATATCATCGTCCACCATCTTTGCATCCATAGTGACATGTTGGAGTTTTCCTCTTGGATCAGTAAATCTTAGATCCACATACTCAATATTTTTATCTTTAAGGGTTTTTAATACATTACTAGCACTCATTTATACTCCTATATAATTCAGATGCATGTGGTACCAAATATATGTTGATAAATATTGCTCTTTTACTTAATAACACCTATGCATTTTTTTCATAACTGTATATTAAATATAAATAATAACTAACAATTTAAAGTTGAATAATGATTTTATCTGATAAAGAACCAGTAAAAAGAGCCGAGAAATCACTCAAAAAATTTAATTCAGAAATTAACGTAATTTATTTAAAAAACTCTGCAAGAACTGCCATTGAAGCAGCTTCATCCTTGGGTTGTGAGGTAGGGGCAATAGTTAAAAGCTTACTTTTTAAAACAGATAACACATATTCACTATTTTTAGTTGCTGGAGATAAAAAAGTTTCACTTAACAAAATTAAAAAAACTTTGAATTTAAAAAACGTTTGTATGGCTTCAGCTGAAGAAGTTAAAAAGGTTACGGGTTATACAATAGGAGGTGTTTCTCCAGTTGGGCATTTAAATAAGATAGATACATTTGTAGATATATCGTTGGAAAGATTCAACGAACTTTATGCTGCTGCAGGCCATCCAAATTGTGTTTTTAAAATCAACTTTATAAATTTACAAAAAATTACAAATGGACAAACAAAAGATTTAACTGAATGAAACAACCAAATTTACTTGACTACTTTTTGCTTACAATTTTAGCTTTAATTTGGGCTTCAGCATTTTTTAATATTAAAATTGCAACTTATTCATTTGGTCCAATTACAATTGCTTTTCTTAGAGTTTTTTTTGGAGCAATACCTGTTTTATTACTTTGTTATTATAAAAAAATTAAAATAGAGGCTTTTTCAAAAGATTGGTATTGGTTCGCGACGATAGGATTTATCAATCTAGTTGCACCTTTTTTTTTAATTGCTTATGGGGTTAAATCTGTTCAAAGTAATTTAGCAGCTATTTTAATGTCAACAACTCCATTAAGCTCAACTATTCTCGGGCATTTTTATACAAAAAATGAAAAATTCAATTTTTTAAAAACTATAGGAATTTTAATTGGTTTTTCTGGAATAGTTTACTTATTTTCAGATAATTTATTAATTGATGAAAATAATTTTAATTCAGCTTTACTTATTTTACTTGGATCTACTTGTTATGTTGTAGGAGGGGTTTTAACCTTAAAAATAAGTAAAAAAAAAAATGAAAATGTAACTGGCTCTATTTTAATATGGGCAACTATCATTTTAATTCCATTAGTAGGTTTTATAGAGCAACCGTGGAATTTGAAACCAAGAATTGACTCAACTATTTCAGTGATATATCTAGGATTAGTTTCTACAGGTATCGCATGGTTATTGAGATTTAGATTATTAATTAAAAATGGCTTAATTTTTCAATCTCAAGTTTCTTATTTAATCCCTATATTTGGCACTATATTAAGTTATATTTTTTTAAAAGAATTGATTACATTTAAAGTATTTATTTCACTAATTGCAGTCGTAATTGGAATTTATTTTGTAAAAAAAGCTAGATAACTGCTAATCCAAATTATCTCTAAAGCTAGATGGGTGTCCTAAAATTGCACTGTAAATACCTAAAAATCTATATTTGTATTTTTCCTTTTCTTTTTTATTAAACATTATGGAATAAAAAAAAATTTTTAATAGTGCCTTAAAAAACTTTCCTATTACTTTTTTTAACGCATGAAAGTAGCTATAATTTTTTTTGTAAAAATAAAATGTTGACCACATCCAATGCCACTCTTTCAAACGATTGATGCTAGTTTTATAAATTGAGCTCTCTTCAAATGAACTTTTAAATCCTAAATGTTTAATTTTAAGTTTTTTTGAAGTGTAAATATTTTCTCCTTTGAGAATTAAAGACTTACATAAATCAAATTCTTCAAAATATAAAAAAAAATTTTCGTCAAATATTTTAGTATTTTTAAATTTTTTTAAATTAATTAACATAGATTGACCTGTTACCCATTCGACTTTTGTAAGATCATCTATGTTATTTTCCTTAAATTTTTTTATAAACTCTTTATTTTTTTTATCATCAAAAAAACCTGCAGGCATAAACTTATCTTCATCTAAATACTGGCAACCAATTACTGAAAAATCATTAGCTTCAATTATAGTTTTAGAAATATTATCAAATAATTTTTCATCACAAATTGTGTCAGGGTTTAAAACTAGTGCGTAGTCTGTTTTGACTTCACTTAAACCCAAGTTGTTTCCTGATCCGTATCCTAAATTTTTACCAGAACACAAAATTTTTACATTCTCAAATTGTGATAATATTAAATCTTTATTTTCAAAGTTTTCTGAATTTTCTACAATTATAGTTTTTATATTTCTATTGATAGACTTAAGGCAAT
The DNA here is from genome assembly GCA_902634235.1 of uncultured Pelagibacteraceae bacterium. Taxonomy (GTDB): domain Bacteria; phylum Pseudomonadota; class Alphaproteobacteria; order Pelagibacterales; family Pelagibacteraceae; genus Pelagibacter. The sequence goes on from CACPJN010000001.1 coordinate 41,626, forward strand.
TTAGAATAATGTCTTTTGGAGTGTGGAAGGTCACAATTACAACTGAAATATTTTCCATCTTAATTTTCTAAGTTTTGAAAGCTAAAATTATTAATGAGTTTTTTTATAAGCACAAGATATAGTATTATTTCAATCAATAGTAGAAAAATAAGTTTATTTCAAATGGAAACAATCGTATTTTTTTAGTTTAATAAGAAATGGCTATTAAAAGGAAAAAAATAGCAACCAAGAAAAAGACCGCTAAGAGAAAATTAAAGTCGGTCAAAATTTCTAGAAAAAAAATAAAAACGAAAAAAAAAGTTGTGACAAAAAAGTCTGCGACTAAGAAGCGTTCTAAAATATCTAGAAAAAATAATAAGCTAATAAACATAAATAAAACAAGAGGAGTAAAAAAAATGAGTGCAGAAGCAATGAAAGTGTCATCTGTATTGGATACTTCTCATTTGAAAGTAAAATTCCCGTTTAAAGCAAAGTACGGGAACTACATAAATGGTAAGTTTGTAGAACCAAAATCTGGAAAGTATTTTGATAATACATCGCCGATTTCAAATGAAGTAATCTGTTCAGTTGCACGATCAAATGAAAAAGACGTAGATGCTGCATTAGATGCAGCTCATGCTGCTTTCCCAACATGGGGCAAAACCTCAATTACGGAAAGATCAAACATTCTTCTTAAAATTGCAGATGTCATTGAGAAAAATCTTAATGTATTAGCAACTGCTGAATGTTTAGATAATGGAAAGCCAATAAGAGAATGTATGGCTGCTGATTTACCATTAGTAATAGATCATTGGAGATATTTTGCTGGGGTAATTAGAGCAGAGGAAGGTTCAGTTGCTGAGATAAGTAATAGTGAATATTCTTATCACATTCCAGAGCCACTAGGTGTAGTTGGACAAATTATACCGTGGAATTTTCCATTATTAATGGCAACGTGGAAACTTGCTCCAGCTTTAGCAGCAGGTAATTGTGTAGTGCTAAAACCAGCTGAGCAAACACCAGCATCAATCATGTTACTTATGGAACTAATTGGAGATTTGTTACCTCCAGGAGTAGTTAACGTGGTAAGTGGTTTTGGTTTAGAAGCTGGTAAACCATTAGCATCATCAAAAAGAATCAAAAAGATTGCTTTTACAGGTGAAACAACAACTGGTCGTTTAATAATGCAATATGCATCACAAAACTTAATACCGATCACGTTAGAGCTAGGTGGAAAATCTCCAAACATTTTCTTTGAGGACGTCATGGCAAAAGATGATGATTTCTTTGATAAATGTCTAGAAGGTTTTGCAATGTTCACGTTAAACCAAGGTGAAGTTTGTACTTGCCCAAGTAGAGTACTAGTTCAAGAGTCTATCTATGATAAATTTATGGAAAAAGCTATTGCTAGAACAAAAGCTGTTAAGCAAGACAATCCTTTGAAAATGGAAACAATGATTGGAGCACAAGCATCATTAGAACAAATGGAAAAAATCAAATCTTATCTAGATTTAGGTAAGAAAGAAGGTGCCAAAGTTTTATGTGGTGGAAATGTTGCAAAAATCAATAGTGGTTTAGAAAAAGGAAACTACATTGAACCAACTATTTTTGAGGGTAAGAACTCAATGCGTATCTTCCAAGAGGAAATTTTTGGACCAGTTGTATCAGTGACTAAATTTAAAGATGAGGCAGAAGCATTAAAAATTGCTAATGACACACTTTATGGTTTAGGTGCTGGTGTTTGGACTAGAAATGGAAACATTGCCTACAGAATGGGTAGAGAAATACAAGCTGGTAGAGTTTGGACTAACTGTTACCATGCTTATCCTGCACATGCTGCATTTGGTGGTTATAAACAATCTGGTATTGGAAGAGAAACTCATAAAATGATGCTTAATCATTACAGACAAGTGAAGAATCTTCACGTGTCTTACAGTGAGAAAAAATTAGGCTTCTTTTAAAAGACAACTTATATATAATGGCCCGTGAGGAATCACGGGCCATATTTTTTATGAAAGTAAAAGCAACAGACTCAGCGCTTAAATTAATTGAAGAGCTTAAAGCTCAACATGGTGAAGAACTCTTATTTCATCAGTCTGGTGGTTGTTGTGATGGGAGCGCTCCTATGTGTTATCCTAGAAACGAATATATGGTTGGTAATAGTGATGTAAAACTAGGAGAAATTGGAGGTGTTCCTTTTTATATGAATGATGATCAATATGAAAAATGGAAACACACTGATTTAACTATCGATGCTGTTCAAGGTATTGGTGGAATGTTTTCTTTAGACAATGGAACAGGACGAAGATTCCTGACAAAATCAGAAATTTGTTTAGTCGTAGACAACGACAAAAAAAATTAATCTAAAATAAATATTTTAGTTGAGCTACTATAAAGCTTGACTTATTACCTTTTTAAAATAATTTATATTATAACATGTTATAATATAACATTTAACAATTAAGGAGTTTATTTATGAAAATCGCGTACGTTTTTAAAAGTAATATGGCAAGTACTTTTCAATTAGGCACCATGATATTACCTCAGCTAGAGGATAATTCTCATTTAGTTAATGTCGTTGGAATGTTTTTTTTCGACGACAATATTATGTGTCTTCAAAAAGGTAATCCAGTGGGAGAGCGTTTAGCAAAGATTGCAAAAGAGAAGAAAATGCTTCTTATGGTTTGTGATCAATGTGCTGTTAGAAGAGAATTAGCAGAAGGTACTTTTGAGCAATGTGGTAGCGGAGAAGTTAAAGCAAAAGGTCTAGTTGATGGCGTTGTTGCTGGATGTTTTCCACAATTATATACAGCTCTTGGTCCAAATCCGCCAGATCAAGTAATCACACTTTAAATAAAAAAACTTTAAACAGGGAGATGAAAAAATGAAAATTTTTTTTAATAAATGTCTGTTTACTTAAGTTCTCAAAAAATTATTAAAGATTGGATTGATTATAATGATCATATGAACGTATCTTATTATCTTTTGATTTTTGATAAATTTGGTGCAGATACTTTAAATAGCATTTTTAAAATGGGAGAACATTCAGCAAAAACAACAGGTAAAAGTACTATGATTGTTGAGTCTAATATTACTTATAATCAAGAACTTAAAGTTGATGATGAAGTTGACATAAATTTAGTTTTTTTTGATCATGATAAAAAAAGGCTTCAATATAAAATGGAAATGATACATAAGAAAAAAAAATTTCTTGCATCAACTATTGAGGTACTCGCTTTATATGTTGATCTGAATGATAGAAAAGTTTCAGAATTTGAAGATGAAAAAGTTGGAATAATGGATGATTATATCAAAAAACATTACTCAAAATTTAATAGTGAGAATCTGAAATTTTCGTCGAAACTTAAAAAATAATAATATAACTTCCAGTCGCTACTGGAAGTTATACCAAGAATTATTGACCAGGGGCTTTATAACCTATTTTACTTGCTTTTGTTGTAGCTTTTGTAAAATCTATAGCTTCTAGCATAGTTAAATTTTTTACAGCACCAGATGACTCAACTACCAACTTTATTGCGGCAAAGTCATCGAAACTAGGCATTTCAGCAACAACTATAAAATCATATGAACCTCTAACTATGTCCATACTATGCATAGTTCCACCCATAGCCTTAGTAAGTTGATCTACTACAGCTTTTCTATCACTTGATGGATCTTTTAAAAATCCTTGAAAAGCTTTTTCTGTATAATTACCCATTATGTAAGCCTTCATATTATCTCCTTTTTTTATTACTAGCATACCATCTTAAGAAAATTATTTGATGTGTAAAAATTACATAGTAGACACAACCTATAGTAATGTTAGATTAAAATTATGTACGAAAAATTTGGCCAATTCATAGATGGAAAATGGTGTCAATCATCTGACAAATCAACATATGAAGTAATTAATCCTGCTAATGAGGAAATAATTGGACATGCGTCTAAAGCTACAACACAAGATATTGATAGAGCATTAAAATCTGCTGAAAAGGGATTAGAAATTTGGAAAAAAACACCCCCTTGGAAAAGATCAAACATTATTAGAAAAATTGCAGACAAAATGAGAGAGAAACAAGATATCCTAGCCAAATGGATGACATTAGAAGTTGGCAAACCTTTTGCAGAAGCAAAAGGTGAGGTAAATGGAGCTGCTGATATTTTTGAATGGAATGCAGAAGAAACTAAAAGAATCTATGGTCAGACTGTAGAAAGTAGATTTGAGGATACTAGAGTTCATGTTTATTATCAACCAATAGGTGTCGTAGCCGCATTATCGCCTTGGAATTTTCCAGCAGTTTTGTCTGCAAGAAAAATTTCTACAGCTTTAGCAGCAGGGTGCTCTGTTATTATAAAACCAGATGTTATTACTCCGGGTGTTGTAATGGAAATGGTAGATATCTGTAGGGAATCCGGTGTACCAGCAGGTGTTGTCAATCTTTTATCTGGTGACCCCCCAAGTATAGCTCAACAATTAATTTCTTCAGATATAGTCAAAAAGATTTCTATAACAGGGTCTTCAAGAGTTGGAAAATTAATTTTAAAACAAGCAGCTGATAAAGTTCAAAGAGTGACGATGGAGTTGAGTGGTCATTCTCCATTTATAGTTTTTGATGATGCTGATATTAAAAAAGCTACTGACATGGCAATAGCTGCTAAATTCAGAAACAACGGCCAAGTTTGCATATCTCCTAATAGATTCTATATTCAAGAAAGTAAAAAAGATGAATTTGTAAATTTATTTGTAGAAAAAACAAAAAAATTAAAGATTGGTGATGGAATGGATCCATCAGTTCAGTTAGGTCCTCTTACAACAAAAAAAAGATTAAACGAGGTTGAAGAGTTGGTAGAAACCACAAAAAAAGAAGGTGCAAAAGTTCTTTTAGGTGGAAAAAGACCACAAGGTTTTAATAAAGGTTTTTATTATGAGCCAACCATATTTGATAATGTTAAAGATGATTTTACAATAATGAAAATTGAGCCTTTTGGTCCATTAGTTCCAATGTTATCTTTTAAAACATTCGATGAAGTAATTGAAAGAGCTAACAATCATGAATTAGGTCTTTCAAGTTATATTTGTACTAATTCAATGGATAAAGCTTATAAAGCTTCTGAGCTGATGGAAACAGGAACAGTAGCTGTTAACACTCCACTCGTTGCTATAGCCGAGGCGCCATTTGGCGGAATTAAGCAAAGTGGATATGGAAGAGAGGGTGGTTCAATGGCAATTAAGGATTATCTTAATGTAAAGTACACTCATCTGGGCCTAAAAGGATAGACCTAAAAATTAATGATAGAATTAACCGTAGCATTTGGAGCTGGTCTTATAAGTTTTTTATCTCCATGCGTATTACCTTTAATACCCGGATACATTTCATATATATCTGGAAGTTCATTAAACGAATTGCGTGAAAATAAAAGTGTAAATCTTTTACCAATAATCTTTTTCACGGTTGGCTTTTCAATTGTTTTTATAATTTTTGGAGCAGCCTCTACTTTTTTAGGGCAAGTTTTACTGCAAAATTCATATGAATTAAGAATAGGTGCGGGATTAATTATAATTATTTTTTCACTTCATATTATTGGTTTAATAAATATTAAATTTCTTAATTATGAAAAAAGAATTCATACAAATTCAAATACGAATTTTTTTAGTCCAGTTTTGATTGGAATGGCTTTTGCTTTTGGTTGGACGCCTTGTATTGGCCCAATACTAGGTTCAATTTTAGTCCTCGCTGCCACCGAAGAAAGTTTAAATAAAGGAATTTTTTTATTGTTTTCTTATTCTTTAGGTTTAGCAATTCCTTTTATTTTATCTGGATACCTAATACAAAAATTTTTAATATTTTCAAAAAACTTCAAAAAGAATATCAGTTTAGTGTCTAAAGTTGGAGGAATAATTCTTTTAATTACTGGTATTTTAATATTAACTAATCAATTACAAGCTTTGGGATTTTATTTACAAAATATTTTTCCTTTTTTACAAAATGTTGGATGATTATGAAAATTTATCAAATAGACTCTAGTGCAAGAAAAGAGGGATCAACATCTAGAGCATTAGCAAAAAAGTTATTAGAAAAAATTAAAAAACCAGAGGATGAAATTATTTATCGAGATTTGGATGACGAGATGGTTTTTGTATCGGGGTTAACAGAGTCAGGAATGAAGATTGATAAAAAAGATCAAACAGAGCATCATAAAAAAATGTTTGAACTATCAGATAAATTAGTTAAAGAACTTAAAGAGAGTGATATCATAATTATTTCAGCTCCAATTTACAACTATGGACCGCCTGCTACACTAAAAGCCTGGTCAGATCTCGCAGCAAGAGTTGGGGAAACTTTTAAATTTAGATCTGATGGAAGAAGAGAAGGCTTATTAAAAAATAAAAAAGCCTACTTAGTAATTACTTCGGGTGGAACCAAACTGAATAGTAATGAAGATTTTCTTACACCTTGGTTAAAGTTTATTTTAAATTTTTTTGGGATAAAGGATATACAAATTATTTGTGCAGACCAGATGGCTCTAGATTATCAAAAATCGATCAAAGGTGCAGAGGAGCAAATAAGAAATATTAATTAAAGATTAAATTTTCTTTTAAGATGTTTTAGTTTTCCTTCGGTACTATCATAATCAATGTAACAACCTTGCAAAAAACGTTTTCCCTCGTTTGTGTCAAAAGTAGTTCTTCCATGAAGAAGTCTGTAATTATCCATCATTAATAAGTCACCTGGTAATAATTTAAATTCGATTCTGAATTTGTCTGAATTATAATATTCAGAAATTTTTTTTCTTGCAGCATAATATGTTTCTAGTTTTTCGGAGTCTATTAAAGGGACAAAATCCAATCTTGGGCTAAATCTTACTTGTTTAAATTCCCCTTTCTCATCTAATTTTATCATTTCAGCCCAATCCTCTAAAACAACAGTTTTGTCAACGAATTGAAATCTTACTTTAGTCTCACTTAAAATTTTATAATATTCAGGAAAATCTTTTTTAAGTCTCTCTGTTACAGTAAAGCCGTCAACTAAAGTTGAAAAACCTCCTGAAACCTCATTTTCAATACAATGTAAAATTTGAATACAAGGAACAGGATTTCTATATGGATTATCAGTATGTGGAGCTAACGGTAACGAAGTGTAAGCTAAATCGTTAGGGTTTGGTTTTGATCTAACATTGAAAAATTCACCAAAATTTGTTCGTCTAACGCTTCCTATGGAATTTGCGAAATTAACTAAGAAATTATTTTTTGTAGGTACATTTTTAAAAATAATAAAACCATATTTATAAAAATTTATTAATGCATGGTACATTTCTTTTTTTTCAAAGAAATTATCCTCATACTTGATAGTATTTTCATTTTTAAAAGAAGAGTCCCACTTTTCTTTTTTAATAAATTTTACAAAATTATTGTTCTTAAATTCTTTAATAATATCTTGTGTTGACAATTTTGCAAAAGCTCCATCATTAAATTTTACTTCTAGAAAGCCATCAATCAGATTTATACTCTCAATCTTTATTTTTTTTTGAATTTTGGTAGGATCAAAAAGCCTCTGTTGAGTACTCTTATCTAAATAATCCTCACTATTTATTCGTTCTCTAAGCCAAAAAGGATGAATTTCTTTTTTTATCCCATTATCATCAAAAAAGACTTTGTTATCATTTAATTTAATTTTCATTTTAATAAGATGATTATTTAAAATTAAGCTTTAATCAATAGTAATTAAATAGTATTAACTTTTAGTGTCAATTTTAAATTCAAATAAATATAAAATTTACTCCAAATTTCTTAGCGATTTGGCCAAAAAACTTACTCGCTTTTATTTTCTTAAACTAGACAAAAAGTTTAGTGTTTTTAATAAAAAAAAAGGGAAGGGTTATGATCCTGTAACAAGTGCCGATAAAGCTTTTGAAAAATTTATAAGAAAAGAAATTCACAAAAAATTTCCGAATCATCAAATAAAAGGTGAGGAGTTTGGACAAAAAAAAACAAAAAGTGATTTCACTTGGGTTATCGATCCAATAGATGGAACCAGATCATTTGTAATTGGGAATCCAACATGGAGTAATTTAATTTCCCTTAATTATAAAAATTATCCAGTTTTAGGTCTTGCAAATTTTCCATTACTTAAAAAATACTATTTAAATTCATCAAATAAATCATCCTATGTTGTTGAAAAAAATAAAAGAAGAAAAATTACTGTTAACAATAAAGTATCTTTTCAAAATATTAAACTCTCTGCTGGTTTTTACGACGGTATTACATTAAATCAACAAAAAAAAATTCCTAAAATTTTAAAACTGATGCAATTTCCTTGTGCGGATGCTCTTAGTTATGCACATTTAGCTGAAGGAAAGATTGATGTTGTAATACAATGTGGAAATAAAATATGGGACATTCATCCACTAATTCCAATAATTGAGGCTGCAGGAGGAATTTTATCTAATTGGAAAAATGAAAGTGCTGTAAAAGCTGGCAATATTTTGGTAACGACTAATAAATCTATTCACAAAAAAATTTTAAAAATATTAAAACCAGTTGCTAAGTAGTCTTTCCAAGAGTGTTTAAAAGAATAACACCAATAATTATTAAAGTTATTCCAATTATTCCATAAATATTAGGGATTTGATTATACTTCAATACACCAAACAAACTAACAGCAGTAATAGTTAATCCACCATATGTTGCATATGTAAAACCAACAGGAATTATATTCATTGCTTTAGATAAACAAAAAATACAAGCAACTATTGATATGATACAAAAAATTGTTTGAGGTAAATTTGTAAAACCATTCGTAGATTTTAAAAATCCATTTGAAGTAATCCCTAGAATAATTGCTAAAAGTAAAAAAATATAACCATTTAGATTAGTCATGTATCAAGTTAATCTTATTTAGTAATTTTATCTACAAACTTTTTAGTTGCTGGACCTACCACAAAAGCGGCTGCTATCGCTATTGGAAGTCCAACTACCCATGCTTTAATGAATCTGTTTAAATAACCATCATCCATACCAGTGTTTATATAAGTAATAATTAAAGTCATTATTAAGCTCATACTAAATCCCATAAGCAGTATGAATAAAAGATTTGAATATTTTTTTGGAAACATTAATTTATCTATTTAATTTTTCTTATTAGAAGACTTACCATAGATTTTTTTTTGCAAAACTTGTAGTCATTATCCCCTAATTTTTTTCCAGTAGCATCATCAAATAGTTTCCAATTAAATTTTACACAACTTGTAGGTTTTTTACCTAACTTTAGTATTTTTAGCTCTACAGTTCTAGGTCCACGATCCGTAACTGAGAAAGTTCTAGTTTCACCTTTTTTCCAAAAACCTAAAGGAAACTTACATCCATTTTTTATGTATTTAGTTCCAGATCTTCTTTGGTCGTACACTCTTCCCATACACTGACCATCATTAGTAACTGTAAATAATTGTGTTTTTCTAACCCTGCCTTCTCTATTTTTAAGTGTTCTCTTATAGACTTTAATGATTTCCTTAGAGCCAGGAGCTCTCCAATCTATTGGGCCAACAATTTTCTTTCTTCTTTTTTCACCAAAAGTTGTATCTGCGCTAGTAAATTTTATTTCTGTATCATTTCTAATTTCTCCACCAGTAAATAATTCAAGAGGTATAAACCTTTCATTTGCAGATGATGCGCTAATTAAAGAAAAAAAAATGATAATGTAAAATATTTTTTTCATTGATTTTTATATTTATGCTCCTTTTATTATTATTCCGTTAGCAACTGAGTTATTTAAACGTATTTGTTTCACTGGTTTATATTCTTCAGAATTGTACCATTCTAATGCTTTTTCATAACTGGAAAATTTGATTACAACTGTTCTGGGATAAGTCCAATTACCCTCAACTATTGTTGTTTCACCACCTCTCACAATATATTCTCCACCAAATTTTTCAGCAATCGGTTTCACTTTTTTTACGTACTCTTTATATTCCTCAGGGTTTTTTACTTCTATGTTGAATATAGCAAATCCAGACATTAAGTGTAAATTTTATCAGTCAAACCGTAAATAAGTATGGCACTCATTATAGTAAAAACCAGTGGTGCAATAACCCCCTCGTTTGTAGTTTTCTCATTCACACCTGTTTTATCTATTTTAATTGAATAAAAATTACATAAAAAAATACATAAATTATTTATAAAAACCAAATTTAAGAATCCCCATGTATTTTCTAAACCTCCAGGTCTAATAAAACCTACATAGATTGACATTAAAAAAACAGCAAGCATAAACGCCCCTGCCATTCTTATCATTATTGCTCCGCTAGGATCGATACCAAATCTTTCCATAAAGCTTTTAGTACCAAAAATAGTTTGAAATGCATAAACACCAACACCTATAAAATGAACTAAGTAAATTATTAAATAAAATATCCCATTAAATTTTTCTAACATTTTGTCTCCTTTTTTAATTAGCTGTGTTTTAATTCCCCTCAACTAAAACAAGATGAGCTTTGGCCGCTAATTCTCTAACCGCTTTAGCCGCTTGATATTTTTCTGACTCATAGAATTTACGAGCAGCATCAATGCTTTCAAATTCAGTTAATACAACAGTACCTAAATTTTCACCTTCTCTTACGTCAGGACTGGGTTCACGAACAAGAACTTTTCCACCGTGCTCTCCAATAGTTGGTCCGGACATTTGTTTAAACTTTTCCATACCCTCTTTATCGTGTTCTCTAAGATGTGCTATCAAATAACCTTTGCTCATAATTTTCTCCTTTATTAAATCAATATAAAGATTGCTCTCATAAATCTTTCTCTTAAGCGTTATAGTCCATCACTTGATCAGTACACTCAGTAAATTTATGAGGCTCAAAGAAATCATTCATTTGACCTAATTGATTATTGATATCCGCTTCACTGTTAGCTTTCCACCAGCAAAACATTTGCATTGTATCACCTGGGGTGTTCCAAGTCATTTGGCATGCTGCTTTATCACTTGTCATTGATTTAACAATATCTTCCATTTTCATTGAAGCTACTGTTTCACTAAATTTAGCCTTCATTTCTTTAGATTTAAAAGTGTGTGTTACCATAAAGTTCTTCATTTTTTCTCCTTTATTGAATTAGTCAAAACTTTGTTTAATGACCTTTTAGCTTTTAAGAAGTTTTAAAGCTTTATTTAATAATATCATAGATCTAGGATGATCACCTCCGTCATGAGCCTTCATACCTTTATCTCTAAGCTCTTTAGCTTCTTCAATTATTTTGTCATCTGTTGCTGACTCTATTAATTTATCGAACTTTGCAGCTAGCATTGGACAAGAACCTGCGAATGATGAACTTGTAAACATAATTAAACATAAAGTAATTATTATTTTTTTCATTTTTTTCCTTTCATTTGAAATTAATAAAGAGTTTGAACTACTTTTTTCACTCTTTCAGCTCCATTCGGAACTAACGCTTCAACAAATGTATGGCATTCATTAGTTTTAGCTTTGTCGTATTTTGAACCGTAATGTTTATCTACAGCTTTGTTAACTCCAGCATCCCAATCTTTTTCTGGAATACCTATCTCAAGAGCATAGGTTTTTAGAACTTTTACAGTTGAAATAGATTTTTCCTTCATTCCGTATTCAAATTTTTCACCAGATGGAAGAAAGTAGTTAGCCATATAAATGCCAACACAATCCCATGCTTTTGATTTATCTTTATCACTCATTTCTGCATTAGCAGAAGCAATAAAGAAAAAAGATAAAATTATGATAATTTTTTTCATAAGTGTCCTTAAATTAAAATTATACAAAAATGTAACTGTTTTGTTACGTGTCTGGTATGCGTTATTATAACCAGCAAGGAATAGGTAGGTTTTTTTCCTTTAAAAAAGATTTATTAAACATCTTTGAGTTGTATTTATCTGATCGATCACAAAGAATTGTTACAATTGTCTTCCCTGGGCCTAGCTCTTTACCTAATCTAATTGCACCTGCAATATTTACTCCACAACTAGTTCCTAAACTTAATCCCTCATTTTGGATTAGATCATAAAGTATTGGCAAAGATTCTTCATCACTAATCGAATAAGCACTATCAATTTTTGCTTCTGCAAAATTTTTTGTTATTCTACTTGAACCAATACCTTCAGTAATGGATCCACCCTCGGCTTTTAACTCACCATTTGTAACATAATTATAAAGTGCAGAGCCTGTTGGATCAGATAAATAGATTTTAATATTTTTATTTTTTTCTTTTAAAAATTTGCTCACACCACCAATTGTTCCACCAGTTCCTGATGCACACACAAATCCGTCAACCTTACCTCCTGTTTGTTCCCAAATCTCTGGACCTGTTGTTTCATAATGGCCTTTTGCATTCGCAGTATTATCAAATTGATTTGCCCAGACCACACCGTTATTATTTGAGCTTTTTAATTCTTCTGCAAGACGACCTGCAACTTTAACATAATTTCCATCATCTTTGTAAGGTTTGGGTGGGACCAATCTTAAATCCGCACCAATATTTTTCAAAGTATCTTTTTTTTCTTGTGTTTGATTGTCATTCATAACAATTATTGTTTTATATCCTAAAGAATTTCCTAACAAACATAAACCAATACCTGTGTTACCTGCAGTTCCCTCTACAATTATCCCACCCTTTGAAATCAATTTTTTTTCTTGTGCATCTTTAATTAGAGCAAGTGCAGCCCTATCTTTAACAGAACCACCTGGATTTAGATATTCAGCTTTACCGTAAATATTACATCCTGTAATTTCTGAAGCTGCTTTTAATTTAATCAGTGGAGTATTACCCACTGACTCAATAAAATTATTTTTAATATGTTTCATTAATCTTTATCTTTATCAGTAACAGCATAGGGCTGAAATCCTTTGGTAGCATCTCCGACTTTTGTAGCAGGTATTCCTACCATTATTGATTTCTCTGATACATTCTTGGTAACAACTGCATTTGAACCAATCAGAGAATTTTTTCCAATTATTATTGGTCCCAAAATTTGTGCTCCAGATCCGACAACAACATTATCTTCTAAAGTTGGATGTCTTTTAATATCACGCTGCTCATTTGAATTAATACTTGGAGCTATTCCCCCTAAAGTGACATTTTGATAAATGGTAACATTATTTCCAATTTCTGAGGTCTCACCTATAACCACTCCCATTCCATGATCAATAAATAGATTTTTTCCAATCTTCGCTTTAGGATGAATCTCTATTCCTGTTAAGAATCTTGAAAATTGGGAAATGATTCTTGCTACTAAATCAAACTTAGCAATTGCAAAAAAATTAGCGATTTTGTGAAAAAAAATAGCTTTAACCCCTGGATAAGTTAAAATTAAACTTACTTTAGATTTTGCCGCAGGATCTCTATCTATTATTGATTGTAAAAAGTCATTCATAAATACTTGCCAGCTTGATAAAAGGGTTTATTTATATATAGTGTATAAATAAAGTATTTAAAGGAGAAATTATGTATAAAAATACAAACTGCTTTCATTTAGCAATCCCTTGTGGCGATTTAGAAACCGCAAAAAAATTTTACAGTGAAACACTTGGTTGTAGATTAGATAACTCTGCTCAAGAATGGGCAGATGTTGATTTTTGGGGAAATGAATTAACATTGCATGCGAGTGAACATAAATTAGATAGCGAGAGACATGACGTAGACATGGGAAATGTATCAGTCCCTCATTTTGGAGTTCATTTATCAAGAAAAGACTTTGATACTTTAAAAAACAGACTTAAAGAAAAAGGTGCAAAATATTATGACGAGCCTTACTTAAGGTTTAAGGGTACAAAATATGAGCAAGAAACTTTTTTTGTTAAGGATCCAAACGAAAATATTTTAGAAATTAAGACGCTCACAGCTAACGCTGAATAGCTTATTTTCTTTTATAAATAGTACTTTTAGCTGACAACTATGGCGCATGTAAAAATGCGTTAAACTTATTACTTATATCTATATGAGTAATTTAGAAAAACATTTTAAGCCTAAAAATTTCAGTGATAAAATTGCTTTTTCATTTACAAAATTTTTAAGATTTTTGGCTGATACATTTTTTAAAAAAAGATACGGCCACAGAGCTGTAGTTTTAGAGACAGTTGCTGCTGTTCCTGGAATGGTCGCAGGCATGTTATTACATTTGAAATCACTGAGAAAAATTGAAGATGATAAAGGATGGATCAAAACTCTTTTAGATGAAGCTGAAAATGAGAGAATGCACTTAATGACTTTTATTCATGTGGCCAAACCCACAGCTGTAGAAAGATTTATAATTATGATTGCTCAATTTATTTTTATTATAACTTATGCATTTATATATTTGGTCTCTCAAAGAACTGCTCACAGAATTGTTGGTTATTTTGAGGAGGAGGCTGTAATAAGTTATACTGAATATCTAAAAGAACTCGAGGCTGGAACTATTCCAGATCAACCAGCTCCTCTGATTGCAATTAATTATTGGAATTTACCTCTTCATGCGACATTAAAAGATGTCGTTAGAGTGATCAGAGATGATGAAGCTGGACATAGAGATGTTAATCACAAATTTGCTGATTTAATAAATTTAAAAAAATCAAAACTAGCTTATAAAAAAAATAGGATTAAAAAAAATAATACTGAGGAAATTTTAAACTAATTTCTTAAAGGATATAATGTTAAAAAGAAACTTTCTAAAATTGTTTGGTTTTTCTTATTTATTATTTTTATTTCTTCCATATAAAATTTTATATTCTTCCACAAAAAAAATAATTAATCCAAATCTTTCAAAAGCCCAAAAAGACATAATGTTTAAAGAGGGAACAGAGAGACCATTTACAAGTGAATTACTTAAAGAAAATAGAAAAGGATTTTATCATTGTGCAAATTGTAATGCCAAATTATTTGCTTCGTCAGCAAAATTTGATAGTGGCACAGGCTGGCCTTCATTTTCAGAAGCTCTACCCGGTGCATTTAAAACCAAAATAGATTATTCCTATGGTATGAAAAGAGTTGAGTATCATTGTGCAAAATGCGGTGTGCACCATGGTCATGTTTTTTTAGATGGCCCAACTGCTACCGGAAAAAGATTTTGTAATAATGGATTATGTTTAATTTTTATACCTGAAAGTTAATTATTTATTTGAATAACCGTATTTACGTAGTCTAGCATCACCAGTTCTTGCATGAGCTTCCATACCCTCATATCTTGAAATCCTTGCGGCAGCAGAACCAACTTCCTTCGTTGACTCTTTGGTCATTCTTTGAAAACTCAATGTTTTAATAAATTTACCAACAAATAATCCGCCAGTATATTTTCCTGCTCCTTTAGTTGGTAAAATGTGATTGGTGCCAGAACATTTGTCACCATAAGCAACGGTTGTTTCTTCTCCAATAAATAATGAACCATAATTTTTTAATTTTTTATGAAACCATTCAAGATTTTTTGTTTGTATTTCTAAATGCTCAGGCGCATAATCATCACTCACCTTTACAAGCTCTTCATCTGTGTCACACAAAATAACTTCACCATAATCTCTCCAAGCAGCTTCAGCACTTAATCTTGGAACCTCTGGAAGCTTTTCAATTAATTCTGGAACTCTTTTTAACACCTCATCTGCAAGTTTTTGACTTGTGGTGTATAGCCAACATGGAGAATTATACCCATGTTCAGCTTGACCAACCAAATCAACAGCAACTATTTCTGGATCTGCTGTTTCATCAGCAATAATTCCAATTTCTGTTGGACCTGCAAATAAATCAATACCAACCTTTCCAAATAAAATTCTTTTAGCTTCAGCTACAAATTGATTTCCAGGGCCAACTAAAATATCCGCTGGAGCATTTCCAAACATTCCATACGTCATTGCAGCAATAGCAGGCACACCTCCAAGATTTAAAATTACATCAGCGCCGCATAAATTTGCTGTATAAATTATAGATGGGTGGGCACCAATTCCTTCTTTAGGAGGACTACATGCAATAATATTTTTTACACCCGCAACTTTGGCGGTTGTAACACTCATTACCGCAGATGCTATATGAGCATATCTTCCACCTGGGATATAACAACCAGCAGTATTTACAGGAACTAATTTTTGACCAGCATATAATCCATTTGATAATTCAACTTCGAAATCTTTTCCATAATTTGCAAGTTGGGCTTCTGCAAATTTACGAACTCTGTCGTATGAAAATTTAATATCGTCTTTTGTTTTTTGTTCTAAACTTTTATTGATTTCTTCAATTTTTTCTTTTGAGACAACTATTTCTCCGTCGTATTTATCAAATTTTTTAGTTAAGTCTTTACAACCTTCTTCTTTTGATTTTTCAAGTTCTTTCAAAAGATTTTGAACTATATCTTTCGTTTTGGTATCATCTGTAGATGCCGTTTTTGATGCTTTTTTTAAATATTTAATTGTCATTTTTTAAATTTATATTGTTTTATTAATCTAATGCAACAACAGCTGCAGCAATTGATGCTAATCTTGCAGAGGCCTCATCAGATCTACTTGTAATAACGACTGGTACTTTGCCCCCAACAACAACGCCAGCTGCACAGGCACCACAAAAGTAGATAAGCATCTTAACTAAACTATTCCCTGTTTCGACACTAGGAACCAGTAGCACATCTGCCATACCAGCTACAGTATTCTGTATTCCTTTAATAGTCGCAGATTTTTTTGAAATACTGTTATCAAATGCAAGAGGACCAAAGACATCAGCTTTCAAATTTTCTCTCTTTGCAATATTTGTTAATTCCTCAGCTTCTTTAGAACTTGGCACACTATCAAGAACTTCTTCTGTTGCTGACAATATTGCCACTTTAGGTCTCTCGATGCCAATTCTTTGAGAAAAATTAACAACATTTTTAAGAATGTGTAATTTAGTTTTTACATTAGGCATAACATTTAATGCTCCATCAGTAATTATTAAAGGTTTGTCATCTTTTCCTAAAGTCATGTGCCAAATGTGACTTAGTCTAGTTTTACCTAAAAGATTATACTCTCGCTTCAAAACTTCTTTCATAAGAACATCAGTGTGAATATGACCTTTTACAATAATTTTAATTTTTTGTTCACTTGCTAGTTTGGCAGCAATTGTAGCAGTATTATTTTCAACAAGCTCATTAATGATTTCATAATTTGAAATATCCCACTTAAGTTCTTGTGCACATTTGATTATTTCTTTCTCATCACCAATAAATATTGGTTCAATAAGATTTTCTTTAACTGCATCCTGCACAGACTGCATAGGTAAAGGCTTACCAGCATTAACAATACCAACTTTTATATTTTTTCTTTTATAAGCAAGATTCAAAAGATTATTAGGGCAAACAATTTCTTTATTTGATAACATTATTTTGTTAGATGTATCATAACCCTTTATCAATAAAAATAGAATTTATTTAAGATAGAATGAAAAAAAGAATTAAACTCACCTCTGGTATTACGTTAATCAATAAAAAATTTAAAAAAAGAGAATTTTATCACTATTTTGAAGAACCCAATAATGTAATTATAATTCCAAAAATTAATAATCACTTTATTTTAGTAAAACAAAAAAGAGAGCCAATTAATAAAAAAAATTATGAATTTCCAATGGGATGGATTGATAAGGGAGAAAGTCCTAGTGCTGCTGCCAAAAGAGAATTAGTTGAAGAAACGGGTTATAAATCTAAAAAAAAATTACAAAAAGCTTTTGAATTTTTTGCTGACCCAGGTAGAGGAAATAGAAAATGTTTTTGTTATTATACAAATAATTTATCCAAAATTGCTAAACCAGAGAAAAATATTCAGGTATTTTTAAAGACAACTAAAGAGATAATAAAAATGATTAATATAGGAAAATTTAACAATTCTGCACATATAGCAGCTTTCTTTTTTTGTATAAATAAATTTTAATTTTCAATCTTTGGAGTTGGAAGCGGTATTATAAATTTTCCTTTAAACCCTTTTTTCTTTAAATTTCTTTTTAATTCATTTTTAATATGCCATGAAAATAGTAAAAGATAATCTGGCTTATTTTTTTTTAATATATTTTCATTTAAAATTGGTATTTTAGTTCCAGGAATATAATTTCCAATTTTGTAAGAGCCATTAATTTCAAGGACACAATTGATAATCTCTTGGTCTAAGCCAATGTAATTTATTAGTGTGGATGCTCTCGATGGAGCCCCAACTCCAAAAATAGTTTTTTTTTCTTTTTTTAATTTATTGATAATATTAAATAATTTTATTTTTGAATTGACTACATTTTTTTTAAATTGAGTAAAACTTTTTTTATTTAGACCTTTATTTTCTTTTTTTAGTTGCATTTTAACACTTTTAGAAATTTTATATTTACCTTTTCTTGCAGCGTAAACTCTAATCGAACCCCCATGCGTAGATATCTCTTTAGTGTGAATTATTTCCAAATTATGTCTTTTAAATAAATAGTTTAAACTTTGAACAGAATAATATCTCAGGTGTTCATGATAAATAGTGTCGTATTGTACAGTTTTTATTAATGGCAAAAGATAATGAGACTCAGTAATAAAGATCCCATCATTATCTAAAGTTCTCAAAACATTTTTTACTATTTGATTAATATTATCAATGTGAGCAAATACATTAGTTGCAGTAATTATTTTAGCTTTTCCATGTTTACGTAATATTTTTTTTACTGTCTTGTTATCAAAATAATCAATTATAGTTGGTATGCCTTTTTTAATTGCTAGTTTTCCAATTTTTTCAGGAGTAACGCCTAAAACTTTATGGGAGTCTTTAAAATTACTGAGCAAGTTTCCATCATTTGAACCAATATCAATCACTAAGTCTTTCGACCTTAAATAAATAATTTTTTTAGTTTCTTTGTATAAATCTGCAAAATTTTCTCTTAAAATTTTAGTTGTGCTACTTGTGTATGGATAAGAATAGGGAAACAATATTTCTTTATCAACAATACAACCAAGTTGAGCTAATTTTGATTTCTTGCAGTATAATAACTCAGCAGGAAATGAAATTTCTTCTTCAAATGCACTTCCAATTTTTCTTAAAGTATTAACTGGTGGTAGGTAACCTAGAAAAATTAAAGACTCTAATTTTTTAGAATTTGAAATTTGACATTTTGTTACAACTTTTGAAAATTTTTTAATCATTAAAAATTACTTTTTTAAGACCATTTCTTAGACTAATCTTTTGCTTAAATCCAAGCTTTTTTATTTTTCCAATATCTGGACATCGTTTACTTGGACTTCCTTTAGGCAATTTAGATCTTATAATTTTAATTTTTTTTTTGTAAATTTTTGAAATTAAATGGGCTAAACGAGAAATTTTTACCTTTTCTGTTGTTCCAATGTTATAAATTTCAGTGTTCTTTCCTTTTTGAAAAACTTTATCAAAGCCGTTTATAAAATCATCTACATGAATAAATGATCTTACTTCATTACCTGTTCCATGAATTAAAAAATTTTTTTTTTTTCCAATTTTTTTAAATCGTATAATAAATTCGGGTATGACGTGATCATTTCCCATATCTGCTCCATAAACATTGTGAGGTCTGAAAATGACGAATTTCTTTAAATATTTTTTAGCGAAATAAAGTCCATATAATTCTGAAAAAATTTTTCCCCCTCCATATGAATATCTAGGATTATGAATATCAGGAATTTTGAGCATTTCATTTTCATCCGTTGGAATTTTAATTGGGTTTTGATAAACTTCGGAACTAGATGCTAAGAAAAGATTTTGGACTTTTTTAATTTTACAAAATTCTAAAATATTTAAATATCCATTAACTGCTATGTCTAGTATTTCAAAAGGTTTTTTGTAGAAAAATTTTGTTCCATTGATATATGCCAAATGAATTATAGTATCAATTTTCTTATTAATAGATAAAAGTTTCTTTTTATCTCTAATATCTCCTTTTATAAAAGAAATCTTGTTATTTACATCTTTAATTCTTCTAGATCTTCCCCGCGAGTTATTATCGAAGACAACCACATTATATTTTTTTTTTACAAGATATTTAACTATAGCTGAACCAATAAAACCGCTTCCACCTGTAACTAAGATATTTTTTTTCAAGTTAACAATTTATTTTATTTTAAATTTATTCATACTATTTTTTATATAAAATTAAATCTACCAAATAATATTCATAATTTTGCATTTTTTTATATTTAGATTCACCATCAAAAAAATTACAATTAAAACTGTTCAGAGGATGATAACAAATTACCCAAAAATCAATTTTATCAGTAGTTTTCTCTTTATTTACAAAGTTTAAACTTTGAAATTTTTCATGATCAATTTTTTCAAGATAATTTTTAAGCCAAATATAACTATCAATATTTTGAGATAAAACTACAACATCTTGAACACTGTTTTGATTGATATATTTAAGAGGTTCTTTAAAAACTGGTTTAGTGTTTTCCCTTTTAAAAATTTCTAAGTAATTATTAAAAAAAGTAAAAACACATAAGATTGCTATTAATGTTTTTTTAAATTTTTTAAGTCTAAATAATAATGAGGATAATAAAATAATAATCGGTATTAGAACAAATATAATATACCTATCTGTAAGAATTGGTATTTTAATATAACCGTAGATAATAGGTATCAAGTAGCTAACAAAAAATATTAAGAATAATAATTGAAAATAAGATTTTTTTTTAAATATCTCGTTTCTCGAATAAATTATTAAGAAAACAAATATAATTAAATACAGGTAACCCATTATTTTCGATCCGAAAAACCTTGGAAAAAAATACTCTATATAAAATTTAGGACTCAATTGCTGTAACCAAAAAACTTCATTAGTTAAATTTTTAATTAAAAAGGGGTACATTAAAAAAAGGTAAGCAAGAAAAGTTATTAAAAAACTTATTAATAAAAATTTAAATTTTTCTTTTTCTTCTAAAAAATTGAGTAAAAATAATGATTGTGCAAAAACTAATAAACCAAAAAAAATATGATTAATTAATCCACATAAATTAACGACAATATAAAAAAATCCAAAAAAAATTTTGTTTTTTGGTTTGCTGAAATTTAAGATCTTAATAAAAAGTATCAGACTTAATAGTGCTAAAAAAAAACCAAAACTATATCCACGCAACTCTTGAGAATAACTTATTAAATGCCAGCAGTGACTAGCAAGAAAAGCGACTAATATGAAGCTTCTAGATTTGTCAATTTGATAGGATAAGTAGGTTATTAGAATTATATTTAGTGATCCAATAAAAGAAATAAAATATCTTCCTAGTTCTGGTGAATATCCAAAAAAATGAAAAAAATATTTAAGAACAAAATCAAAAAACATATTTTGTCCCCAACCAGGACCTAGACTTCTTTGGTACGTTTCATAAAAATCTAATTTAGGATCAGACATCCAAAAACCAAAAAATTCATCAAGCCAAAGATCGTCAAAATTTGATTGGTAAAATCTATAAAAAATACCAAGTGATAAAATGACTAATAAAATTATATTATTCTTTTTAAAAAGATTATTTTGAAAGTGCATTTATTTAATTAATAATTAAATGATTATTTATCTTTAACCAGATGTTTTGTAATAGTTGATCCTATAAAGCCACTTCCACCAGTAACTAAAATTTTTTGTTTCAAATTTTTCCTCTTTTAAGCCATGTTGTTGACAATCCATAGATATACCATTTTAGGTATTGAGGTAACCATTTAAAAACTTTAAATCTACTAGATCCCTCACTTCTCTCTTCCCACTGAGCTGGTATTTCTGAAATTTTATATTTGAGTCTGTTACATTTCGCTAAAAGCTCTAAGGAGTAAGCAAATCCAACTTTTGATTCTATTTTAACTTCATTTAATAATTGGCGTGAAAATAATCTAAAACCATTGCTTGCATCTCTAATTGGAATACTTGAAAAATAATATAATGTAAAAGATGCACTTCTCACTAAAATTGATTTTATTAAAGGACAGCCTTTCATTGAACCCCCTTTCATAAATCTGCTTGCAGCAACAATATGACTTCCGTTTATAAATTCATTATACATTTCATCTAAAATGTTAAAATTGATAAAATCATCAGCAGGATAAACTATTACACAATCTGAGTTACCTGATTTAAAACCTTCTTTAATCGCCGAACATGGTCCTCTTGAGGGGTTTTTTATAAAACTAATTTCAAAATTAAATCCATTAAGTTGATCTTTGTATTGAAAAATATTATCGTTATCCAAATCATAGCAGAAAAGAACTCTAAAATTATTTTTTATATTCTTTTGAAAATGTTCCATTAATTTTAAAACTTTTTCGCCCTCATTAAAAACAGGTATTATAATTTCTAAAGGAACTTTATTCATAAAATTTTTTTTAACTTACTTACATTTAAAGATGCATCTGTTGCAATTTTAAAGTTAAGTTCATTTAATATTTTACTTTTGTCACAAGGTTCTAAATTTTTTTTATACTTTTTATAATTTTTGTAATCGGATATTTTTGGACCTCCAACATTGATTGTACCTTGAAACTTTTTTTTAACTAACATCGATATATATTTAACCAATTTATTGACTTCTAAGCTAGATGTATAAATATTTACAGCTGAGTACTTGAAAGGAATTTTTTTTTTATCAAAAAATCTTGTTCTAATAATCATATAATTTTTCAATTTTTTGACTATTTTTTCACCTTTTAACTTTGTTAAACCATAAATATTATAAGGAGATGTTTTGTCAGTCTCTTTATAATTGCCTCTAGTGGAAGCATACACAGCATCACTTGATATAAAAACTAATTTAATATCTTTTTTTTTTATTTTTTGAATCTTTAAAATTGATTTAACTATATTATGGGTTCCAATTATATTTATTTTTTTAGCTTTGTTTTTATCAAATTCACAATCTTTAACTCTTGCTAAAGCAGCACAATGTAAAACTAAATCTATTTTTTTCTTTATTAAATAATTTTCAATTTGTTTTTTATTTAAAATATTAAGTATTTTTTTTTTAGGATATTTTAAATTAGAAAAAAATTTTGATTTAATTATTTTTGATCCTAAAGTACCTGAACCACCTAATAGTAAAATGTTATTTGTCAAAAAAAGCCCCAACTATCAATAAGGTACTTATTTTTTGGTATTTTAATTTTTTTGTAAGATGAATGAGGCACTCCCAAAATAATTATATCAGACTTTTTTATAAGTTGATTTTTATCAATTATTTCATTCATCTTAACGTATTCATCAGAAATACTTACGTTTAACCCTTTTCTTTTTAAAAAATTATAAAGATTAATTGATAAAGAGTCTCTAATATCGTCAATATCAGATTTAAATGCTGCACCTAATATTCCTATTTTTTTAGCTTTTAATTTTTTTTTAAATTTATTTTTCATTTTTGAATAAATAAATTTTGGAAATCCTTGATTTATTTTTGTTGCAGCAATTCCTAATGTAAATGAGTTTTGTAAAAATGCATTTAATTGCGTTGTATCTTTATATAAGCATGGTCCAGCTGCAAAACCAGCTTTTGGTATACTTTTATTTCTATCATATCCATCGATCATATTTTGTCTTAAGTTTTTAAAATTAATTCCAAATCTTTCACAAATTGTATAAAATTGATTGGAAATTGAAAAATTTATATATCTCCATGCGTTCGAGAAAAGCTTAATTAATTCAGCCTCTAATATTGAGGTCACGATTATTTTTTTACATATCAATTTAAATAATTTTTTAGATTGATTAATTGAATTTTTCGATACTCCCGAAACTATTTGAGGCAATTTAGGTAATTCTGAGATTGACTTTCCTTGAACAACTCTTTCTGGACAGTAAGAGATGTTTTTATATTTTCTACCTAAAAATTTTTGAATTTTGTAACATGTGCCAGGATAAATTGAGCTTCTTATTACTAATAGTTTATTTGGATTTAAATATTTTTTTACATCTCTGAACATTTTAAAAAAAAAATCCAAATCTGGTTTAGAATTTTTTACAGGAGTACCAATGCAAACAATTACTATTTTTGCATCCTGAAGAGATTTTTTGTCAGTAGTAGCAAAAATTCGATGTTTATTTTTTTTTAATAATTTATGGCCACCTTCCTCCATGAATGGCATTTGAAGATTATTTATTTTTTTAACGTTACTATTATCTTTATCGTAAAGAATTACCTTTTTTCCTTTATTGGCAAAAAGCAGTCCTAGTGGTAAACCAATATGACCAGCACCTCCAACAATAACAATATCAGCTTTCATTTGTTTATTTATAGTTTAAAAATAATAAAAATGAAAATTCAAAAACAAATTTATTATTTTGTTTTAATATCATTTTCAATCCTAATTGCTAATTATGTATGGCCTTTAATTAATTTATCTTCGAACAAAGATATAATTGGTATTTATTCACAAAATAACTATAGCTCATTTAATGATATTTTAAGGTATTTAAGCTTTGTTTTAATTCCTGTAATTATTTATTTTTTTTCAAAAATGTTTTTTGAAAAGAAAACTTTTTTTATTTTTTTATCTAATTTTAAAATTAAGAAAATTACTTATCATCAAAATACAACAATTTATATTTTTCTCTTAATTTTAGTAATTTTTCTAATATTAGAATCTCTTTCTATAAATTTTCCACTAAACAAAATTGATATTTTTCATGACGGTCAAAGACTTAGTTCTGCTTTTAAGAGTAAAATTGATGGATCTTTTTGGTCTGGGTCATATGTCAGTGTTGGAATAGTTTATGAAACAATAGGAACAAAGTTTGCTTGGAAACTTTTTCAAAATGAAACAATAGGCTCAATGAAGGTTTTAGACATATTCTATATTTTAATAACTAAAATTTTATTAGTTTTTCTTGCTTTTGAAATAACAAAATATATCCAACTTAATTACCATTACAAAATATTATACTTTTTGTTAACGAGCTTTTTCTTGTATAGTCTTATAGATTACAATCTAAATAGCATTGATGTAATTTCATTCAGAGAAATACCAATAATTTTATCATTGATTCTATTTATAAAAACATATGACTCCGAGTCTATTCTAAATTATATTTTCATTGGCATTCTATCAGTGCTTACATTTTTTTGGAGTGTAGATCGAGCTTTGGTGCTAAGTTTATTTATTTTATTCATAATTTTTATCCAGATTTATAATAAAAAATACAAACAATTTTTTGTAACAACTTTATCTATTGTAATATTATGGATATTATTTTTTTTATTTTTTAATCACGAATTTAATTTTTTCTTAAGCAATACTTTATCAATAATTAATGAACATAGTTATGTTAATGGTATTATTCACCCCCAACCATTTACTGAAGAAAAAAACTCAGCAAGAGCAACAAAAAATTTATTAGCAATAATTTTTGCAATAATAATATCATTAAGTCTTTTTTTTAAAAAAGAAGATATATATTCTCACAAATTAAAAATAATTTTTTTTACAACAAGTATTTTTTGTTTTTTAAGTTATGTTTATGCTTTAGGCAGATCTGATGGACCTCATATAAAACAAGCTTTTGCTTTTCCTGCCATATTCTTCATTTTTTATTTTTTATTTGTCTTTATTTATTTTATCTCTAATTCAAAATATAATTTTTTTAAAGATAAGAAAATTTTAATACTTATTTTACCTACTCTTATTTATTTATCTTTAAATATGAGTATAGATTTTAAAAATATAAATAATTTCAAACTTAGATTTGATAAATATGTTTCATTGGATGATAGTAATTTTATATCTGATGATGATAATCTATTTGTTCAAACTGTTTCAAATTTAGTTAAAAAGGAAAAATGTATTCAGTTGTTTACTAATGATGCTGCTTTATTGTATTTATTAAAAAAACCAAGTTGTACAAAATTTTATTTTATCTACTCACTGGGTTCAATTTCCAACCAAAAGATTATGATAAATGAAATGAAAAATACAAATCTAGTTATCACTAATGGCAAAACTGACAATTGGGACATCCCAGTAAAGGTTAAGTACCCTTTGGTTTATGACTATATAGAAAATAGCTATTTAGATTATAAGAAAATTGGACAACGTCAGATAAAGTTAAAGAAAAATTAATTTAGTAATATATTTATCTCTTTTTTAATATTTTTTGGAATTTTTATTTCCTTTTTAATATTTTTTTTATAACGATAAAATTTATTTTGTCCGGGATACATGATTTCCTTAACTCCCTTAATCTTTGGAAGTTTCTTAATTTTTTTGATATTATGTTTAATTCTACTATTAAAATTTTTCACAAATAAATTATTTTTGAATGTAATAAATAAATGCCCTACGTTTTGTGAACCAGAGAAATCATCAAAAGGGTCTTTGACTTCACCTGCATGACTACTTCCAGTTAAAACTCCACTCAAAATATCAACCATCCATGCCAATCCAGATCCTCTATATCCTGCGATTGGTAATTGAACACCCTTTAGGGCTTTATTTGCGTTAGTTGTGGGCTTTCCAAATTTATCTAACGCAACTCCTATTGGAATCTTTTCATTAATTTTGGATGCAAATCTAATTTTTCCTCTATTGATCATTGACATTGATGTATCTAAAATAAATGGCACTTTTGAGCCAGATGGACTACCAAAGCATATTGGGTTGGTTCCAAATAAACTTTTTCGTGCTCCATGAGGTGCAATAGCAGGTGGTGCGTTTGTATATATCATTGTTATCAAGTTTTTTCTAACAGCCTGTTCTGCCCAATACCCTGACAAACCATAATGACCACTATTTTTTACCGCTACCATTCCAATTCCAGTTTTTTTTGCATTATCTATGGCTTTTTTAATTGCTAAATCTGCAGCAACAAAACCTATACTATTATCAGCATCTATATGAGAAATTGATTTTGAATAATTTATAATCTTTATTTTTGGTTTCGGATTGATAACTTTCTTTTTTATTCTTTTGCAATACATTTTTATTCTTGAAAGACCATGTCCATATGCACCAACTAACTCTGCATTTATAATTGCGTCAGCACTAATTTTAGAGTGAGATTTACTTAATCCATGTTTTCTAAATATTTTGCTTAAAACATTTGATAGCTTATTTTTTTTCATTCTATTAAAGTATATTTAGTTTTAAATGATAAATTTATTTAAAAAATTTAATACAAAAAATATATTATTTTTCATTATTATAACAGTATGTTTATCTCAACTTTCAAAATTTTATAGTTTTTATGTTGAGTATTCTGAGTGGCAATACTCTGATTGGTTGATAAATTACCAAGCTGGATTTGTAAGAAGAGGATTTATTGGTGAGATATTATTTCAAATTTATTCTAATCTTAATATTCGTTTAGATATTTTAGTTTTAATTTTTGTATTTATTTTAATAATCTTTTTTACCTTTTTACTCTTTAAATCTATTGAAATTGTGTATGAAAATCATTTAAATATTTTGATTTTTCTTTCCCCAGGATTTTTTTTATATCCCCTTATGAATTCTGAAATTGTTGGTCGAAAAGATATACTAATGATTTCAGTAGTGGGATTTTTTTGTTTTTTTGGAAATAGATTTAAAAAGAATTATCTATTGATGATTTTAATTTCATGTCTTGTTTTAACAATTTTATCTCATTCAGCATTTATATTTTATTCACCATATTTAATATTTTTATATTTTTTAATACTAGAACAAAAAAAAATTCCATTTAATCTTATTGATAAATCTATAATATTCTTAGTTATAATTTTTTTATTTCTATTGATTTATTTTAATCAAGGAGATTTAAATCAGGTTGTTCAAATTTGTAATTCCATAAAATTATATGTAACAGAAAAGTGCTCTAAAGTTGGACAAATTGCATGGTTAGCAAGCGATATGGATAATTATATTTCTGAAAAAATAGAAATTGGATTTAATTTTAAAAAAAGTTTAATTATTTATTTCTTATCTTTTTTTCTGGTAAATTTTTTTTTAGGTTTAAAACTTCTGAATTCTAAATTTACATTAATTCAAAATAAATATCTTTTAAGATACAATCCTTTATTAATTTTTGGATTATTATTTCTATTCACAATACCAGTTTATATACTTGCTCTTGATTGGGGCAGATATATATATGTTTCGTATTCTTGTAGTTTTTTTATTGCAATTTTTTGTTATAAATCAAAAATATTACTTTCAACTTATAACTTAAGATTTAATAGATACATATTTATTTTGATAATCATTTTATATAGTTTTACTTTGACTTTCCCTTTTTACAACGCAACAAATTTTAAACTTGTTCTTGAAAAACCAATAAAAAAAATATTAAAAATTTTATAAAAAATTTATCCTTTACCCCTCCATGGAATAGTTTTGTCAATTATCTTTCTTAAAGTAATATCAAATAAAAGACCCAACATACCCATAATAAAAATTGTTATCCATATAACTTCATATTGAAAATATTTTTTTGCTACATTTTCCACAAATCCGATTCCTGTCGTTCCTGCTAAAAATTCTGCTGCAACCAAAGTCCCCCAACACATACCTACAGCCACTCTAATACCGGTTAGAATTTCAGGAAGTGAATTTGGAAAAATAACATATCTTAATATTTGTTTCTTAGATGCACCTAAAGAATGGGCTGCATGAATTTTTGATAATTGAGTTCCTGAGGCTCCAGCTCTGGCAGAAATAATCATTATAGAAAGTGAGACCATGAAAAGCAAAAATACTTTACCAGTATTATCAATACCTAAAACAGAAATTATTAAAGGCGCCCATGCAAGTGGAGGCACTGGTCTATACAGTTCAATTAATGGATCAAAAAAACCTTTTGCAAATCTATTTAATCCCATAAAAAGTCCTAGTGGCACTCCAATTAGTATTCCAAAAATTAGACCGAGAAAGACTCTTAAAAATGAGTCCCAGATGTGACCATAAGGAACAGGAATTTTAAATAATTTGAAGTCACCTGTAACAACTTTAAGAACCCCTCCTTTAAAATTTTGTTTTACAATTCCGTCCTTAGTATGAACTGGATACTCACCTGGCAAAATATCGGCTATCCAATCTGGCAAAATAAAACCAATCATTTTACTTACATCAACCATTTTTACCCATAAAAGTGGGATATCTTTATAGCCAACACTAGGTTTTGACATGAGTATGAATTTATTAAAAGTATCAGATGGCTTAGGTAACCATCTGCCCGAACCTTGTTCTGAACAACTTGGACCACTGGCAACTATTGTTCCTGCTGGGAATAAAAATATATCAATATATCTCAGACCTCCTTGAGCATCTTTTTGTGCATTATCAAATTTGATAATTGCCGATTGCATTTTATTTAATGCGTTTGGAGGATAAATACTTGCAAATTCAATTCTTCTTGCAATCTTAACAATATTTTTGGCATAATTAGATGCTATTTCTTCATCATCTCTTAAATTATTTCTATAAACTTTAATCTGATCTTTGAGCTCTTTGATTTTAGTTTTAAATTGTGGGTTATGATTTCTTAATTTAAAGAATTTATCACTTATTAGGTTTAGTTCCTGTGCTGCAGTATGGAACTTTAACCCTCTATTTGTTGCAGGTACCAAAGGTACCTCTAAAGTATTTTCGATTGATCCTGAACCTGCATCTACTTTAGTAATACCCCACCCACCTTCATCGTTGACAGCTTTTAACCTGTCTCTCAGTTCTTGCTCAGTTTCAAATGGATAACCGGTTTTTTGAAAATTTTCGGTTAAAAGATTAATTTTTCCTGTGATATCACTTATTTTTTGTTTGGTCTCATTCTCAAGTAAATCTTCATTTGTAAGTAATGGTATAAGTTGATTAGTTTTAGTAATAAAACTAATTAATACTGTTTTTTGCTGATTATTTAATTCTTTGGAATTTTGAATTTCATTTTGAATAACTTTTAAATTTTTATTCTCTTTTTTAATTTGTGAAGTACTTTTGAACTCTCTTTCTTCGATTGGAAATTGATATTTTAACCCAAGTAAAGAGTCATTAACCTTTGCAACTTGACATAATTCATTTGCGGATTTTGGATAAAATCCTTTTGCTATATCCCATGAATAGTAAAGCCAAATAAGAAGAAGAAAGCTACTTCCAACTATTACCCAATGAGTTCCTCCTAATGCTCTTTCAGGATTTCCAAAAACTGCATCGACTTTTTCAGTTTTGATTAGGCGTCTTCCGTAAAGGATACAGCCGATAACAGCAAAAAATATTAAAAAGGTTACTATTTGTGTTAACATCTAATTTTCTTTTCCCATAATTTCCTCTTCCATATTCCAAATCATTTCTAAAATTTCTTCTCTCTTTATAGAAAAATCTTTATCTTTTTTAATTTCTCTTAAATCTTGTTTAAGACCCATTGAAGCAAATGGAAGACTATATTCTTTATGTATACGGCCAGGTCGAGGTGCCATTACATACAATCTTTCGCCAAGTAATAAAGCTTCTTCAACCGAGTGAGTGATTAAGATTATTGTCTTTCCAGTCTCTTTCCAAATTTTTAATACTAATGACTGCATCTTTTCTCTTGTTAAAGCATCAAGAGCCCCTAAAGGTTCGTCCATAAGAATTAAATCTGGATCATTAATTAAACATCTTGCAAGAGCAACTCTTTGTTGCATTCCTCCAGAGAGTTGATATGTTGGTGTATTTCCAAATCCTTTTAACCCTACAATTTCTAACCACTCATCAACTTTTTTTTGGGTTTCAATTGGATCATTTTTTTTCATTCTTAATCCAAAATTTACATTTTCAGCAACTGTTAACCATTCGAATAGAGCTCCTTGCTGAAAAACCATTCCTCTTTCAACACCTGGACCGTCAATTTCTTTATTATTTAAAGTGATACTTCCTGATGTTGGTCTTATAAAACCTGCGGTAATATTTAATAATGTTGTTTTACCGCAACCTGATGGACCAAGAACTGTGAGAAGTTCTCCTTTTTTTAGAGTAAAATTTAAATCTTTTAATGCGTGAACAGTTTCCCCTTTAGGAGTTTTAAAAATCATATTAAGATTTTGTGAGATAAGATCACTCATAAAAGCTTTATATTAGAATTTTTATTAAAAAAATAGGCACCAATTTAAAAAATTGGCGCCTATTAAATTTTTCTTTCTCTATAAGACTATAGAGGTAAGAAACTAGTGTCTACGTTTCCTCTTGGTGTGCCCATTCCTTTTAAGAATGCATCAAGATTTCCCTTTGTCATAGATTGTTTAGTTTCTTCTGGTGTTAAGAATTTGAAACCACTTAGAGTTTCCTTCATATCACCAACTTTCATTTCAGAAGCTTTTGACATTGCGTTCATGTCAGATTTACCAGCTTTATATCTAGCATTCGCTTCATGAGTTACCTCTATGAAAGTTCTGAGCATTCCAGGATTTTCCTTCATAAACTTTGTAGTTACTGAAGTGATATCAATACCTAGGATACCAGCATCTCTTGCTTCTTGGACTGTAAGTAATCTTGATCCAACAGCAGTTGCAGCTTTTATAGAGTTACCACCAAATAAACATGCCATTACTACATCACCACTAACTAATGCAGCAGCTCCTTCTTCTGGGTCCATTTGAATAATATCCATTTTTTTTCTATCTGCTCCAACAACTTTCATACTTTCGTCAAAAACGTACTCAGCCATCGTTCCTAGTGGAACAGCAACTTTTTTACCCTCTAGTTCAGTTGCATTCGCTTTTGTAATTCCAGATGCATTAGATGTAACACAAGTAGTTCCACCCATTCCATATTCCATAGCAATATCAACTAACTTGATAGGTGCTTTAGATTTTACAGCATTTATAAAAGGTACTAATCCTTGTGAGTAAGATATATCAATATCTCCTGCTAACATTGCATCAGTCATAGCTCCACCATTAGTGAAATTTGTCCACTTAACTGGAACTCCTAGAGCTTTTGCAAAATTTTTCTTTTGCATATCCTCTAAGTTCGGACTTGGCCATTCTAGAAAGTATGCAACTCTTACCTCATTTGCAGCTGCATTTGCAGTAGCGATTGATAAGTTAAGAGCTACAAAACATCCAAGAATAAAACTAATTATTTTTTTCATTTATTCCCCTTAGTTGATTATTTATATGTAGTAAGTTTAAGATTAAATTAGCATGGTTGTAAAACAAAAAAATGTCATGTTTGATACACAACTTACAGTTGCGTCAATTATTTTGGTGGTTAATTACACGTATATAGTCTAAAGAATCTTTAAATTGTAAATTAATAAATTATTATAAAAATAATGAGCTCAGAAAATCGTATTTCAGTTCCAAATTCACTAAATGAACATTGGATGCCATTTACATCTAATAAAGATTTTAAAGAAAATCCAAAACTAATTGTGGAAGCAAAAGGTGTTTACTTAAAAAACCACCAAGGTAAAACTCAAATAGATGCAAGCTCTGGACTATTTTGTAACCCTTTAGGACATGGAAGAAAAGAAATAATAGAAGCAATTACAAATCAATTAAACACTTTAGACTACTGTCAACCATTTCAACAAGGTTTTGGAGGGTCATTTGAACTAGCAACAAGAATTTCAAAACATACTCCAGGAAACTTAAATAAAATTTTTTATACAATTTGTGGATCAACTGCAGTTGAAACTGCAATAAAAATTAGTATTGCATATCACAAAGCAAGAGGTGAGGGACAAAGATTTAGATTTGTTGGAAGAGAGCGTGCATATCACGGTATGAATATTGGAGCAACTTCAGTTGGAGGTATGATTAACAACGTTAAAGCTTATGCGAGTGTTTTAATGCCAGGTGTGGTTCATATGAGACATACACATTTAGATGAACATAAATTTATTTCAGGACAACCTGAGACAGGAGCAGAAATTGCAAATGATTTAGAGAGAATTTGTACTAATTTCGGTTCAGAAAATATTGCAGCATGTATAGTTGAACCTATTGCTGGATCTACTGGAACATTAGTTCCTCCAGTGGGATATTTACAAAGATTAAGAGAGCTGTGTGATAAACATAAAATACTTTTGATTTTTGATGAAGTAATCACAGGCTGGGGAAGGACTGGCTCAGCATTTGGAGCACAAGAATTTGGAGTAACTCCTGATATAATGACTATGGCAAAAGCTACCACAAACGGCATAGTTCCATTTGGTGTTGTTGCATGTAAAGAGGAAATTTACGATGCAGTAATGGATAATTCTCCAAAAGGAGCTATCGAACTGTTCCATGGTTACACTTACTCAGGAATACCTGTTTCTGTTGCAGCAGCTTTAGCAGTGCAAGACATTTTTGAAAAAGATGATATTTTCAATAGAGCAAAAGATTTAGCTCCTTATTTTCAAGAAGGCTTATTTTCTCTAAAAGATATTGACGTAGTTGATAATATAAGAGGTTACGGAATGATGGGGGGTATTGATATTAAAACTGATGGCAGACCAGGTAAAGCAGGTTTAGCAACTTTTAAACATTGCTATGATGCAGGAGTAAATTTTAAAGCCACTGGCGATTGTTTAATTATTGCACCAATGTTTATTTGTGAGAAAAAACATATTGATGAAATTATTGAAAAACTGAGAACAGGAATTACAAATTACGCCAAAAGCAAAAAAAATTAAATTTCACTAATGAGAATTGGTGTCCCAAAAGAAATAAAACCACAAGAAAATCGAATTGGTTTAACTCCCGATAGTGTGAAAACACTTGTATCGGAAGGTCATGAAGTATTAGTTGAAAATAATGGTGGTTTCGAAGCAGGTTTTGAAAACGATCAATTTGTGAAAGCCGGTGCTAAAATTGCTAAAAGTGCAGCAGATATTTTTAACGACTCTGATATAATTGTTAAGGTTAAAGAACCTCAAAAGGTTGAGGTAGATATGATTAGAGAAAATCAAATTATATATACCTACCTTCACTTAGCAGCTGCAAAAGAACTAACTGAGAAGTTAATTAAATCAAAAAGTATAAATATTGCGTATGAAACTGTAACGGACAATAATGGAAGACTTCCATTACTTGCACCAATGAGTGCAGTAGCTGGTCGTATGTCAGTTCAAGCCGGAGCTCATTGTTTAGAAAAAAATCAAAATGGAAGAGGAGTTTTATTAGGTGGAGCACCAGGTGGTGAACCAGCAAATGTTTTAATTCTTGGTGGTGGAGTAGTAGGAGAAAATGCTGCTATTATAGCTACTGGCATGAGAGCCAAAGTTTATATTGTAGATAAATCTGAAGTAAGATTAAAACAATTAATTGAAATATTTGGGGAAAAAATTATTCCGCAGCAAAGTGATAAAATAGATTTAAATAAATTAGTGGCAGAAGCAGATTTAATAGTGGGTGGAGTTTTAATTCCAGGAGCTGAGGCACCTAAATTAGTGACTAAAGATATGTTGAAATTAATGAAAAGAGGATCAGTAATTGTAGATGTTGCTATTGATCAAGGTGGATGTGTTGAAACAAGTAAACCAACAACTCATGAAAATCCAACATTTATTGTTGATGACGTTGTTCATTATTGTGTTGCAAATATGCCTGGTGGAGTTCCTAGAACTTCTACTTTAGCTTTAAATCAAGCTACACTTCCTTATTTAGTAAAACTTGCAAACAAAGGTTATCAAAAAGCATTGAAAGAGGATAAAAATTTTTTAGCAGGACTTAATGTTTGTAAAGGACAAGTAACATACAAAGCTGTTGCAGATGTTTTTGGTCATGATTATGTCGACCCATCATTGGCTCTTTAACTATAATAATCTAAATACCAATTTAAAAACTTTTTTATACCATCTCTATATTTAGTTTTAGGATTATAATCAGTAATTCGCCTTAAAAGACTACTATCTGACAGAGTCGAATAAACATCACCTTTTTGCATTGGTAAAAATCTTTTGACTGCTTTTTTATTTAAACTTTTCTCAATAGCACTTATAAAATCTGAAAGAAGAACTTTTTTTGTATTTCCTATGTTCAAAGTTCTAATTGGGGCAACATGTGAGATACTATCATTCTTGTATTTCTTAGATGAATTTAATTTTGGAATTTTATTTGTTAATTTTACTATTCCATCAACTATATCATCGATGTAAGTATAATCTCTATACATTTTACCTTTATTATAAACATCAATTTTTTTTCCTTTTAAAATATTTTTTGTAAATTTAAAGTATGCCATATCAGGTCGACCCCAAGGACCATAAACAGTAAAAAACCTTAGTACTGTAATTGGTATTTTCCACAGACTTGAGTAAGAATGCGCTATACTTTCTGTAGATTTTTTTGTTGCTGCATAGAAGCTTATCTGCTTATCTGTTTTGTCAATTTCTTGAAATGGAAATTTTTTATTTGCACCATAAACTGATGAACTTGATCCAATGATAAGGTGTTTTATCTTTAATTTTTTAGCACACTCAATAACATTAAAAGTTCCAATAATATTTGAATTTAAGTAAATTTTTGGGTTGTCTATACTATATCTTACACCTGCCTGTGCAGCTAAATGGATTATAATTGAAGGTTTAAATTTATTAATTGAACTGTTTAATTTTTCTTGGTTTTCCAGGTTTCCTTTAGTGAATGAAAAATTCTTATATTTTTTTAAAATATTTAATCTAGATCTCTTTAAATTGACATCATAATAATTATTCATCGAGTCAAATCCGTATACTTTAAAGCCTTTATCTAAATATTTTTTTGCAACATGAAAACCTATGAAACCTGATGAGCCTGTTATAAATAATTTTGTTTTCATTTTTTTCTAATATTTAATATAACACTTAGGTGAATAAAGAAATTCCTAAAACAACAAAAGTAATAGTTATCGGCGGTGGGGTCGTTGGGTGCTCTGTTGCTTACCATTTAGCTAAATTTGGTTGGAAAGATACAGTTCTTCTAGAGAGAGATCAATTAACTTCAGGGACAACCTGGCATGCAGCAGGACTTGTGAGTCAACTAGGGCCTTCCGCAGCAATTACAAAGATAAGAAAATATACTTTAGATTTATACAAGGAACTTGAAAAGAAAGTTGACCATTCAGCGGGATTAAGATTAAACGGCGCATTATCAATTGCTGAAACTAAAGGAAGATGGCAAGAATTAAAAAGACAAGCAACAACAGCACAGCTTTATGATGTTGACGTTAAAATTTTAAATAAAGATCAGATAAAAAATAATTATCCAATAATAAATACTGATAATGTTATTGGTGGAATATTGATGCCAGGTGATGGTGCTGCTGATCCTTCAGGAGTAACGTATATGTTAGCAAAAGCAGCAAGAATGGAGGGAGCGAAAATTTTTGAAAAATCTCCAGTTCAAGAAATTTTAACTAAGAATGGAAAAATTTCTGGAGTTAAAGTTAATGGACAAGAAATCGAATGTGAGTATATAGTTTTAGCTTCGGGAATGTGGTCCAGACAAATAGGTGAAAAAAGTGGCGTGAGCATTCCGCTTTATCCTGCTGAACATTTTTATATTGTTACTGAACCAATAAATGATTTATCTAAAACATTACCAGTTGTTAGAGATTTTGATAATCGTACTTATATTAAAGAGGATGCAGGCAAAATTTTAGTTGGAATTTTTGAGGGTAATTCTATACCCGCATGGAATAAAACAAACAAAGTGCCTGAGGATTTTTCATTTGGTGAGTTTCAAGAAAACTTTGAGCATTTTGAACCCTATTTAGCTTCTGCAATAAAAAGATTTCCAGTCTTGGAGACCGCAGGTATAAGAAAATTTTTTTCAGGTCCTGAGTCTTTTACTCCAGATACCAATGCTTTGTTAGGTGAAGTTCCTGAAATTAAGAATTTTTTTGTGTGTTGTGGTTTAAACAGTGTTGGAATCGGAACAGGCGGAGGTGTTGGTAAGATTACGGCTGAGTGGCTAATGACTGGTCATATCAATGAAGATATCTTTAGTTATGATATAAAAAGATTTCAAAAATTTCACTCCGAATTAGGTTTTATTAAAAAAAGAATAACTGAGTCGTTAGGCGATTTGTATGGGATGCATTGGCCATTTAAACAACATAAAACTTCTAGAAATGTTAAAACTCTTCCACATCATGATAATCTAAAAAGCTTTGGTGCATGTTTTGGTGTATCTGGAGGATACGAAAGGCCTATGTGGTTTGCCTTGGATGGTGAAAAGACTGAGTATGAGTATAGTTATAATTATCAAAATTGGTATCCCTCAGCAGAGTATGAAACCAATAACACTATTAAAAATGTTGGTTTATTTGATTTAACTCCTTTTTCAAAATTTGAGATTAAATCAAATAAAGCACACGAAGAACTTCAAAAAATTTGTACTGCTAATATTAAAAATGAACCTGGAAAGTGCGTCTATACACAAATGCTCAATACTGATGGTGGAATTGAAACAGATCTAACAGTTGTTTGTATTGAGAAAAATTATTTTAGAATAATTAGTTCCGCGACAACTAGAGAAAGAGATAAATTTCATATAAGAAAACATCTCTCTAAAGATATAGAATTAAGTGATGTTACAGATGAGTTATGTGTATTTGGGGTATTTGGACCAAAAAGTAGAGAATTGCTACAAAGTATATGTGAAAGTAGTTATGACAATGATAATTTTAAATTTGGGACTGCAAAATACGTTGTTTTAAATGGAATTAAGATTTGGGCTCAAAGATTATCTTACGTGGGTGAATTAGGTTATGAATTATATTTTGATATTAAAGATGCAAAAAGAATATATGAACTTCTAATCGAAAAGGGTAGGGATTTTAATCTCTCAAATTGTGGAATGCATGCAATGGATATTATGCGTATGGAAAGTGGTTTTTTACATTGGGGACATGACATTTCACCTGAGGAAAACCAATATCAAGCAGGTTTATCTTTCACAATAAGTTATAAGAAAGACGTAGATTTTATCGGTAAACAAGCATTAGAAAAAATAAGAAAAAATAAAATTAAAAGTAGATTTGCTATGTTTGTATTGCAGGATAGTAAACCAGGAGAGCCATTATTGCTACATGATGAACCTATCTATCTCGAAAATAAAATAATTGGAAGATCTACATCTGGAAACTATTCATTTAATTTTAAAAAAAACTTAGTCTTTGGTTATATAAAAAATGATCTTTCCCTAAAAGAACTTCAAACAAAGAGACTATTTATTGAAATTGAGAAAAATAAATATCCTTTAAAAGTTCAAGTTGAGCCCCTGAAACGAACTAATTACAAGAATAGTTAGACTTTACTCCTTAGAAAAAAAACAAAAATAAGACCTGTAATGTACATTATCAAAGCATAAGCTGCGGTAGGGATAACGTACAATATATCAGCGCCAAATATTTGAGTAGATACAAAAATAGCAAGAGTACCATTTTGTAATCCGCATTCAATAGCAATACATTTTTGTTGGCTTATTCCAGATGCAAAAACTCTAGATAGATAATATGCAATAATCATCATTGTTATATTTAAAGTAAGGGCAATAGGACCTGCTTGAGCAAAAATATCCAAAATATTTTCTCTCTCTTCATAAAATGCTGCAAAGAAAAAAATTAAAAATAATATAATATTAAGATTATCAAAAAATTTAATTTTATTTATCACAAATTTTTCTGCAAATTTTCTAATAATCATACCTAAAACAACTGGTACAGTTACCACTAAAAACATTTTAAGAGCGATATTTATAATTGATATATTTTCTCCGATATTTGTTATTCCTAATAGGTCAGCAGATGTAAAAATTATAAATGGAACTGAAATAATACTTATTAAACTAATTATAGCTGTTAACGATATTGATAATGCTACATCTCCATTAGCAAATTTAGTTAAAATATTTGATGTAACCCCTCCAGGAGCAGAAGCGATGATCATAATTCCTATTGCTATCTCAGAGGGTATTCTAAAGATTGCAATTAACAAAAAAGCAACTAAAGGAAGAATGATTAATTGAGAAATAAAACCAACAATAAAGTCTATAGGAGTTATAAATATTCTTGCAAAATCCTCAATCTTTAGACTTAGCCCCAATCCAAGCATGATAAGTGCAAGAATTATAGGAGCTATTGTTGTAACAATACCCATAAACTCTTTCTTAAGAGATGTTTATAGTTAAAATAATTAAATTTGAAAAGAATATTATGTGATAATTAAAAGATTAATCATCTTTCTTAAAAATTTAGCCTTATATCTAAAAATTTCTCTTTGGTAAGGTAAAACTTTTGTAACATTTAGTCCACTTAGAATGTATTGTTTTTTATCATTCAGCTTAAGAAAATCGTTTTTTATCAAATATTTGCATTTTCTTATGACTGTTGCACGAGGAATTTCTGTCATGTCTGATATAGACATTGCACTCACGCCGGCGGAAGCACCCGAACCTGTAATTAGATTTTCATTAAAAGATTTATAGTCTGGAGTTAAAGCATAAACATTCGTATTTTTTGTTTTTTGTTTATAATTAAAAGCTTGGTTCATAGCTACTGTACCCCATATATGATATGTTGATAGATCCTCAAACATCTTGTGATAACCAATTACTAGTGGGATTTGTAATCTATAAAACCATCTCCAACATATACTAAAGTTTTTTTTGACTAAATTTTCTATAGTTTTAATCTCTAATTTTTTTGGTAAAATTTTTTGATTATTTAAGATTTCACAAAACAAATGAATATATCTAGAAGTAAATCTAATTTGTCTTGAAGGTTTTACATGCGAGAATACAGATCGGTCAATAAATATTTGTTTTTTTTTTCTTTTTAATACACCCATTTTCTCTAGTTCCAAAACTTTTCTTCTAACAGTTTCTTTTGGTAAACTTAATTTTTCACAAAGCTCTGTGATGTTAAATTTTTCAATTTGAAAATATGGTTTTGCATAAAACTCATCAAAACGTAATTTAATATTCATTTGATCATAAAATTGTAAGGTTTTTTCAATTAATGAAATTATGATGAGATACTTATAATGATCCTTAAAAGCTTTATATATATTGTTCATCCAATTCCATTGATGAGCAATCCAATCTGACCCTAATTGTTCATAATTGGACATTAGTTGATCATAAATTTGATCATCATTAAAAACTTTAGTAAAATCTACCTTTGTTGAAGTCATATTACAAAAAAGCTGATTTATGACCCAAAATGAACATGAGTCAATTAAAATGTGACCCACTTTGAACTTTCTTTAAATTGTCGGCTAGTTACTTAGATGTTTTAATATCAATATGAATAATAAAGGCTTTGCAAATATGGAAAGTAATATCAACACCCCGAAAGATATTAATGATGCTGAAAAGCCTTTAAAATTAAATGGAACCCCATCAGGAAGAGTAGATATAAACGTATTAAAATCAAAACTTCAGAAAGATGAAAGTGCAGAACTTAAGAAAAATATTCTTATCTTGACAGTTTTAGTTCTGCTATTAGCTAGTCTAGGAATTTATCTTTCATTATGATTTTAGTTGTTAAAAAACAAATACAGTGGTTTAATCTGAATATGAAAAATTTAGCCTCAAGTGTTAGAAAAAAGCTTATTGAAAAATACACGGTTCAAGATAAACCCAATGATTTATCAAAAAGAACAGATATAAATATTCTATTGAACAGAGTTAAATTAAATCAAAAAAACGAGTCTAGAAAAAAAATATATTTTTCTGCAGCAGCATCAGCTGGCCTATTTTTATTTGGTTTAATTATTTTCTAAAAAACAATTATTTCCCAATTAATTCATCATTTTTGATTAAGTTAAATAAGACACAAAAAATTAAATATTGTATATAGATTACATATTTAATTGATAATGATTAATTGGGGAATTATTGGTTTTGGGAATATGGGC
Organism: uncultured Pelagibacteraceae bacterium; assembly: GCA_902634235.1. Lineage (GTDB taxonomy): Bacteria > Pseudomonadota > Alphaproteobacteria > Pelagibacterales > Pelagibacteraceae > Pelagibacter. The sequence continues at coordinate 82,340 of CACPJN010000001.1, forward strand.
AAACAATATTTTAATTGTTTGCAAAAAAAATCTTCAATTTTTAATCTGACAGCGATAGCTAGCGAAACAAAAAAAGAAGCTTATAAGCTTTCAAAAGACATCAAATTTTTTAATGATTACGATGATTTAATAAAATCAGATTTAGTAGATGTGATTTATATTTCAACACTAAATAACACTCATAAAACTCTCGTAGAAAAAGCATCCAAAAGTAATAAAAAAATTTTATGCGAGAAGCCTTTGGGAATGAATTTAAATGAAGTCAAAGAACTTCATGATTTATTAAAAGATAATCAAGATGATTTTATTGAAGCGATCGCTTACAGGGCACATCCTCAAACCGAAATTCTATTAAATCTAATTAAAGAAACAGAAATGGGTCTAATTAAAAAGATCGAATCAAGTTTTGGGTTTAAAGTAAAAAAAATAAGAAAAGATTCAAGGTTATTTAGTAAAAAATTGGGAGGTGGATCCATTCTTGATTTAGGTTGTTATCCTGTAAGTTTTTTTAATCTCTTTAAAAAAGATAAGGAAATGAAAGTTATTCGATCAAAATTCAATTTGTGTGAAACAGATGTCGATATTGATGGAGAAATTGATTTAAAAATCGATGATAATATTCACGCTGTAGGAAGAGTAAGTTTAAAAGAAAATTTAGATAATTCTTGTAAAATATTTCTAGAAAAAGCTTCAATTACTATCAAAGAGCCTTGGCTGCCTTCGAACAAGTCTTTTATTGAGGTGGAAACTAAAAGTCGTTATTTTAAAAAAATTATTAATTCGAATAAGAATGTCTATGATTATCAAGTAGAGTTAAGTTCTTCTTTTTTTACAAAAGGAACCAATAATTTGAAAAACTTGGTAAATATAAATGAGTCTCTTGAAATTGCAAAAATATTAGAAATATGGAAAACCAATATCTAAAGAAAATTTTAATTAAATAATTTTGATAACAAATCAATTAGTTTCTTTTTATTTTCATATCCCATCCCGATAAATTTCGGAAAAGTTACATAACTATCCATTACCGTAGATAAATCTGGAAACCCTCCAAAAGGTTGAAATAAACTTGGATAGATTTCATTTCCACCTAAATTTAATCCAGCTGCAATATTACATGAGATTTGGTGTCCACCATGAGGTATTACCCTTGTAGAACTCCAATTATTATCTTTAAGCATTTTTAAAGTTCTAAGATATTCAACCAGCCCATAACTTAGAGAACAATCAAACTGGAGCCAATCAATATTTTTTCGCATTCCACCGTACCTAATTAAATTTCTTGAATCTTGCATAGAAAAAAGATTTTCCCCCGTAGCAAGACTATTTTTATAATTTTTTGATAATTCTGAATTAAGATCAAAATCTAATGGATCACCTGCTTCTTCATACCATTTTAGATTTAGTGGTTCTAAAGCTTTTCCGTATTCTATCGCTGTTTTTAAATCAAATCTACCATTTGCATCCACACAAAGATTTTTTCCATCACCCACTAATTTTAAAACACTTTCAATTCTTTTCAAATCATCACTTAAAGAAGCACCCCCAATCTTCATTTTGACAGTAGTAAATCCTAAATCCATATAACTTTTCATTTCGTCTTGTAACATTTGAATATCCTTACCTGGATAATAGTAACCACCAGCTGCATAAACAAAGATCTTGTTTTTAAAAGTCCCATCACCATATCTCTCCGCGAGATATTCATATAAAGGTACATTCTCAATTTTTGAGACAATATCCCAAATAGCCATATCTATCGCACCAACTGCAGTGCTCCGTTCACCATGACCACCTGGTTTCTCATTTTTCATTAAAATTTTCCAAATTTTCTCTGGGCTGAAGTTATCTCCCTCATTGTTTAAGACATCTTCCTCTTTAGATTCTTTTAATCTAGGGATAAATCTTTTGGTTAAAAGTTCACTTACAGCGTATCTACCATTTGAATGAAATCCATAACCTGTAATAAATTTCCCATCTTTTTTAACATCAGTTTTAATTGCAACTACACTACAATCCATTTTTTTAAAATTAATATACGCATTCTGGATTTCTGAACTTATTGGGACTGTTTTTTCCTGAATTTCAATTATTTTCATTTTAGCAATTAGTTTATTAAAACCATATTAATAATTTAAAATCTATAAAAATTGATTTTTTATGCATATTGACAACTTCTATTAATGAATTTAACCTAAATTCTTTAAACAAATAAACTCAAGGAGATATCTAATGAAATTAAAATCTCATTTTAAAAGATTTCTTGCAGTATTATCACTTTTAATTTTAAGTTTGAGTGGTGCTAATGCAGGTGTCACAAACATAATTCCATTTGGTCCAGGTGGTGAATCTGATGTTACTGCTAGAATGCAACAGCCATATTACAAAAGTATTTATAATGATGATATCGTTGTTCAATATAAACCAGGTGGTGGAGGATCAGTTGGTTGGTCTTCATTAAATTCAGAGAAAGGTGATGGAAGTGTTATCATGGGCGTAAATCTTCCTCACATAATTATGCAACCAATAGCAAAGGGTGAAAAAGCTGGTTATAAAACTGAGGACGTAAATGTTTTCTCATTTTTCCATTACACACCTGATGCAATTTTAGTTGAAGCTTCTAGTCCTTATCAAAGTTTAAAAGACTTGTTAGATTATGCAAAACAAAATCCAGGAAAACTTACATTTAGTGGATCGGGAACATACTCAGCAAATCATCTTTTAATTATAAGCTTAAATAAAAAAGCTAAAGTTAAAACTACCTATGTACCTTTCAAAGGAACAGGTGCAGCAGTACAAGCATTATTAGGTAAACAAGTTTTAGCTGAAGCTGGCTATTCAACAGTTGCAGCAAAACAAGGAAAAAAAGTTAGAATGCTTGCAGTTGCTTCTGAAGAAAGACTACCAGCATTTCCAAACGTTCCTACGTTTAAAGAACTTGGATATAATATTGTTTCTGGTGCTTACAGAGGATATGCGCTTCCAAAGTCTGCATCTAAAGCAACAGTAAAAGAATGGTCGGACAGAATTATGAAAATAAATTCTGACCCTGCATTTATTAAACAAATGGAAGACAATGCTTTTGTAGTTGTAAATATTGGTCATAAGGACGTTAAAAAATTTATGAAACAACAACAAAAAGCAAATAAAGCTATTGCTAAAGAACTTGGTTTAATTAAATAATCAAGTCCTTTAAATGACAAATATTTTTGCAGATTTTTTGTCATCTTTAAGTCTAATTAATTTAGGCTTAGCATTTTCGGGAGTTTTGGCAGGGATAATTATTGGTGCCTTGCCAGGACTCTCAGCAACTATGGCAGTTGCTATATTAGTTCCCTTCACATTTGCCCTTGAACCATCTTCCGGATTAATAGTTTTAGGTGCTATTTATACAGGTGCAATTTTTGGAGGTTCTTGGTCGGCAATATTGATTAATACACCAGGCACTCCATCAGCTGTTGCAACTACATTTGATGGATATCCGATGGCTAAAAATGGAAATGGAGATTTAGCAATGTCTATAAGTTGTATGTCATCATTTATTGGAGGATTAGTCGGAGTAATATGTTTGGCATTATTTGCTCCTCCATTAGCAAGTGTTTCACTAAAGTTCGGACCTACAGAGTATTTTTGGTTAGCTATTTTAGGCTTAACTTTAATCTCAACATTAGCTGAAGGAGATAATATAAAATCCCTAATTGGTGCTTGTATTGGTCTTTTAATGTCTATGATTGGTGTAGCAGTAGTAGGTGGGGATATAAGAATGACATGGAATATTAGTTTTTTGAATAGTGGAATAGAAATCGTAAGTGCAATGATAGGTCTTTTTTGTATCCCAGTAATTTTAGATCTAACAAGCATGAAAGGAAAACATCTTAGTGATAGCGAAACACCAAAAAATTTGAGATTAAAAGAGTCATTTTTAATAGTCTTTAAAAAAAAATTTGAAGCAGTGAGAGGCGCTTTGATTGGAACATTTATTGGAATTCTTCCAGGTGCAGGGGGGAGTATAGCAAGTATTGTTTCTTATGGTGAAGCAAAAAGAGCCTCAAAAAATAAAGATAATTTTGGAAAAGGGGAGCCAGAAGGATTGATAGCTTCAGAAACCGCAAATAACGCAACAGTTGGTGGTGGATTTATTCCTACTCTTTGTCTCGGTATTCCTGGCACACCACCTGATGCAGTAATCTTAGGAGCTTTACTTGTTCAAGGGATTAGAACTGGAGATACATTATTTACACAACAATCCTCGATAGTTTACACATTCATATTTGGATTATTTTTAGCAACGATAATAATGTTACCTTTAGGACTATTAATGGGCAGATATGCTTACAAATCAATAATAAAAATACCTAAGGAGGTTTTAATTCCAATTATTATATTTTTAACAATCATTGGAAGCTATTCAATTCAAAATAATATTCTTAATGTGTACTTTATGTTTTTCTTTGGACTGGTAGGTTGGATTTTAAATAGAGCTGGTTTTAAGGCTTCACCTATAGTTTTAGGATTAGTTTTAGGACAAATAGCAGAACAAGGTTTTGTTCAAGCTTACATAATTGGGAATGCGCAAGATAATATTTTAGCCAATTATTTTGCAAGACCAATTTCAATCATTTTAGTTATTTTTATATTAATGGGTTTATTTTTACCGGCATTAAAAAAAATCTACAATAGGAGAAAAAATGTTTAAACTAATTAAGGATAAAATTTCTTTTATTTCTGGCGTTTTTTTTGTAATCCTTTCTTTTATTCTTTTTTACGAAGCGAGCACATTAAGTCCTTTTGGAGCAGTGTTTCCATTTGCAATGACTTCAATATTAATTATTCTATCAATAATCTTAATTGTAAGGTCCTTCAGATTTGAAATTAAAGTAATTAATCAGAAAATTTCATTTATAAAAGTTATATTATTGATAGCCGTCTTTTTTATGTGGATATATTTTTTGGAAAGAGCTGGCTTTGTTATCACAAGCCTTATATCTTTTAATTTGATTGTTTTAATAAATTCAGGTTTAAATATAGCAATTAAGAGAATTGTTTTATATATGATTTTGGGAAGTATATTTATTTTTTTGTTATACTTCGGTTTCAAAAATTTATTATTAGTCCCACTGCCAGAAGGTCTTTGGTTAAGAGATTTATAGAATTTATTTAAATTAATGATTAAAATTTTAGTAACAGAATTTATTAATAAAAAAAGTCTTAGCAAGTTAAAAAGTAATTTCAAAGTGCACTATAACGAAAACCTTTGGAAAAATTCCAAAGAAATTATTAATATTATTAATGATTACGATTGTTTAATAGTAAGAAATAAAACACAAGTAAATAAAAATATTTTAAATCACGCAAATAAACTTAAATATATTGGCAGACTCGGAGTAGGTTTGGATAATATTGATACAAAATATTGTTTACAAAAAAAAATTAATGTTCAACCAGCGACTGGTATGAATGCACAGTCAGTAGCAGAATATGTAGCGTTATGTTCAATGTCATTAATCAAAAATATTCCACTTTTGCATTATGGAACTTCTAAAGGCAGGTGGCCAAGAACAACTATAAAATCTAAAGAAATAAAAGAAAAGACCCTAGGAATTATTGGATATGGGTCAATAGGAAAAAAAGTTTCTGAATATTGTTCATTAATTGGATTAAATATATTGGTTTATGACAAATACTCAGAGGTCCGAAAAAATAGATTTAAATTTACAAATTTATCAAATCTATTAAAAAATTCTGATATAATTTCACTCCACATACCTTTATCGAACGAAACAAAGAATTTAATAAATAAAAGTTCTTTTTCGAAAATGAAAAAAAAACCAATAATTATCAATACTTCAAGAGGTTCAATTATTAACGAAAAAGAATTAATAGAAGCTTATGATAAAAATTTGATTTCAGGTTTTGCTTTAGATGTTTTCGAAAATGAACCTGTACAAAAAAAATTTTTTAAAAAAATTAAAAATAATATGAATTGTATTTTAACCCCACATATTTCTGGGGTAACGTATGAATCCAACACTAGAGTTAGTGATTTTATTGTTGACAAATTAACAAATTTTTTTAATTAATTAAAAGTAAATTCAGTCATACAAAGTTAAATTTTAAATGAATTATACAAATAGACCTAATAAGAAAATTTCAATAGAGGATTGTAAATTCTATCATGTTCAAAATCTCCCTGGATTAAGTGAACCAACAAAAGGTGATTGGGATTTAAGGCCTAATGTAAATAATTATTTAGGAAATGTAGATTTTAAAAATAAAACAGTTCTAGAACTTGGCCCTTCAACTGGATACCTTACATTTCATATGGAAAAATTAGGAGGTGATGTTACAGCAATAGATCTTGATATTAATACTCAAAGCAGAGATGTAGTTCAGAGAGTTAAGAATAACTGGAGAAAAGAACTAGAAAACTTCATGAAAGACGAAAGTGCTAGAAGAAATGCATTTTGGTTTGCTCACAAAGCTAATAACTCAAATTCAAAATTAATTGAGTGCCATATAAATGATTTACCTGATGATATTGGTTTTTATGATATTAGTACGATATGTGCTGTACTTTTGCACCTTCAAAATCCATTCTTGGCAATGCAAAAAATGCTTTCTCACACTAAAGAAAAAATTATCATAACTGACATGGGTGGATATGCTCGTATAAAATCATTTAGAAATGTATTAAAAAATTTATTTAGAGGATTTAGATCTAAGTCTCCGCCATCCATGACATTTCTTCCAGATCAACATCGAGGGCCATTCAAATGGTGGAAGTTATCACCTGAAATAATTGTTAATATGGCGAACATTTTAGGTTTTGAAAAAAGTACAGTCACTTATCATAAGCAAATTCTTTGTGGACATCCTACCGTCATGTTTACCGTAGTATGCGAGAGAACTGTTCCTATAAAAGATTGTAATTATTAAGCTGCCTTTGATTTTTTTATAAAGACGATTTCTTAATTTCTTGTTTGAACGAAAAAAAATAAGTAGTATAAATCAACATTAATTTAATGGCGGGGTAGCTCAGTTGGTTAGAGCGCGGGACTCATAAGCCCGAGGTCAGTGGTTCGATCCCACTTCCCGCTACCAAAAATTATTTAGCTTATTTATTCTCTCAAACCAAATCTATTTTTAATGTCTTTTTTATTTAAAGATTTATAATAATTAAGATTATCTAGATACCAATCAAAAGTTTTTTTAAGTCCTGTTTCAAAATTAATTTTCGGTTTCCATCCTAATTTTTTCATAATTTTATCGCTATTTAGTGCATATCGCACATCGTGTCCTGGCCTGTCCTTGACAAATTTAATCTTTACATTTTTACCATATTTAATTTTATTTTTTGCGATTTTTAATAATTTTTTACAAATATCTAAATTAATCAAATTTTTGTTTGATCCTATATTATAAAAATTTCCTATTTTACCTTTTTCAAAGATTTTCACTAGAGCCTCACAGTGGTCTTTAACATAAATCCATTCTCTTGAATTGATCCCTTTACCGTAGATAGGAAGCTCTTTATTTGAAAGGATGTTGTATATTAATTTTGGAATTAATTTTTCTGGATGTTGTTTGGGTCCATAATTATTTGAACAATTAGTAATAATTGCTGGAATTTTATAAGTTCTAACATAAGAAAATACTAAGTGGTCTGATGATGCTTTTGATGCTGCATACGGTGAGCTAGGATTATAAGGGTGTGTTTCTTTAGTTCTCCCATTCAAAATATCACCATAAACTTCATCAGTCGAAATATGGATCAATTTGGATTTCTTATTATTTTTAGAATATTTTCTAAAAATTTCTAAAATGTTGAATACACCAATGATGTTACTGTGAATAAAACTTTTAGGTCCATCAATTGATCTATCAACATGCGTTTCAGCAGCTAAATTGAAAATTGCAACTGGTTTATATCTATTAATTATCTTAGATAAATTTTTATGTGCAATATCACATTTAATATACCTATAGTTTTTATTTTTTTTAAATTCTTTTACATTATAAAAATTTGCTGAGTATGTGTTTTTATCTACATTAATAACTTGATATCTTTTTTTTAGAAGAACCTCTATTAAGTTACTCCCTATAAATCCAAGTCCACCAGTAACAATTACTTTTTTCATTTTAAATTTTATAATACTATTTATTAATGACCTGGAAATTCAATTAAATTTTCTACTTTGTAACCTTTTTTGACTAATTTGTCTGAGCCGTTAAGATCAAAAAGGTTAATTACAAATATAAATGCTGCCACTTTTCCTCCAGATATTTCAATTAACTTTGCTGCCGCCGCTGCCGTTCCACCTGTTGCAATTAAATCATCAATTATTAAAACTTTTTCACCACTATTAATAGAATCCTTATGGACCTCAATTGTAGCTTTTCCATATTCAAGCTCAAAATCTGTTGAATATACGTCTGCGGGAAGTTTGTTTTTTTTTCTAAGCATTATAAATGGTTTATTCATTATATATGAGACTGCAGAGGCAAAAACAAACCCTCTTGACTCAATGGCTGCAATTTTATCAATTTCCATTTTCTTAGCTTTTTCTACAATTCTGTTGATTGTTTCAGAAAAAGCTTTTTCATCTTTTATTAAAGTTGTTATATCTCTAAATAGAATCCCTTTTTTTGGATAGTCTGGAATTGATCTAATATAGTCTTTTAAATTCATTTAAGTTAATTATAAAAGTATAATTAAATTAAATTTTTGACATGACAACGAATAAATTAGCAATAATAGGTGGCAGTGGTCTTTATGATGTTGAGGAGTTCAAAAATAGAGAATTATTGAATTTAGACACTCCTTGGGGTAAGCCTTCAGATCAAATCTTGAAAACAAATTATAATAATAAAGAGGTTTACTTTCTACCAAGACACGGACGAGGTCATTTTATTTCACCATCAAATATAAATTTTAGGGCAAATATTGATGCATTAAAACAATTAGGAGTAACAGATATAGTTTCGGTTTCTGCTGTAGGATCGTTAAAAGAAAACTTATCTCCAGGAAAATTTGTAATTGTGGATCAATTTATAGATAGAACTTTTGCAAGAGTTAAAACATTTTTTGATGAAGAAATTGTAGCTCACGTTTCTATGGCACATCCGACCTCAAATGGTTTAATGAATGCATGTGAAGAAGCTATCAAAAAAGAAAAAATTGAATATCAAAGAAGTGGCACATATGTAGTTATGGAAGGACCTCAGTTTTCCACATTGGCAGAGTCTAATTTATATAGATCATGGAACGCAGATGTAATTGGTATGACCAATATGCCAGAAGCAAAATTAGCGAGAGAAGCTGAGATAAGATATGCATCAGTTTCAATGGTTACAGATTACGATTGTTGGCATCCAGACCATGAAAATGTTGATGTTCAACAAGTAGTAAAAGTACTTTTAGGCAATGCCGCAAAAGCTAAAAATATGATTAAAAATTTAATAGAAAATTTTGAAAAACATATTGATCCAAAAGATCCAACAAATAATTGTTTAGATGTAGCTATAATCACTGCTCCTGAAAAAAGAACAAAAAAAACTATTAAAAAATTAAAAAATGTTGCTGGTAGAGTTTTGAATAAATGAGAATAGAAGGAAAAGAGTATCGAACTATTTGGTTTGAAAATAACGTTGTAAAAATTATTGATCAAACGAAACTTCCACACAAATTCATTATTAAAGATCTCAAAACAGTTAATGACTCTATAAATGCGATTAAATTAATGGAAGTGAGAGGTGCTCCGTTAATTGGAGCTACTGCCGCTTACGGACTAGTCTTGGCTATTATTGAAAATAATGATCAGTCGTTTTTAAAGAAATCTGCAGAGTATTTAATAAATTCAAGACCTACAGCAATAAATCTTAAGTGGGCAGTTGATAGAATGATGAATAAATTATCAGGTGTTAATAATGATAAAATTTTAGAGATAGCCTTAAACGAAGCGAAAGAAATTTGTGAAGAAGATATCAAATTTTGTGAGAATATAGGATTAAATGGTCTTAAAATAATTGAAGAAATTTATAATAAAAAAAAAGATACTGTAAATATTTTGACTCATTGTAATGCTGGTTGGCTTGCGACGATCAATTGGGGAACTGCAACTTCTCCTATTTATCATGCACATAAAAAAGGTGTCCCAGTTCATGTTTGGGCTGATGAAACTCGACCACGAAACCAAGGAGCGAATCTCACTTCTTATGAATTAAATGAAGAGGGTATTAAAAATACAATTATTGCCGATAATACTGGTGGAATTTTAATGCAAAGAGGTGAAATCGATATGTGCATTGTTGGAACAGATAGAACTTTAGCCAATGGTGACGTTTGTAATAAAGTTGGAACTTATCTTAAAGCATTAGCGGCACATGATAACAATATTCCTTTTTATGTAGCTTTGCCAAGCTCAACAATTGATTGGAATATTAAAAATCATAAAGATATTCCAATAGAGGAGAGAAATTCAAATGAACTATCTCACATGGAGGGAATTGATGAAGAGGGTAATATAAAAAAGATTAATATATATCCAAAAAAAAGTAAGGCTATGAATTTGGCTTTTGATGTGACACCTGCAAAATATGTTACAGGTTTAATTACTGATAAAGGTGTATGTGAAGCATCAGAAAAAGGACTTAAAGATTTATTTAAATGAAAAATTTAGATCAAAGAAATCAAATTATTGAATATTCTTTAAAATTAAATTCTACAAACCTTTCACCCCTTAGATCAGGTAATATATCACTAAGAGGGAGGGAGAATGATATAGAAGGATACTTAATTACTCCATCAGGTAAAAAATATGAAACGCTGAAACCTGAAGATATTGTTTTTATGGGTTTAAATGAAGATGAAAAAAAAGATTCAGCTAATAAACCTTCATCCGAGTGGAGATTTCATCGAGATATTTATGCAAATAAAAAAGAGGCCCATGCTATCGTTCATGCTCATTCTCCACACGCAACAGCTGTATCCTCACATGGAAAACCAATTCCACCGTTTCATTACATGATTGCTCTTGCAGGGGGAGATGACATTAAATGTGCAGAATACGCTACTTTTGGAACAGAAGAGTTATCTAAAAATGTTATTAAAGCTCTAGAAAATAGAAGTGCTTGTTTGATGTCTAATCACGGTCAGGTTGCTTTTGGAAAAAATTTAGAGGATGCTTTTGAACTTGCACAAGAAGTAGAAAACATTTGTCATCAATATACTATTGCTTTAAAGTTAGGAAACCCAAAAATTCTTTCATTTGAGGAAATGAAAAAAGTTTTGGAAAAGGCTAAAAACTATAAAAAAGGGTAAGATGATTAAGGTTGGGGAGCATATTACTTTAGATATAATTGGGGCTAATAAAGAATATGACCCATCTATTTATGAGAAGGTAATTAAAAAAATTGCAAAAGCTGCTAACGTAACAATCTTAAATATTTCAAAGTATAAATTTGAACCTCAAGGTTTTACAATTTTAGCTCTGCTCGCTGAAAGTCATATTAGTTTTCATACGTTTCCCGAACATGGAATAATTAGTTTTGATTTTTTTACATGTGGAAAAATTAGTCCTTCTGTAGCCATTGATATAATTAGAAAAGAATTTAAACATAAAAGAATCGTTAAAAAGGAATTTAATAGAGATACAAGATCTTTATATCATGATATTTACAGCTCAGCTGGTTTACAAAAATCTTATGTTGTTAATGATGTTCTTGAGGATTTTAAATCAAAAATGGGACAACATATAGAAATCTTAGATTTAGAACAATTTGGTAAATCATTGTTTATAGATGGTGAAATTCAAGTTGCAGCTTCAGACGAACATTTATATAGCTCAACTTTTGTTGGTGCAGGCTTAAAATTGAATAAAAAAAACGAAAGAGCGGCAATAATTGGTGGTGGTGACGGTGGAGTTGCACGGGAATGTATTGCAAAGAAATTTAATTTTATTGATTGGTATGAACTTGATCCCGAAGTGGTCGAAGTTTGTAATAAACATTTAGGTGATATAGGTAAAAAAGCAACAGAAAAAAATTCTGTAAAATGTGTTTGGGGAGATGCATTTGAAAGTATTAAATCTGTAAGAGAGGATACTTACGATCATATATTCGTGGATTTAAATGATGACCAGTTCTGTATAGATTTAGCATCAAAAAATATGGAGTCTTTAGTCAGAATTTTGAAACCAAAAGGTGTTATAACTGCTCAAGTTGGAAGCCAGGATAAAAAACCTCTGCAAGTTGATAATTGGCTGAATGTTTTTCACCATTATTTTGGTAACACAGAATTATCTAGGGTGTATATACCGAGTTTTGATTGTTCCTGGAATTTTTCCTCATCAATAAATCACTGATTTTTATTAGATTAAAAAAAATTAATAATTAGTATACTCTTTGATTTCTTTAATTTTTGAATTTGTTAAATTATTTATCTCAAGCTTTATTTTTGCCCTATCATCATTTAAAAAATGAACTTCTCTTGAAAGTTTAATAAATTTTTCATCAAATTCTTTTTCTTTTTCGCATAATCTTTTTTCATCCTCTATAACCCAAAGTTTTGAATTTATTTCTTTTAAGGATTTATAAAGTTCATTAAGTTCACCACTTGATTTTATTTTTTTCTCAAGTTGATCTTTCAATATTGAATACTCATCTTTAATAAATCTTAGTTTTTCAGGATTTTTTATTTTCTGTAGTTTAATTTCTAAAATTGAAATCTTATCCAAAAGTTCACCAATTGAGACCTCAATTATAATTTTATTCATAAAATTAAATACTGTGCTATCTTGTTAAAAATATGTCTAACATTTTGATTATAAAACATGGATCTCTAGGAGATATAGCGCAAGCTAGCGGTGCAATTCAAGACATATCTGAAAATTTTAGAAATGATCAAATTTATCTCTTAACAACAAAACCTTATTTAGAGCTATTTAAGAAAAATCCATATATTCATGATGTAATCTTAGATAAAAGATTACCAAAATATAATTTAATTTACCTATATTTTTTAATGCGCGAGTTAAAAAAATATAATTTTATAAGAATTTTTGATCTACAAAATTCCTCAAGAACTAATTTCTATAAAAATATTTTATATCCAAAAGCAAATCTTGATACTTGGTCGAGTTCACTAACAACTTTACCACCAGACAAAGGTAAAGAAGAGTTTGATAAATTATCAGTTCTTGAAAGATTTGATCATCAACTTAAAACCTCCAAATTAAGTACTAAAAATACCTTGAAACCAAATTTCAGTTGGGCTTCAGTTGAAGTTGAAGAAATAAAAAATCAATATGATTTAAAAAAATATATTCTGTTATTTCCATTTTGTTCGCCGCACTTAGCATCTAAAAAATGGCCCTATTATAACGAATTGATAAAACTAATTTCTGATAAATATACCAATGAGTATAAAATAGTCCTAGCTCCAGGACCAAATGAAATAGATCAAGCTAAAAATTTTAATGCTATAACTTTATTAGACAATGAAAAATCTTTGAATATTTTACAGTTAACTAAAATTATAAAAGACAGTTCTTTTATAGTTGCAAATGATACGGGTCCCGCTCACATAGCAGCTCATGTTGGTGCTAAAGGTTTAACTTTATTTGGAGGACATACAACTGCTTATAAAGTAAATATTGAGAGAGAAAATTTTAAACCGATCCAAGTCACTGATTTAAAAAATTTAAGTGCAGAAAAAGTTTTTGAGAGATTAAATAAATTTTTATCTAATTAAGAATTTTTTTATATTCTTTAATAATTTCAAACCATTGGAATTTTGACACAAATTTTTTAGCATTTTTTCCTAACTCAATATATTTTTTATTCTCAATCATCAATTTCAATGATGAGTAGATCTCATCAAGATTATTTCCATCACAGATAATCCCAGTTTTACCATGTTCTATTGCATCAGATGCTCCTCCATCTTTACCACCAAGAGAGGGAATACCGTATTGGGCAGCTTCAACATATGATATCCCAAAACCTTCTACTGACGTTTTATGAATAATTGAAGGCATGACAAAAATATTTGATTTAGCTATTAAAGCATTTTTAAGATTATTACTTATATCTTTAAAAAACATAACTTGTGAACTTAAATCGAGTTCTTGGACTAATTTTTTCAAATTATCTTCTTCTTCGCCATGACCAATGCATATATATACAATGTTCGGGTATAATTGTTTTAAATTTCTTAAAGCCATAATTATTTTTTCATGATTTTTTCTTTTATCAAACCTAGAAACTGTTATTAATCTTGGTGATTTAATTTTAAGCAAACTTTCAACCTTACCTAAAGATTTGTGATCCAATTTTTCAACAGTATGAACTCCAGGATTAATTACTTTTACTTTATCCTTATCTATTCCTTTATTAATCGCTAAATTTTTAGTATATTCTGAATTAGCAATTATTTTTTCAGTTTCACTTAAAATTTTTTTTATCCTTCTGTTTATAGAACTACCTACAGGGTGATTAATTTCTTTACCATGTATCAAGCAAAATTTCTTTTTATCAGTCTTTATTAATTCTAAACTTTTCCAATGATCTGCAATAATTCCCTTTACTTTGTTATCTTTTAAAAACTCGTTAATAAGCTGAGCTTTTCTTATTTTTCTCAAAAATTTTATCCCTCCAACTCTTTCAATTGAAAAGTTTTCTTTATTATCGAACTCTTTATGGTTTTCTTGATAATCAGCAAAAACTTTTATCATAAAGTTTTTAGACATTTCTTTACTAAGTCCCCAAATCAAACTTTGCATACCTCCTAACTCTGGTGGAAAAGATCTTGTAACTATTAAGAACATCTTTTATTGTTTCCATTTAATACCACAACCAGCGCTGGGTATTTGATTTTTAGGTCCTTTGCCAGTTTCAGCTATTTGCTTCATAGCTTTAAGCAAATCACTTTCTCCATTTCTTACAGGAATTAAGTTTTTGAGCTCTCTTAACCTCCCTCTATATTGAAGTTCTAAATTTTTATTGTAACCAAAAAAATCGGGTGTACACACGGCATCATAAGTTTTAGCAATTTCTTGTGTTTCATCACTAAGATAGGGAAAATTAAATTGATTTTTTTTTCCAAATTCAATCATATTGTCAAAAGAATCTTCTGGATAATTTTCAGCATCGTTAGCACAAATAGCTACAGAGTTAATTCCAATTTTTTTTAATGTGTTACAGTCTTCTACAATATCTCTTGTTACTGCTTTAACATACGGACAGTGATTACAGATAAACATAATTAAAGTTCCATTCTCACCTTTAACATCATTTAAAGATAATATTTCATTATCTGTAGATTTTAATTTAAAGTTATGAGCTTTTTGCCCAAAATCACATATTGGAGTTTGAATTGGCATGATGTAATAATATATAAATTATGTTTTACGATTTAAAAGATAAAAAACCAAAAAACTCTGGCGAAAATTGGGTAGCACCTAATGCAGTTGTTATAGGTGACGTGACATTAGAAAAAAATACAAGTATTTGGTTCAATGCAACTTTAAGGGGGGATATAGAAAACATTCATGTTGGCGAAGGTTCTAATGTTCAAGACGGTTGCGTATTACACACAGATCCAGGTTGTCCTCTTAAAATTGGAAAGGACGTTACCGTTGGCCACTTAGTCATGCTACATGGATGTACAATTGGTGATAACAGTCTTATTGGTATAGGTGCGGTAATTCTAAATAAAGCAAAAATTGGTAAAAATTGTATTATTGGAGCAAAGGCTTTAATTACTGAAAATAAAGAAATACCAGATAATTCATTAGTTGTAGGATCACCTGGAAAAATTGTTAGAGAAGTAACTGAAGAGGAAAAAAAAGCAGTTTGGGAAAATACAAAACACTATCAAGATAATTGGAAAAAATATTCCAAAAGTATTTTTTAAATTGAAAGGGGGTCGCTCTTAGGTTGTGCCGTAAGAGCTCCCCTTAGTTATGCCCTTTGGCTAAATCCACATAATGGATTTTATTTATGGTTTTATTTGAACTGATTCTCACCAGCTAAGTATCTGGTGGTGATTTCATAGACTTAACCTCCTTAATAAAATTTTTACACAATAAAATTTTTTATCAATAAATTTATTATCTAAAAAGACAAATAAATAAATTGAATACAACCTAGATATTTTGTAATATCCCGATAATTTAAAAACCTTTGTATAAAAATAACCAATCGTTATAATTAGAAAAATTTTAAAAATTTATATTTTTTATTTATGCCTACTTATACAGTAACTAATTCAAATTTTAACCTGTCACCAAAACAACAAAAGAATTTAGCAGAAGGTATTACAAAGGTTCACAATCAAGTCACTGGAGCTAACACTTATTTTGCTCAAGTAATATTTAATAAGACAAAAAAAAATAATCATTTTATGGGAGGAAAAAAAGTAAAGGAACCATCTTTATTTTTACTTGGTCAAATTAGAGCAGGAAGATCAAAAGAAGTTAAAGATAGATTAATTTCAGACTTAAAAGATATATTAGCAAAAAAATCTAAGTTAGATGAGACTCAGATTTGGGTATACATAATTGATTTACCACCATCGCAAATGATTGAATATGGAGCTGTTTTACCAGAATCTGGCAAAGAAAGTGAGTGGTTTGCTAGTTTACCATCTAAACTAAAGAAAAAACTCTTTGCTATTGAAAAATAAATTAAGGAACTAACCAAGTATCTTTTTTCTTCTCCAGATCAAAGCGAGCTCTTCTATGACCCTTAGCTGCTAGATATAGCCATTCAACAGATTTAATTTTACATTGAATCACTGTAAAATTTTTATAACCTTCTTCACTTTGTTCCATTGTAAATTCAAAATTGTCTAATTCTGGTTTTAATCCAGATGTAGGTATTTTGGATTCTGAACCTGGATCATTATCAACCAAATAACATTTTCGACTTATGTGTTGAGTTTTTGACCAAGATTCTTTTGTAATTTCATTATTATGGTTTACTAGACACTCAACTTTTAATCTGACTTGGATTTTTTCTTCTTTATCATAAAAAAGCATTGCTGCCTTTGGATTTCTTTTCAATTTCTCAATTTTATCTGATCTAATATCACTATGAAATTGAACAATGTTATCTTTTTGGTTTGATTTTCTAAGAACTACAATTCTTCCATCAAAATCAGATTGATCACCACATATAAAAGTAGGTATTCTAAATTGCGATGCTCGATTAGTTACTGCATCGTTTAACATTAACCAAATCTTTTTTTTTATTTCGTCGAAATTTTCATAGTATGCTGGTTGCATACAATACTACTTTCTAAATCTTTTAATTAAGCTTGATGTATCCCATCGATTACCACCCATACTTTGAACTTCACTATAATATTTATCAACAATTTCAGTAACTGGTAACAAAGAACCATTATTCTTCGCCTCTTCCATTGCAATTTTAAGATCTTTTCTCATCCAATCCACTGCAAAACCAAAATCGAACTTATCATCAATCATAGTTTTATACCTATTTTCCATTTGCCACGATTGTGCCGCTCCTTTAGAAATTACTTCTATAACATCTTCCATATTCAATCCTGCCTTCATGCCAAAATTAATTGCTTCAGATAAACCCTGAACTAATCCTGCTATACAAATTTGGTTTACCATTTTAGCTAACTGACCATTTCCTGGACCACCCAATAATTTCATTTTTTTACTGTAACAATCGATTTTATCTTTTGCTTTTTCAAAGTCTACTTGGTCTCCACCAATCATAACGGTGAGAGCTCCATTTTCTGCTCCAGCTTGACCACCTGATACAGGTGCATCAAGAGAACCAAAACCATTTTGTTTTGCATAAGCATGAATTTCTCTTGCAATAGTAGCTGATGCAGTTGTGTTATCAATATATATAGATCCCTTTTTGATTGTTTTAAAAATTCCATTATCACCAAAAGTAACTTCTCTTAAATCATTGTCATTTCCTACACATGTAAAAATATATTCAGCATTTTTTGCTGCTTCGGCCGGTGTTTCCGCCATTTTACCTTTGTATTCACTTATCCATTTCTCTGCTTTAGATTTAGTTCTATTAAAAACAGTTACATTGTGTCCAGCTTTTGATATATAACCAGCCATTGGGTAGCCCATTACCCCAAGACCTATGAAAGCAACATTACAAGTCATAATTTTTTTATATGTTTAAGAGTTTGAGTTTAAAAGTAATTCTATTTGGATTTATATTTACATTTTTTTCAAGTTTTGGACAGAGTTTTTTTCTTGGTTTATTTAATAACAGCATACGTGATGCCCTTTCTATCACACAGGGACAATTTGGATCAATTTACGCTTCTGCAACCTTACTAAGTAGCTTTCTTTTAATTTGGGTGGGAAAAAAAATTGATGATATCGATATTTTTAGATTTGCTTTTTTTGTTACTTTACTTCTTTCTTTTTCATGTTTTTTATTTTCAAAGATTTCATCAATTATTTTTCTATTTATAGCTATATTTTTAATGAGATTTTCAGGTCAAGGGATGATGTCTCATACCGCTACAACCACTATTTCTAGATACTTTACAAAATCTAGAGGTAAGGCATTAAGCACAAGTTGGTTTGGTCTTTCTACTGCAGAATTTATTTTACCAGTTTTAATAGTTTATATTTTAACTATTACAAGTTGGCAAAATATTTGGATTTTTATTTCAATTTTGATTTTGATAATTTTGCCTACAACGTCTTTTGTTTTGATTAAAAATTTAAATTTTGACTCAAGGGAAGAATTAGAGGAACATGAACAAAAAGAAAAAGATATTTTTCATTGGAAAAGAATTGAAGTTTTAAAAGATTATAGATTTTATATCATTTGTTTAAATATGTTAGCAATGCCCTGGATAGCGACAGGGGTATTCGTTTATCAATCATTTATCACTGAGTCTAAAGATTGGGGGACTTTTGTTATTGCTCAATCATTTATGGTTTATTCAATTTTATCAGTATTAACTTTATTGATTTCTGGTTTTTTAATTGACAAATTCACTAGCAGAAAATTACTTATTTTTATGAACATTCCTTTATTACTATCTACTTTAGTTTTGATTTTTTTTAATACACCAATAACATCATTTATATTTCTAGGTTTAATTGGAATTTCGAATGGACTTGCCAACGTTTTGGGATCTTCTACGTGGGCTGAAATTTATGGAGTTAAACACATTGGATCTATCAAGGCACTTTCAACAGCATTGATGGTTTTTTCAACAGCTTTTGGAACTGCTCTTTTTGGAATTTTAATTGATCAAGGATATTCAATTGAACAAATTGCTTTTGTATCCTTTACTTACATTTCTATTTCAATAATTCTTCTTTTTTTAGTAAGAAATAAGCTTAATCCAAAATATATATAAAATTTTCTTGATTTTTTAAATTGCACTGTATAGATACTCCGCATGGCTAGAGTTACAGTAGAAGATTGTATAGATAAAGTAGATAGTCCTTACGAGTTAGTTTTAGTAGCTAAAGAAAGAGCAACTCAACTTAACGCCGGTGTTGAGCCAACTCTAGATAAAGACAATGATAAGAATACAGTGATTTCCTTAAGAGAAATTGCAGAAGAAAACATTAAAGTTTCAGATTTAACAGATAGTGCAATTTATAAATTAAGAAAACATGTTGAGCAGGTAGATGAAGGAGCAGAGGATGATGAAGAAGTTGGCGATGATTTTGAAAGTATGTACAAGGGTGAAATATCAAAAAGTGGTGCCCCAATTCTTCCTTCTAAGCGAGCAAGAAAATCTCCTGAAAAAATACAGGTCTCTAAAGAAGATTTAGCAGAGTTATCAGAAACGGCTAAACCAGATATTGAAAATCCAGAAAGCGAAGACACAGACTCAGATGAAGGAGATCTTTCTTTAGATGAAGTCTCTGCAGCTGAAGAGCAAAATGATCAAGCAGTTTCTGATGAAGATAATACCAACAATAATTAACTAAATTCTTTTAATATTTTTTCTCTGTGTTCATCTAAATCTGGAATATCACCTCTAGTTTTCTCATCTTTATATGAAGACATTTTAATTGGATTACCTGCTAGTTTAAAGTCACCTATAACTTTGTGATAAGCTTTTACAATCATATTTCTAGAATCAACCTGAGGATTTTCAACTGCTTCCTTTATATTAAATATTGGGCCACAAGGAATTTTTTCTTTTTCCATTTCTTTTACCCATACGTCTGTATTTTTAGAAGACAACTTATTTTCAAAGATTTTTTTTAGTTCATCCATATTTTTTGCTCTTGAAGAATTATCAATAAATCTTGGATCATCCACTAAATTATTAATATCTAAAAGATTACAAAGTTTTTCAAATAACTTATCATTACCAGCAGCAATTATCACATAACTATCCTTAGTTTTAAAAGCTTCGAATGGTGCAATTGATGGATGACGAGAGCCCATGGGTTTCGGTATCTCATTTTTTGCTAGATAACGAGCAATAGCATTTTCTAAAATTGCTATTTGACAATCAAGCATTGAGACATCTATGTACATTCCCTTACCAGTTTTTTGTCTATCATAAAGAGCTGCATTAATTCCAATTGCAGTGAACAAACCAGCGGTAATGTCCCCGATTGATGTTCCAACTCTAGTTGGCTCAGAGTTCGGTTGTCCAGTGACACTCATTAACCCTCCCATGCCTTGAACAACCATGTCATATGCAGGTAATTCTTTTAGAGGACCAGTTTGTCCAAAGCCAGAGGCAGATGCATAGATTAACTTTGGATATTTTTTGCAAATGTCTTTCCAACCATACCCCCATTTTTCAAGTGTACCTGGTTTAAAATTTTCAACTAAAATATCCGCTTTTGATAAAATTTTTTCAAAAATTTTTTTATCATCAGAATTTTTTAAATTTAAAGCTATACTTTCTTTTCCTCGATTAAGAGACATAAAATATGCTGAGTAATCTTTTATGAAGGGTCCAAATTTTCTCGAGTCATCACCTATTTCTGGAGCTTCAATTTTAATGACGCGTGCTCCTAGATCGGAGAGTATCATGGTGCAATAAGGTCCCACTAATACCCTTGTTAAATCAACAACTAAAAGGTTTTTTAAAGGTCCATCCATTAAAATATGTTTAACTTGTGTTTTTTTACTGACTTGACTCTTATTAATAAGTTCATTTTAATTAAATTATTATAAATAACAATAGAGGGAAAAAAAAATGTTAAAAAAGATATCTTTATACTTAACTTCATTAGTTTTTGTTTTTACTACTATTGGTTCTGCTTATGCAGTTACGCTGAAAGCAAGTCACCAATGGCCTGGTACACCAAGAGCTGATGGTTCATTCGATCCACGTCATGAAATGGTTCAAATCATTGCTGACGAGGTTAAAAAAGCAAATGTTGGAGTAGATATTAGAATTTACCCAGCTAAATCATTATACAAACCTAAAGAACAGTGGAAACCAATGACAACTGGTCAATTAGATATTTCTGCTTTTCCATTAGCATATGCTTCAAAGTTCCATCCAGAATTTGATGCAACATTAATGCCTGGAACAGTAAAAAATCATGATCATGCATTAAGATTTAATAAAGGTCCAATGATGACTGAAATTAAAAAAATTATTAATGATGCAGGTGTTGTAGTTTTATCTGATGCTTGGTTAGGCGGTGGTTTTGCTTCAAAAACAAAATGTATAAAAAATCCTAGCGACGCAAAGGGTCAAGTTATGAGAGCTGCAGGTAAAGCATTTAACCAAATGCTAGAAGCAGCAGGAGCAGGTATACAAAGTATGCCATCATCTGAAATATACACAGGTCTACAAACTGGTGTATTAACAGGTGCAAACACTAGTTCAGGAAGTTTTGTAAGTTACAAAATTTATGAACAAGTTTCATGTGCAACTCCTCCAGGGAAATTTGGTCTATGGTTTATGTATGAACCAATTTTAATGTCTAAAAAGTCTTTTGATGCTTTAAATTCTAAGCAACAAAAAGCTTTAATGAAAGCTGGTAAGGTTGCTGAGAAATACATGACAGCCCAAGTAGAAAACTTAGATAAAAAGTTTGAAGATGCTTACAAAGCTGCAGGTGTAAAATTAGTATACATGAATGCAAAAGACCATGCTGCATGGGTAGAGATTGCGAAAAAATCTTCTCATAAGGCATTTGCTGATAAAGTTCCAGGTGGTGATAAGCTGATGGAAATGGCTTTAGCAGTTAAATAAAATACTATATAAAGAACCCCTATTTATTCTTATTAAGTAGGGGTTTTTTTTATGAAGAAAAAATATCTTCAATTTTGTGATCTAATAGCCAAAGCATGTGGTGCTTTTGCTGTATTGGCATTACTCTTATCAATCTTGGTAATTGTTGAGCTTGTTTTTGAAAGATATTTTTTTCAAAGAGCAATAACATGGCAAACAGAATTAGTCACAATGTTATTAGTTGCTTCGACTTTTATAGGAAGTGTGTATGTTCTAAGCGAAAAAGCTCATGTGAGTATGGAATGGATTTACGATTTTTTATCAAAAAAAAATATAATTAGATTAAAAATTTTTACGTCTTCCATAAGTTTATTATTTTTCTTAATCTTATTTTACTTTGGATTTATAATGTTTGAGGAAGCATTTACAAAAAATTATTCTACTGGCACTGTCTGGGATCCACCATTATGGATACCTTATTCATCAATGATGATAGGAGCTTTGTTAATGATATTACAGTATATCGCAGAAATTATAAAATTAACTGATGAAGAGGATTTTAAATAAATGGATCCACTAATTATAGCATTAATTGTTGCAGTTTTTACTTTATTGGTACTTTTCTCAGGAATTCCAATTGCTTTTGGTTTGAGTTTTGTTTCGATAGCTTTGTTAGTTACCTTTGAAGGTTTTCAAATGCTCGATGTCTTTGCCGAAACATTTTTTGCAGGACTAAATTCTTTTGTTTTACTTTCTATACCGATGTTTATTTTAATGGGAATGGCCGTTGCTAATTCTCCTGCGGGAAAAGATTTATACACAGGATTAGATAGATGGCTTTGGAGAGTGCCAGGTGGATTGGTAATTTCAAATATTGGAGCTTGTTCAATTTTTGCAGCTTTAAGTGGATCTAGTCCCGCAACTTGTGCTGCAATAGGAACAATGGGAATACCCGAAATGAGAAAAAGAGGTTACTCCGACCAAATCGCAACAGGAACAATTGCAGCTGGTGGAACCCTAGGAGTTTTAATTCCTCCTAGTATTGTTTTAATAGTTTATGGCATCGCAACTGGGACATCAATTGGAAGATTATTTCTATGTGGTCTTGTGCCAGGTTTTATGTTGGCAGGAATGTTTGCGATATGGGCTCTGATTCATAGTTATTTTATTGATAAAGATGCTGCAAAAGCTTTAAGGAATAGAGTAAGACCAACTCTAAAAGAAAAACTTGAGGTTTTACCTAGGATTCTTCCTTTTTTAGCAATTATTGCAGGAGTCCTATATGTGCTTTATGGAGGTGTTGCAACACCATCTGAAGCATCTGGAGTAGGGGCATTTTTAGTTTTTGTATTAATTGCTTTGGTTTATAAAATTTATCAGCCAAAAAAAATTTGGAACATTGTTAAAGTTTCAATGAAAGAAAGTGTAATGATAATGTTCATTATTGCCGCTTCATATCTTTTTGCATTCACACTTTCACAATTGTATGTAACTCAGTCTTTAGCACAGAGCATGGTTGAATTAAGTTCTAACAAATGGGTCGTATTCATTCTTATAAATATATTTCTTTTAATAGCTGGTTTCTTTTTACCACCAGTTGCAGTTATCGTGATGACTTCAGCTATATTATTGCCAGTTATAACTACTTTAGGTTTTGACCCATACTGGTTTGCAATAGTATTTACAATCAATATGGAGATCGGCTTAATTACACCTCCAGTTGGATTAAATCTTTATATTATAAAAGGAATTACCCCAGACGTTAGTTTGTCAGAAATTTTAAAAGGATCTATACCGTTTATGATAATTATGGCTTTAGCTATAGTAATTTTATGTATTTTTCCTGAGATTGTTACATGGTTACCTGATAAAATAATGGGTAAAGATCTTGGATTCTAAAAAAGAAATAAACAGAAAAATATCAGTTGCTCCAATGATGGATTGCACAGATAGGCATGAACGTTTCTTTTTAAGACTGATGAGTAAAAATGTAATGCTTTATACTGAGATGGTTGCTATAAAATCAGCGATTCATGGAGATAGAAAAAAAATTTTATCCTATAGTCCTGAAGAAAAACCACTAGCTTTACAAGTTGGCGGATCTAATAAAGAAGAGCTAGCAGAAGTAGCTAAAATTGCAGAGGATATGGGTTACGATGAAATCAATATTAATCTTGGTTGTCCTAGCAAAAAAGTTCAAAAAAATAAGTTTGGTGCATGTTTAATTAAAGAACCTGACCTGGTTGGTGAATGTATCAACTCAATGGTAAACGCATGTAAAATTCCTGTTACCGCTAAAACACGTATTGGTTTTGACAATAAAGAAGAGTTCGATTATTTAAATAATTTTATCCATAAGATGAGAGATGCTGGCTCTCAAACATTTATTTTACATGCCAGGAAAGCAATTTTGACAGGTTTATCTCCTAAACAAAATTTAAATATTCCAAAATTAAACTATAAAATGGTTTATGATATTAAAAAAGCAAACCCTAATTTAGAAATAATCATAAATGGTGGAATCACAAAAGTTGAGGAAATTAATAATCATTTGAAGTTTTGTGATGGTGTAATGATAGGAAGATCAATATATCAAAACCCATATTCCTTAATTGAAATAGAAAGGGAAATATTCAAAACAAAGAATAATCCTACTAGAGAGCAAGTTGTAGAAAAACTTTTAGAGTATGCTGATAGAGAAGTAAAATTAGGAACCAAAATTAATCATATAATGAGACACACAGTAGGTTTGTACCATGGACAGGTTGGTTCCAAAAAATGGAAAAGATATTTAAGTGATAACATGATGGCAAGAGACTCTGATTTTCAAAAAGCAAAACATATAATGACTATTGTTCAAAATAATGAAAAAGCAAATCAAGTAGTCTCTTAATGGAAATAATAAATTCGAGTGAATTAATTAATCTATTATTAGTACTGGCTGCTGCTGCTGCTGTAGCAGGTTTTATGGCTGGACTACTTGGGGTGGGTGGAGGAATTATAATGGTTCCAGCGCTTTATTATGCTTTTACAGTTTTAGATTTTGATATCGCTACACGTATGCATTTGTCTGTCGGAACCTCTTTAGCAATAATTATTCCGACATCAATAATTTCAACCAAAACTCACATGGAATATGATGCAGTAGATTTTAAAATGGTTAGGTCATTTGGTATTTTTATTTTATTAGGTGTAATCGCAGGAACCTTTCTGGCCGTAAGTTTAAAAACACCGACTTTAGTTTTATTTTTTTCAATATTTGCATTTATGGTAGGATTATTTTTTATTTTTGTAAGAGAAAAACTTATGGATAACCCAAAAAAAATATCTGATTTAGTTAAAAATATTTCTGGAGTTATTATTGGATTTATTTCAATTCCACTTGGTATTGGAGGTGGATCATTAATGGTTCCTTTTATGAGGACTTTTGGTTATGACATAAGAAAATCTATAGGAACTGCAGCTGCAGTGGGGTTTTTGATAGCTCTTAGTGGAACAATCACCATGATAACTGGTGGAAAAATAATTGATAATATAAACACTCCTTTTAGTATCGGCTATATCAATTTACTAGGTTTTATTGTTTTTGTTCCTGTGACGATGATTATGGCTAGAATTGGTGCAAAAGCAGTGTATAAAATTGATAAAAAATTATTAAGCAAGATATTTGGAATTTTTCTTATTTTAGTTTCAATCAGATCGTTTTTTGAGTATTTATCAATAAATTAATAGTTAAGATTGTTAGGGTGCTTTTATGTTTAATTTAAAAGAAATTATTTCTTCAATAGCTGATGTTGGCCAAAAATTATTTAAAAAAAGTGTTGTTAAAAAAAATGATTTAGAGTCAATTATTTCTTTATGCGATGATTTAATTTCAAATAAGGGCGCAGCATTTGGTATTACTGTTGCAAGAGATATAACTGATTTATACCACACACTTAGTCCAGATAATAAATTGTTATTTTTTAAAAAAATAAATGAAAAATTTAAACCTGATCACAATAAAGTGAATTCAGCTATTGAGACCTATAAGAGAGAGCAAAATGACAAAAATCTCTTCAAATTGTTTGTTACATCTGAAGGACAAAGAAGAGAATTATTTAGAAGGATGAATATGTCACCCAATGGAATTTCAACAATTGTGTCTTTAAGAGAGGATCTTTTACAAATTCTCAACGACAACAAAGATTTAAAACCTTTAGATAATGATCTAAGAGAGTTGTTTAAATCATGGTTCAATCCTGGTTTCCTAAAACTTACTAAAATTACATGGGATACTAAAGCCGCCGTTCTTGAAAAAATTATACAATACGAAAGAGTTCATAAAATAAAAGATATGAACGAACTCAAGAGAAGACTTGGAGAAGACAGAAGATTTTTTTCTTACTTCCATCCGGCACTAGACGATGAACCAATAATTTTTGTTCAAGTAGCACTTACCAATGGGCTTGGGAAATCTATTCAAGAAATAATGAAACCAACCACTGGAAACGAAAAGAAATATGATACTGCTACTTTTTATTCAATAAGTAACTGTCAAGAGGGTTTGACGAGAGTTACTTTGGGAAATTTTTTGATTAAAAGGGTTGTCTATGAAATTCAAGAAGAATTACCAAATATAAAAAATTTTGGTACACTTTCACCGATCCCTGGATTTAGAGACTGGTTCACAACCTTAGATGAAGGAGTCATTCAAAATATTTTAGGTAAAATCCCTTATAGCACTGTTTCTTTTTTAAGATCTTCAAGTCTTAAAGTTGGTGATGGTAGAATTGTTTCAAATAAAAAGGCTATTATTAAATTAGTTGCACATTATCTTATGAATGAAAAAAATAAAAAAGATTTACCTATAAATGATGTTTGTAGATTTCATCTTGGAAATGGAGCCATTATTGAGGATATTGTTATAAATGCAAATGTTTCTGAAGTAGGTTTTAATAGATCTTTTGGAGTTATGGTAAATTATCTTTACGAGCTTAAAAATATAGAAAAAAATCATGAAGATTATGTTAACAATAAAAATATTATTATTTCAGATAAACTAAAGAAATTAATTTAAATTTAATCTGTATTGGTTCCCCATTTAATTTTATTCCAAACTCTTTCATGAAAGTAATAAAAAAAAATTGGTACAATTGAACCTACACCTAAAGCACTCGCAACTTTAATTGATCCAGTAAAAATATAACCAAACAACATCCAGTAAACAAATATCAAAGCTCGCCAAGAAAAAGTTTTTGCGATAGATCTGATTTTTTTATCTGCCATGAGTTGCTTATAAAAAAAGGGTGGGGTGGCTTCAGTCTCCCTCTACCACCCTAATAAAAAATTTAAATGATTCTCTTAAACTTATAAATCTCGTAATAATTGAAAATATAAATTATAAACAGTGTTTAAAATTTTAAGGTAAAGGTTCTTCGTCAAAAACTTCTGATTTCTCAATATCCTTTATTTTAGGCTTTGGTGATTTAGGAGGACTAATTAAGCTAAATTTTATATCTTTTACTAGTTTAATACTTTTTTTTGAGGCATTTTCTTTTTTAGATTTAATTTCTTTTTTGATATCTTCTAAAGCTTTGCCAGAACTGTAAGAAAGAGATGCTTGATAAACACTTCCAGACTTTACTCCAGATATAAAAGGTCCTATTAAGGCTGTGCTTGGATTCGTGGAGCAGCTTGATAAAAACATAAATATACCAATTATTATGATTTTTCTCACCATAAAAAGGATGACTTACACGATTCTATTTTAATAAGAAAAATCTTTTTTAAAGTTATACAAAAAAAAGTTACACGTAAAAATTGAAGATGAGAAAAAAGTGAAATTAAAGATATAAGAAAATTAAACTATTATTGTTTTTACAGATCCTAAGTTTTCAATTTTTCCAATATAAAGACCCTTTCCTTTGATAGGCACTACACCCACGGTAGATCCTGTAAAGACCCAAAAATTTTTTCCAAGATTAATTTTGTCCTTTTTAACTTTGTTTAATACAAATCTTAAAGAGTTTAAGGGATGAATATAGACAGTATTCGTATTTCCATTTACACTTTGATGTATTTTTTTATTGGAAATATTTGTTTTTAAGTTTTTTATATTAATTCTTTTAAATTTCTTTTTACGCCCTAATAAAAACTTAACGTTTGCACCAAAGTCACTACACAAATCACCAAAAGATGTAATTCCTTTTTTTCTTTGTCTATAACCAACAACTTCAATACAAGTTGACATATGTGAAATATATTTTGATATATTTTTAGAAGTTATTTTACCCTTTGATTTAAAAAAAGATTTTTTTATTTGATAACAAACTTCAAGCTCAATTCCTAAAGTAGACTTATTAATTTTTACCTTTTTTCCACTTTTTAAAACATTTTTTTTGTAAACTGATGCATAAAAAGGTTCTTTTTCTTTTAATTTTTTAATTAAAGGAATTCCCGTCCCAGCCGCCTTAAAACCTATTACTGGTAGTTTTATTTTACTCTCACATAACTTTCTAAATTTTTCAGCTTCAGGTAATTTTTTAGAGTATTTTCTTGGTATAGGAGATATTATATTATTTTTTAAAAACGCATTTACAAGTTTATTGGCAGTTGTTTCAATTAAAGTTTTTTTCATAATTAGTTATTGAGGTAAAAAAATATAATTATTATATAATTTAAAATTTTTTAACTCCGAAGTATTTTTTAAACTATCTTTTTCATAATAAAAAGACTTATATCCTAATTTATTAATATAATTAATTGACTCATCCACCTTTTTTTTTGAATGTTGTTCCTCTATTTCTACTAATAAAATTGGTTTATTTTTCTTTATTGTAAGTTTTGCACCATTAATGACCTCAATTTCATGTCCCTCTACATCAATTTTTATAAAAGATATTTTATTTTTAAAATTAATATCATCAATTCTTTTGGAGTTTATTTTAAAATTTTCATAATCTTGAAATTCATTCTTTTCATGGACTGTAGCTCGACCCATTAGATAATATTCCTCAAAATTTTCTTTATCATATTTCTTATTTCTAATTGGAACTTTCAATTCAAGGGTTCCATTTTTATCACTTAAGGCATAATTATATAAAATAATATTCTTTGAAATTTTTTTCAGATTATCATGGATGTAATTAAAAATTACTGGATTCGGTTCAAATGAGTGAACAATTTTTGAATACTTTGACATTTCATAAGAGTAAACACCTCTATATACACCAACATCAATACTATCAGTTTTGGGTATGATAAATTTTTTTAATAGATCTATTTCATTTTCGTCTTTTTTTCTTATGGATCTCTCTATTCTTTTCTTTAGTAAAAGATGTTGAGGAAAAAGATATTTTTTAAAAAAAAATTCAATTTCTTTATTATATTTAAATCTCATTTATTTTCTAAAAGAGACATAGGATCAAGTCTTGTTTGAAACCAATTTAATCTAAAATCCAAATGAGGTCCAGTTGACCTACCAGTAGAACCTACTGTTCCAATAATATCTCCTTGATTTATTTTATCACCTACTGAAACCATTATACTCTCGAGATGAGAATAAATTGTAGAAATACCGTGTCCATGATCCATAATTATTGTTCCACCAGTGTAATATAAATCATCTTCTGCCATTGTTACAGTGCCAGAGCCTGATGATTTAATGATAGTCCCTTTTTTAGCTGCAATATCAATTCCATAATGAGGCCATTTAGGTTTACCATTTAAAATTCTTTGACTTCCATAAACTCCACTTATAATTCCTTTAACCGGCATTATGAATTGATTTTTGAAAAAAGGTAAATCAGAATTAATTGCTCTTGCTTTTCCTATCTTATTATTTTCTTCTTTAATTCTCTTGTAAACTGATTCTGGAGGTGTGACCTTGCTTTCTTCCAGTCCATCTATTCTTTGGATATTGTATTTTCTTTTCAAAACTTTCTTTACTATTTTTTCTTTTTTACCATTTTGAATTTTTGTTATTGTTAGGTCAAATTTTCTATCTCTATCAATTCCAAAAACAAAAAAACCATCTTTTGATACTTTAACTTCTTTTTTATCAACTATAATTCTTGCTGAAGGGTTAGTAACACCAACAATAAAATGACCCTGTAAAAATTTACCTTTAAATTCAATAGCGATTGAGTGAGTAGGTATTAAAAAGATTATGAAAAAAAATAATCTAAATATTATTTTGCTGTCCATCCACCATCAACCAATAATGAAGTTCCTGTAATCATTGAAGCTGCGTCAGAAGCTAGAAATACCACAGCTGAAGCTACCTCAGATAGTTCTGCAAATCTTCCTAAGGGAATATTACCAAGCATATCTCTTTTAAATTTTTTATCTTTTAAAAACTTTTTAGTCATTGGAGTTACAACAAAAGTTGGACAAACAGTATTAACTCTAATGTTATATTTTGCTAAATCTATAGACATTCCTTTCGTCAAACCCTCTAAACCAAATTTATTCATATTGTAGACACTTCTTATAGGCCCACCTACATGTCCCATTTGCGATGACATATTAACAATAGCCCCACCTATTTTTTTTCTATTTTTTGATTTTATCATTTTTAACGCACAAAGATGGGCCAAGTTAAAACTCGCTATTGTATTAATCTTAACCATATATTCCATATCTTCCTTTTTAACTTTAGTAAAATGGGCCGGTCTATTGTTTCCAGCGTTATTAATTAAGATATCTATTCTTGCTTGTTTATTGATAATTTTTTTAATCTCATCATAATTGGTAATATCGCAAACATAAGATTTACATTTTGATTTAAATTTTTTTATTTTCTTAGAAACTTCATTTAAATCTTTATTGGTTCTGCTGATTATTATTAAATTCGCCCCAGCTTCAGCCAAAGCTATTGCACAGGCTCTCCCAATTCCTTTGCCTGCACCCGTAACAACTGCAGTTTTATTTTTAAAGTTATAATTTTTTAAGAACATTATAAAAATAATATTTTAATATCTGTGTAAATCAACTCAATAGCAACAATAAGTATTGCTATTAAGCCAGCCCAAGCTATCCATTTATACTTTTTTATCCAATTAGATATTAATGTTGCAGCTGTTGCCATTAAGACAATGGATAAAACTAGCCCAAAAATTAATAAATAGTAATGATCTCCAGCTGCTCCAGCAACTCCCAAAACATTGTCTAAGCTCATAGTAAAATCAGCTAACAGAATAGTCCAAATTGCTTTTAAAAAACTCGAGTTATCTACTTTTATATCACTTTCATGATTTGAACCTTTCACAACATCAATGTAAAGTTTATAAACAATATAAAGTAAAAGCACCCCACCAATTAATCTTAAACCAGTTATCTGCAACAAATAAGCCGTCAATAATGTTAAGACTATTCTTAGAACAACTGCGCCACTAATACCCCAAAAAATAATTTTCTTTCTTTGCTCTATAGGAAATTTTGAGGCAACCATCCCAATAATAATTGCGTTATCCCCTGCAAGCACAAGATCTATTAAGATTATTTGCGTTAAGATAGTAATTTGTTCTGGTGTAACAAAGTCAGCGAACATTAATTTCTAAGTATCATATCAGCACCTTTTTCTGCAATCATTATTGTTGGTGCATTAGTATTACCAGAAGTTATATTGGGCATTATAGATGCATCAATAACTCTCAAATTATTCAAACCTCTCACTTTAAGTGTTTCATCAACCACTGCCATATCATCTTGTCCCATTTTGCAAGTACCAACAGGATGAAAAATAGTTTGAGCATAATCTGCACCAGCTTTTACAATTTCTTCATCATCATTAATATTAATTCCTGGTCTGTATTCTTCAGGGTTATATTTTTTAAAAGTTTCTGACTCCATTACAATTTTTCTAGTAAGTTTTAATCCTTTTGCAGCAATCATTCGATCATGTTCTGTTGACAGATAATTAAGTTTTACTTTTGCATAAATTCTAGAATCTTTATTTGTAATATTTACATGACCTCTACTAGTCGGTCTGATGTTTGATACAGTGGGAGTAAATGCGTGGAAATCATGATTTTTGGTTGCACCTAAAGTATCCATACTCATTGGTTGAACATGCCATTGAAGATCTGGTAACTCTAAAGCGGGATCACTTTTAGCAAACATGCACATTTGACTCGCACCCATTGTCATTGGCCCACTTCTATTAAAAATATACTCTAGTCCAATCATTAATTTTCCAAATAAACTATTAATTTTTTTATTTAACGATTTGAGCCCATGAATTTTATAAATTGGCCTAAACATAAGATGATCTTGGAGATTTTCTCCTACTCCTTTAAGATCATGAACTATATCTATACCTAAATTTTTTAATTTATTAGAATTACCTATCCCAGATGTTTGTAAAATTTGTGGAGAACCAATAGATCCAGATGATAAGATAACTTCTTTATTTGCTAAAACTTTTTTAAGATCGTTCTCTTGCCAATATTCAATACTTTTTGCTGTTTTATTTTCAAAATTAATTTTTTTTACATGCGCTTTGGTAATAATTCTTAAATTTTTTCTGTGTTTTATTGGATTTAAATATCCTACTGCAGTGCTACATCTAAAACCATCTTTTTCAGTTACTTGAAAATATCCACATCCATGATTGTCACCAGTATTAAAGTCTTTTGTTTTAGGAATTCCAAATTCCTCTGCAGCATTTTGAAATTCATTTAGTAATGGTAATTGTATTCTTTGGTCAGATACAGATAAAGGGCCACCAACTCCATGGAAATTGTCTTTTCCACGCTCTTGATTTTCTGCTTTGATGAAATATGGAAGTACATCGTCCCAACCCCAACCAGTATTTCCTAATTGACGCCAAATATCATAGTCTCTACTTTGGCCTCTGATATATAACAAACCATTAATAGCTGAACTTCCTCCTAAAGTTTTTCCCCTTGGGTATCGAATGGAGCGGTTATTCAGTGTTTCGTCTGGTTCAGTTTTGTAACACCAATCAACAGATGGGTTGTGCATTGTCTTAAAATATCCAACAGGAATGTGTATCCAGGGATAGTTATCTTTTCCTCCTGCTTCAATTAACAAAACTTTATTATTTGAATTTTCAGAGAGTCTATTTGCTAGAACACATCCAGCAGATCCTGCGCCGATAATGATATAATCAAAATTTTCCATCTATAGTTGAATAAACTTTTTATTAAACTTAATTACTCATCTTTACACTCATATCAATCGATTGTCACTTGTATCAGGTTTGTTTTTCTGATTGAATTAATAAAGTTAAATTTAACTAACAAGAGGAAATATAATGAAAAAAATCGTTTCAATGTTATTTGCTACGCTTTTAGTGATTGGATTTACTTCTAGTGCTAATGCAGCAAAAACACTAAAATGTCAGACGGTTCTTAACACTAAGGCCGATGAGGTGAAAATGTTAAAGGACTTTACTGATACAGTGACAGAATTAACGAGCGGTTCGTTAAAATTTGAAATATTACCTGCGGGTGCTGTAGTTGGAGTAAAAGAAACTTTAGATGCAGTTGATAAAGGATTGATTGATTGTGGGTTCGCTTGGACACACTATTGGTCAGGTGATCACCCTGCAGCGATGTTATTTGGTTCGCCAGTAGCAGGTGGTGGTGTAGGGATAGATAACCTTGCATTCTTATCATGGTTCCAGTACGGCGGTGGTAAACAACTATACGACCAACTTTGGAAAGAAATGGGAAGAGACATTAAAGGATTTATGTTGCAACCAGTTGGACCAGAGGCTTTAGGATGGTTTCCAAAACCTATTAAAGATATGGCTGACTTTAGAAAATATAAATTCAGAACTCCTCCAGGAATTCCAGGACAAACATACAAAGACATTGGTATAGCATCTGTTGCAATGGGTGGTGGTGATATTCTTCCAGCACTTGAAGCGGGTACTATCGATGCTGCTGAGTGGTGTTGTCCAAAACCAGATTTAACATTTGGTTTTCAAAAAGTATTAAAGCACTACTATCTACAAGGTTTACATCAAGTAGTAGTAAATGCTGACTTTTATATAACTGGAAAAACTTACAATGCAATGAGTGCACATGAGAAAAAGTCACTTGAAGTAGCAGCTAATGCATCATTAGCGAAATCTTTAAGTTACAGAATCTATGAGAATGGAAAAGCTCTACAAGAGCTTACTACAAAGCATGGAGTTAAATTAGAAGATACTCCATCTGACTACTTTGTAGAATATATGGCTGCAGCAAAAGCTACATTGAATAAAAATGCTGAGAAAAATAAATTTTTCAAAAAAGTATATGATTCAATGAAAGATTTTGCCGACGTAGCTGTTCCATTCTGGAGTGGTGCTCAAATGTCTAATGCGAAGCTAGGAATGGCTCACGCAGCAACATTAAAGTAATCAGTAATAAATCTTGATTTTATTAGAGCGGACTTTTACAGTCCGCTCTAATTTTTTTAACTGAATATTTATGACAAACGAACCATCAAAATTAGACATTTCAGATGAAATGATTGCTGAAAGGCGGGGTGGTTCAGAAAAAATGCCTGAGGATATGCCATCGTGGATGGCAAATTCAATTATTAAGATTGATCGTTTTAGCAAGATAATAGGAAATATTGTTTGTTGGATATTAATGCCTTTAATATTTGCAATGACTTACGAAGTATTAGCAAGAAAATTATTTTTAGCACCTACAATCTGGGCTTATGATATTAGTCGTTTTCTTTACGGCGCATTATTTATGTTAGGTGCTGGATATGCATTATCTAGAGGAGTTCATATTAGAGCAGATTTTTTATATAGAAATTTTAAAACTAAAACACAAGGCCTTATAGATTTCTGGTTATATATATTATTTTATTTCCCTGGTTTAATTGTTTTTTTATACATGACCATTGGATTCGTGGAAGAATCAATTCGAAGAGGTGAAAGGGGTATGGACACTACTTGGATGCCTTTTATGTGGCCAATAAAATCCTGTTTATTAATTGGTATAATATTTTTACTTATTCAAGGCTTTTCAGAATTATTAAAAAGTTATTGGGCAGCCAAAAAAGGTGAATGGCCAGGGGAAAAAAATAAAAAATGATTGCTGAATTAATAGATCCAGCTGTTTTAGGTTTCATTTTAGTCGGCGTAATGCTTTTTGCAATATTTGTGGGTTTCCCAATTTCATTTACTTTAATATTTTTAGGATTTGTTTTTGGCTATCTAGGTTTTGGAAAATTAGTTTTTTATTTAATGACACTCCAATTTTCCATGGTTATGACTGAGCAAACTCTCGCTGCAGTTCCTCTTTTTGTATTTATGGGAATTATGATGGAACAAGCAGGATTAATGGAAAGGTTATTCTCAGCATTTCAATTGATGTTATCTAAAGTAAAAGGCTCTTTATATTATGCTGTGTTATTTGTTTCAGTGATTTTTGCAGCAGCTACAGGCATTGTTGGAGCGTCAGTCACAATTTTGGGAATTATGGCAGCAAAATCTATGAATAGATCTGGTTATGATGTCAAACTTGCAGCTGGGACTATTACTGCAGGGGGTACTCTAGGAATTTTAATTCCACCAAGTATTATGTTAGTTGTTATGGGTCCAATAATGGAAATACCTGTAATTGATTTATTTGCTGCAGCTATTCTTCCTGGAATATTACTTGCATCATTGTATGCAGCCTACACAACAATTAGATGTATGATTAATCCAAGTTTGGGTCCCGTTTTACCTGAAGACATGCGTGCTACAAGCATGAAAGATGTTTGGATTGAATTTTTCCTTGGGCTAGTTCCACCAGCAGCTCTTGTGTTTGCTGCTTTAGGAAGTATTTTATTTGGATTTGCAACACCAACAGAAGCAGCAGGATGTGGTGCAATGGGTGCATTACTTCTTTCACTAGCATACAAAAAATTGACACTTTCAAAATTACAAGAAGCTTTAGTAAAAACTTTAGAGATAACTGCTTTAATCATGGTTCTAGTTGCAGCTTCGAATTTTTTTGGTGCAGTATTCGCAAGATTAGGAACTCCAACTTTATTAACTGAATTTCTACTTGGATTAGAGATGAATAAATACCTTATTTTAGCAATGATAATGGTAATGATATTTTTATTAGGTTGGCCACTAGAGTGGGTACCAATCGTTATGATTATAATTCCAATCATTTTACCTCTGGTAGAGGCTTTAGGGTTTAATTTGACTTGGTTTGCAATATTAGTTGCCGTGAATCTTCAAACCGCCTGGCTTTCACCCCCAGTGGCTTTATCAGCCTATTTTCTTAAAGGTGTTGTTCCTGAGTGGGATTTAAAAGATATCTATTACGGAATGATGCAATTTATGGTGTTACAAGTAATAGGTCTAGTTTTAATTATTATTTTTCCAAAAATTGCTCTTTGGTTACCAACTCTCTTATATGGACAGTAGAAAATTAAACATTTATATTGTCTAAGTGAGTCAACAAAAATCGAAAAAAACACTTATTAATTGGGATCTAGTAACTGTAAATCCAAATGATAAAAATTGGGATTGGAAAGATTTATTTTGTTTTTGGGGAGTTAACATTCAAAGTGTTATAGGTTTTTCTTTAATAGCTTCTTTGTATGTTGTTTACGATCTAAATACTTATGTAGTTTTTCTTGGTACGATTTTAGGAACAATTTTAGTTTGTTTTTTTTCTTATTTAATTGGATTACCCTCTCAAAAATTTGGTTTACCATTTGTTGTGCTATTGAGGTCTTCATTAGGAATAAAAGGAGCACAATATTTTGGATTATTAAGGTTTTTTGTTGGAATATTTATGTTTGGAATTCAAACATATTTTTTATCAAAAGCTTTTAGTTATGTAATAAGAATTTTAGTTTTTAATATTGAGCCATTAATCTTAGATCAGGAAATTTTTCTTCTATTTATTTTAGGTTTAAACATAATTGATTGGGCTTCAATAATTTTGACAATCATTTTACAAACCTTTTTATTTAGCTCTGGAATGATATTAAATAGAAAAATAATAAGATTTTCTGCTATTTCAGTTTATTTTGGAATAATTTTGTTTTTTCTTTCTATTTTTTTGAGTGATGTAAAACTTTATTCAAGCACATTTATTAATGCTCTAAATTTAAATGATTTCTCCAATAAAGAAAATTTAGTACCTTTATTTACTGTGGCTGGTACCGTTTTTGCATACTTTTCAATAATAATTCTTAGTTTTGGTGATTTTACTCGCTATGTTAAAAATTCAGATGAACTTAGAAAAGGAAATCTGAGTTTAATTTTAAATTTGATAATTTTTTCTTTTCTAGCCTTGTTTATTGTGGCTGGTTTTGATGCTATTTTAAAACAAGGCTCACAAAATATACCTAGAATACTTACAAATCCTACTGATATAATTGGAACTTTAGATAGTCTTCTTATTGTTAACCTTGCATTATTATTTGTGATAATTGCTTCAGCCTCAACAAATTTAATTGCTAACTTTATTCCATCACAATATACATTAATTAATTTTATCCCCTCTTCGCTATCATTAAAAAGTTCAAGTTATATCATTGCAATATTAGGTTTTGTTATTGGAGTTTTTTGGCTCAGCTTCTTTAGTCAAATAGGGATTTTATCTTTTGTAGATACCTTCGCAGCATTTTTTGGACCATTGTTTGGAATTATGATTACAGACTTTTATTTTATAAAAAAAAGAAAATTACAAAACAAGGATATCTATTCTCTTGAAAGGGATGGTGAATATTATTATTCAGGAGGTTGGCATGTTAAAGGTGTTTATTCTTTATTCTTAGGTTTTATTTTTTCAGCTTCAACAATTTGGAATCCTAACTTTATGTTTTTTCAATCTTATTCATGGATTGTAGGTGGAATTGTTGCTGCATTTTCATATTATCTTTTAGTTAAAAAATGATTAAATGAGTAAAATTTCTTACGACTTTAAAAACAGAACTGCAGTTATTACAGGGGGTGCCCAAGGTTTCGGTTTTGATATTGCAAGACGTTTTTTGATTTCTGGTGCTAAAGTAGTGATTTGGGATAATGACTCTGAGATGATTGAAAAAGCTTTAAAAAATTTAGATAATCCAAATTTATCCTCTGATGTAGTAGATGTTTCAAATTACCATGACGTTGAAAAATCCACTAATAAAATTATTAAAAATTCTAAAATTGATATCCTAGTTAATAATGCTGGAATAACGGGCCCAACCTCAGCTTTATGGGAATATGACATTAATATGTGGAAAAAAGTTGTAGATATTAATTTGATGGGTACATTTAATTGTTGTAGAGCAATTGTTCCAAACATGATCGAAAATAACTATGGACGGATTGTTAATGTAGCATCAGTTGCAGGTAAGGATGGTAATGCCAATGCTAGTGCTTATAGCGTTGGAAAAGCAGGTGCGATAGGTTTAACAAAATCACTAGGTAAAGAGCTTGCTGATAAAAATATTGCAGTGAATGCAGTTACACCAGCAGGAGCCAAAACTCGAATTTTAGATCAAATGACCAAAGAACATGTTCAAAAAATGTTATCAATGGTCCCAAGAGGCAGGTTTTTAGAAGTTGAAGAATTTACATCATTAGTGTGTTGGCTTTCCTCAGAAGAAAATACCTTTTCAACAGCTGCAGTTTTTGACATTAGTGGAGGTCGATCGACCTATTAGTTTATAGGTTTTTGTTCAACTAGCTTTATTTGACCAGTTTTAGCTCTACTAAACTTAACATCCTTTGACATAACTGGAGCAAAAATTATTATCGACCAGTAAATTAATAGAATAAAAATTGAAATTGTCTTCATTATTTATAAATAGCTATAAAAATTGATTTTAGGATGTTTAAAATTTGTCAAAATAATGTATTAACATTTTTTTATGAAAATTTTTTTTAGATTTTTTTTGACTTTTTTTATTTCAATAAACCTCTGTGCAGCTGATGAAATAAAGGTATTTGATTTCACAGAAACTGAACTTGCTAATCTTCAAGTAAGAAAGGTGAGAGGGGCAGATAATAAAACCATTTACACTCTTG
This sequence comes from uncultured Pelagibacteraceae bacterium, assembly GCA_902634235.1. Classification (GTDB taxonomy): domain Bacteria; phylum Pseudomonadota; class Alphaproteobacteria; order Pelagibacterales; family Pelagibacteraceae; genus Pelagibacter. Next base: position 121,507 of record CACPJN010000001.1, read on the forward strand.
GAAGCAATGAGAATGGAAATTTTATTAAATCAGTTGCTGATAATGCTGCTTCTGGCCTTGGCAAGGAGTTAAAAATTGACTTAAACAAGACACCTTTTATCAACATTACTTGGAAGATTGAAAAAGATTTGTCTGGAATTAAAGAAAATACCAAAAAAGGGCATGATTTTGCAGCAAGAGTTTTTGTTATTAAAAAGACTGGTGCTACACCCCTATCAAATAGGGCTATTAATTATGTTTTTTCAAGCAATAATGAGGTTGGAACAAATTTTCCAAGTCCTTATACAAAAAAATCTATTGATAATGTTCTAGCAAGCACAAAAAGTAATTTGGATGAATGGGTTACTGTAAAAGCTAATGTTAAGAAAGATTTTAAAAGATTTCATGATTTAGAAGTAAATGAGATTGATGGTGTAGCTATTATGTCAGATACTGATAATTCAAAAATGATGTCTATTGCTTATTTTCAAAACATTTATTTTTCATCTAAATGATTAGAATTTAAGATATTTCTTTAAAACAATATTAAAGAGAGCGAGAATAACCGCTACAATTACATCTGCAGCAGGACTAGCTTGAGGATAACCAAAATTCCATGCAATCACCATAACAAGCCAAATTACAAAAATATTCATAACTCTTACTATACCTTAGTTTATATAAAAAAATTAATTATTTGATATAATCTAAATTATGCATAAAAATTTTTTTCATAAATTAAAAGTATATTATGAAGATACTGATGCTGGTGGGGTAGTTTATTATGCCAATTACTTAAAATTCTTAGAAAGAGCAAGAACAGAAGCCCTATATACACTTGGATATAGTAATAAAAAGGTAAAAGATGAATTTAAATCTTTAATAATAGTCAAATCTTGTACTATAAATTTTAAGAAATCTGCTTATTTAGAGGATGTATTAACTATCAGGTCTTTTGTAAAATCTACTACCAAAACATCTTTTTTTATGAATCAGGAAATAACAAGAGGTGATGAAAAAGTTTTAGATGGACAAGTACACTTAGTTTTTGTTGATGAAAAAGGTAAGCCAGTAAAATTACCAGATGAAATCTATTATAAATTTAAACCTTATTTTTGTGATAGTATTAAAATTTAGCTAATTTTTTTGCTTTTTTAAATAAACTTATCATCATTTTTTCTGAAATAAGCCTTGTATTTACATTTCTAGGGCTCGGATGATAACTTGGAATTATTACTAAACCATTTGGCAATATGAGAGTTTTACCATGTTTAAAAATAAATTTTTGTTTTAACTTAAATTTGTTTTTATACAATTTAATACAATTATCAAAAGCCACTTTGCCCAAGGTGACTATTACAATTAATTTTTTTAAAGACAATATTTCTTGATCAAAAAAAGTCGAACAATTTGAAATTTCATTGCCCTGGGGTTTATCTTCCGGTGGTACACATTTAAGTATATTTGTTATGTAGGTAAATTTTAGTTTTAAATTATCATTTAAATTTTTGGAAATTGGTGAGTTTGAAATTCCTACCTTAAATAAACATTTAAATAAAAAATCACCTGATTTATCCCCTGTAAAAGCTCTTCCTGTTCTAGTTCCTCCATGGGCAGCAGGCGCTAAACCAATAATGGCTAATTTTGAGTTTAAATCTCCAAATCCTGGAACAGGCTTACCCCAATATATTTCATCAATATTTTGTTTTCTTTTTTTTGTACTTACTTCTTGAACAAATTTAACTAACCGGGGACATTTTTTACAATTAATTATTGTTTTGTTTAACTCGTTTAATCTAATATCCATACATGAATTTTTTAAAAATATTTATAATTATTTTTATATCTTTAACCACTTCCATTAAAGCAGATTCAAATAAAGATTTATTAAAACAACTTACAGAAGGTGGAAAATTAATATTTATTAGACATGCTTATGCACCTGGAAGTGGTGATCCAGATAATTTCAATTTAAACGATTGTTCAACTCAAAGAAATTTAAGTGATAGAGGAAAAAAACAATCAGAACATATTGGTACAATATTTAGAGAAAATAAAATTGAGATAGACGAAGTTTATTCAAGCGAATGGTGTCGATGTAAAGAAACAGCAGAAATTGCATTTACTAATTTTACAACAAAAAATTTTCTAAATTCTTTCTATAGTTCTAATTATGCAAAAAATAAAACAAAACAAATCAAAGACTTAATGAAGTTTGTAAAAAAAAATAATTTTGAAAAAAACATAATTTTTGTTACTCATTACGTTTTGATATCTGAAGTGTTAGATTATGCTCCCTCATCAGGCGAAATAATTGTTTCTGATAAAGATTTTAATATGATAGGGAGCATTAAAATAAATTATTAAATAATTATGTCATCTAAAAGAGCTATGAAACAAGCACAAAAACAAGCCTATGCAAAGCATCGTAGCAACATCACCTCCAATAAATTTAAAATCAAAAGAAAGAATTTAATTAAGAATAAGAAAAAAAATTAACTATTATCATCAAACTTTTCAATTTTTTTACAGTTAGATATTTTTGATATACCTTCTTCATTATTTAACACAGTTTTCATAAACACTTCCTTTTTATCTTTTTTGAAAAAAATTTGAGTGTAAAATTGGGGGTAACCATGTTTATGGGTTAGTATTTTACCATCTTTTTCATAAATATTTCTCACATATGAATTTGATTTTTTTATACTTAAATCAGTCAGTTTATATTTTTGGTAAGTTTTTTCTCTATAGATATAGTTTCTAGTCATAATTAATTCATTTAAATTTAAAATATATTCATTTTTTAAAAATTCATCCTGTTTGTCATCACAACCACTTAAAATTATTATTTCTGATTTTACGTTTTGAGTCTGAAACGTAAAAAGTAATATTGATACTAAAAGAAAAAAAAATTTATTTCCTGTCATATTTATCTGCAAAAAATAAACCTATTAAAAAAAGAGCTGCCCAGCCAAGACCCAATAAAGCTTTAAATGGACTTGTTTCTGCACTCCACAAATTTAATACTAAAGCTCCAAAAATTAAACCACTGATAAAGATTATAATTACTAAAGATGTTTTATTCACGGTTAGGAATTTTTTGTTTTTTTAAACTTTTAAACATATTTACTTTTTTTTTAAAGAAAATAAACTTAATATATTTTATAATCCCTAATAATTGTGAAATATTTTCTATAATTTTAGATTTATTAAAAAGGATCAAATTTAAAGGAATAAAAATAATATTTTGAAAAATTTGCCTTAAAATTTTTATCACACGTATTTTTTTATGCTTTAAATCAAACAAAAGTTCACCATATTTAAAATTTATCCTTCTGATAAACTTTACTTTTGTATTATCAAGTGTTGATTTGCCACCATCATGAAATACAAAAGAATTTAGTATTTGAATCATTTTAAAATTAGACTTATTTACTCTTTCCATTAAATCTTTATCTTCCCAATAAAGAAAGAAATCTTCATCAAAAAAGCCAATTTGTCTAACTTTTTCTGTATCACACATCATAACAGAGGCATCTAATTTTGATTTTAATATATAGTTTTCTTTATACTTATCTTTTTCATAGTCTTTTTTTTTTGAGTCAAAAACAGGCCCGGCAAAAATAGTATTTTCTCTTAAGGACATTCCTTTAATTAAATTTTCTATAGAAATTTCATCTATTTCCACATCTGCCTGTGTAAACAAAAAATACTTAGTTTTTACTTTTGAAATTAAAAAATTTGTAGATTTGCTTAAACCAAAATTTCTTTCGGAATAAAAATATTCAAATTTTACATCAAGGTTTTTAGCTATTTGCTCTGAATTATTTTTTGTTGCTTGATCAAATACCAAAATATGATGATTTTTATACTGATTTAATGTTTTTAATTTATTGATTGGGGTTTTGAATAATGTAATTACAATACTTAAATTACTTTTCATAAAAGTTTAAAAATTTATCTATTTCAGGTTAGTTTTTTATATAAAGAAACTCCACAATTAACTTTATGCTGGTATGATTTTTTAAAACTTTCTAAATGCCAGCCCTTTAATCTTTTTTGTATTTCTTTTAGATTATTCTTTTTCCACTCACCTGAAGTTTTTTCATCTTTCCATATTTTTTTTTCACCATTAGTCCTTCCACAACCATAACAAAAACCAGTTAAAGGATCTGTTTTACAAATACTAATACACGGAGAAATAATCATTTATATTATTATAATAGAAAATTTTTCACTAATAACAATATTTGTCGTTGGACAAATGATTTCAATCATATATAAAAAACCTTGTTTTTTGTGGGGCGATGGCGGAATTGGTAGACGCGTCGGTCTTAGGAACCGATAGAGCAATCTGTGAAGGTTCGAGTCCTTTTCGCCCTACCACGAGAAAAATATGAAAGTAACGATAGAAAATAAAAAAGGTCTTGATAAAGATGTGAGAGTTTTTGTTGATAAAAAGACAATGAATTCATACATTGATCAAAAGTATGAAGAAATTAAAGATACAGTCAACCTCAAAGGTTTTAGACCTGGTAAAGTTCCAAGAGAAATTTTAAAGAGACAATTCGGTAAAGCGGTTTTTAATGAAGTTTTAGATAAAGTTTTAAAAGATACATCTGTAAAAGCTCTACAAGAAAATAAAATCAAACCTGCAGGGCAACCGAAATTAGATTTAAAAACTTATGGAGAAGATAAAGATTTGGAGTACACTCTTTCAGTTACAGAGCTACCAAAAATTGAAATTAAATCTATTGAGAAAATTAAATTTAATGATTATGTCGTAAAAATAGATCCAAAAGAGGCGGATAAAAGAATTAATGATATTGCAAAAAATCAACCAAACTTTAAAGATGCCCCGGAAAATTACAAAGCTGCTGAGAAAGATCTTGTTACTTTAGACTATACTGCAACTATTGATGAAAAACCATTTAAGGGAAATGAAGGGAAAAATACACAACTAACTTTAGGCAAGGATCTTTTTTTAAAAGGTTTTGATGCTCAACTAATAGGTATTAAAAAAGGCGAAAGTAGAATTGTGGAAGCAACACTTCCAGAAAATTTTCCGGATAAAGAATTAGTCAACAAAAAAGCAAAGTTTAATTGTAAAATTTTAGCTATAAAAAATCCAGAAGATTTAAAAATTAACGATGAGTTTGCAAAAAATTTAGGTGCAAAAAATTTAAATGATCTGAAAGAATTAATTTCAAAACAAATAAATGATGAATATAAAAATTCTTTAGACCGATTGACTAAAAAACAAATTTTAAGTGAAATTGAAAAATTTAAGATTAATGAGATACCAAAAAATCTTCTTGAGGATGAAATAAAAATCCTTTCTCAAGGAATGAGTGAAGATGATGCAAAAAATAATAGAAAAAATTTTGAAGAAGTTGCAAAAAAGAGAATTATAGTTGGTTTAGTCTTAAATGAATTTGGTGAAAAAAATCAAATTAAAGTGACAGAGCAAGAATTGCAAAAAGAGGTTCAAAAACAAATTAGAATGATGCCAGGTCAAGAAAAAATGGTGATGGACTTTTATCAAAAAAACCCACAAGCTGTATCGAGTTTAAGAGGTACAGTTTACGAGAATAAAATATTAAATTTGATTAAGGAAAAGGCTATTTCAAATAAAAAAGAGATATCAAAAGATGAGGCTGAAAAAATTTTAAAAGACTCTCAAAAACAAGAACTTGATCAATACAGAAAGAGTTCTAAAACACAAAAGATTGAGGATAAAAAAGTTGAAGTTAAAAAATCGCCAATAAAAAAAGCTAAAACAAAAATTACAACAAAAAAAACAAAAAAAGTTAGCAAAAAGTAATCTCAAGTTGTATAAGTAAATCGAATCAAAGTATGAGAAATAAAATTTCAGAGTTTATGAGTAACTTAGTTCCTATGGTTGTCGAACAATCTAATAAAGGCGAACGTGCATACGATATATATTCAAGACTATTAAAAGAGAGGATAATTTTTTTAACTGGTCAAATAAATGATAATGTTGCATCTTTAGTAACCGCACAACTTTTGTTTTTAGAGGCTGAGGATCCTAAAAAAGAAATTTATTTATACATTAATAGCCCAGGTGGTTTAGTTACCGCTGGTCTTGGTATTTATGATACAATGCAATATGTTAAACCAAGTATCTCTACTCTTTGTATCGGTCAAGCAGCTTCAATGGGATCTTTTTTATTAGCAGCTGGTTCAAAAGGTAAAAGATTTTCACTTCCAAATTCAAGAATAATGGTACATCAACCTTCCGCGGGATTTCAAGGTCAAGCAACTGACATAGAAATTCATGCTAATGAGGTCCTATCGTTAAAAAAACGTCTCAACGAAATTTACTCAAAACACACCGGTAAGTCAGTCGATGAAATCAAGTCAGCGCTTGAAAGAGATAACTTTATGACAGCTGATGCAGCTAAGTCATTTGGTTTAATAGACGAAGTAGTAGAAAAAAGATCCTAAAGCACCACATATTGAAATCGAAATATTTGAAACTTGATTACTACAACTCTTTTATAATAAAGTACTAGTATTGATTCGTTTATAAATTTATGAATACAAATAATAAAAATATTCTTTACTGCTCTTTCTGTGGAAAAAGCCAACACGAAGTAAGAAAACTTATTGCTGGACCAACAGTGTTTATATGCGACGAGTGTGTTGAATTATGTATGGATATAATCAAAGAGGAAAATAAAGATACATTTGTAAAACACCAAGATGGTCTTCCTTCTCCAAAAGAAATTTGTAATGTTTTAGATGATTATGTGATTGGTCAAACACACGCTAAAAAAGTTTTATCAGTAGCTGTTCATAATCACTACAAAAGATTGAATTATGAAAATAAAACAACTAAAAATGTTGAGCTTGCAAAGTCTAACATTCTTTTAGTTGGTCCAACTGGATGTGGAAAAACATTATTAGCTCAAACATTAGCAAGAATTTTGGATGTGCCATTTACTATGGCTGATGCAACCACTCTTACTGAAGCAGGATATGTTGGGGAAGATGTTGAAAACATAATACTTAAATTATTACAAGCAGCTGATTACAATGTTGAGAAGGCCCAAAGAGGAATAGTTTATATTGATGAGGTTGATAAAATTAGTAGGAAGTCAGAAAACCCTTCAATTACAAGGGATGTTTCAGGAGAAGGAGTGCAACAAGCTTTATTAAAAATAATGGAGGGAACAGTAGCAAGTGTTCCTCCTCAAGGTGGTAGAAAGCATCCACAACAAGAATTTTTACAAGTTGATACAACCAACATCCTTTTTATATGTGGTGGTGCATTTGCTGGACTAGATAAAATTATTTCTCAAAGAGATAAAGGTACCTCGATAGGTTTTGGTGCTGATGTTAAGAATACCCAAGATAAAAAAACTGGTGAATGGATGAAATCTTTAGAGCCAGAGGATTTATTAAAATACGGATTGATACCAGAATTTATAGGCAGATTGCCAATGATAGCAACTCTAGAAGATTTAGATGAAAAATCTTTAATAAAGATTCTACAAGAACCAAAAAATTCACTCATAAAACAATACCAAGAATTATTTAAACTTGATGGTTCAAAATTAACATTTAAAGATAATGCGCTTAAGGAAATTGCTCTGAAGGCAATTCGAAAAAAAACTGGTGCAAGAGGTTTGAGATCGATATTAGAAAATATTCTTTTAAAAACAATGTATGATCTTCCTAGCCAAGACAATATTGAGGAAGTAATAGTGGACGTTTCATCTGTAAAAGGTCATTCTCAGCCAATAATAGTGCACTCGAAAGCCGATAATAAACCTAAATCAGGCAAGACCACAGCGGCTTAATATCATTAATATAAAGTGAAAAAGGTATTGCATTATAATTTATAATATCCATATTCTAACATATGGATGTTAAAATTTCATTACCGCTATTACCGCTAAGAGATATTGTAGTTTTTCCCAGCATGGTAATACCTTTATTTGTCGGAAGAGATAAATCTATTTCCGCATTAAACGAGGTAATGAAAAAAGATAAAAAAATTATTTTAGTAACACAAAAGAATTCCGAAATTGATGATCCTAGGAAAACAGATATCTTTATGTTTGGTTGTGAAGGAAATATACTTCAATTGTTAAAATTACCAGATGGAACAGTCAAAGTTCTTGTTGAAGGTATTAAAAGAGTAAGGATTTTAGATTTTAAAGATAATGAAAAATTTATTACGTGTGATTTTACACCCCTAAAAGACGAGGTTTCTGAAGGTGAAGATTTATACCCTCTAGCAGTTACTGCGGTAAGAAGATTAGAAAAACTTACTTCTATAAATAAAAAGATATCCTCAGAAACAATTAATGCAATAAAGCAGCTGAAAGATCCGTCGCAAATTGCTGATAATATAGCTTCACATATTGTTGCTACAATTTCTGAAAAACAGCAAATATTTGAAACGGTAGACGTAAAGAAAAGATTAAATTCTATAATTAAAATTATGGAAAATGAAACTAGTATCATTGGTGTTGAAAAAAGAATTCGAGGCAGGGTAAAAAATCAAATGGAAAAAACCCAAAGAGAATATTACTTGAATGAACAACTTAAAGCTATCCAAAAAGAGTTAGGTGAGATTGAAGATGGAAAAGATGAAAGCACAAGCCTCAACAAAGCAATTTTAAAAGCTAAAATGCCAAAAGAAGTTGAAAAAAAATGTTTACAAGAACTCAAGAAACTCAAAAATATGAGTCCAATGTCAGCAGAGGCAACTGTTGTGAGAAATTATTTAGATTGGATGACTGAGTTACCTTGGAATAAAAAAAGTGAAGTTGATATTGATTTATCTAAAGCATTGAATATTCTTGATAAGGATCATTTTGGTCTTGAAAAAGTAAAAGAGAGAATAATTGAATTTCTTGCTGTTCAAAAAAGAATGGAAAAAATTAAAGGTCCAATATTATGTTTAGTTGGCCCCCCTGGAGTAGGCAAAACTTCTTTAGGAAAATCAATAGCCAAAGCTACTAATAGAGAGTTCGTAAGAATGTCGGTAGGTGGTATGAGAGATGAAGCTGAGATAAGAGGTCATAGAAGAACTTACATAGGGTCTTTACCAGGTAAAATTATTCAAATGATGAAAAAAGCTGGAACAAAAAATCCATTAATATTATTAGATGAAATTGATAAAATTGGTAATGATTATAGAGGTGATCCATCTTCTGCTTTATTAGAAGCGCTTGATCCAGAACAAAATACATCATTTAACGATCATTATCTAGAGGTAGATTATGATTTATCAGATGTAATGTTTGTTACTACAGCCAACACTTTAAATATTTTACCACCCTTACTAGATAGAATGGAAGTTATTAGACTAGCTGGATATACTGAGGATGAAAAGATAAATATTGCAGATAAATTTTTATTACCAAAGCAGATTAAAGATAATGGTGTAAAAGAAAATGAAATGAAGTTAGGTAAAGATATTATCAAAGAAATAATAAGAAGTTACACAAAAGAATCTGGTGTCAGAAATCTTGAAAGAGAAATATCAAAAGTTGCAAGAAAAGTTGTAAAAAAAGTTGTGTCTGGCGAACAAAATGAAGTGGTCGTGGATAATAAAAATCTGTCGGATTTTTTAGGAATTCCAAAATATAAATCTGGTGAGTTGGAGACTGAAAATAGAATTGGTATAGTTACAGGTTTGGCTTGGACAGAATATGGTGGAGAAATACTGAAAATAGAGACAGTAACAATGCCTGGTAAAGGTAGAACACAAATTACTGGAAAACTAGGAGATGTAATGCAAGAGTCTGTTAAAGCAGCTAAATCATTTGTAAGATCGAAATGCCTTGAATACGGAATTATACCTCCATTATTTGAAAAGAAAGATTTCCATATTCATGTTCCTGAAGGAGCAACACCTAAAGATGGTCCTTCCGCTGGGATAGGTATGGTAACTTCGATTGTTTCTTCAATCACAAATATACCTGTTAGAAAGGATTTAGCTATGACTGGTGAAGTAACAATTACTGGCCAAGTTCTTCAAATCGGTGGTTTAAAAGAGAAATTATTAGCAGCTCATAGAGCTGGAATTAAGGAAGTTTTGATACCAAAAGAAAATGAAAAAGATTTAGTTGATATGCCTAAAAAAATAATTGATGAAGTCAAAATAACTCCAGTTGAATTTGCTGACGATGTTTTAAAGATTGCCCTGACAAAAGAGCTTAAAAAGACTGAATGGGTTGAGGTTGATATGTCTAAAAAGGATGACAAATCTCAAGCGAGCATTCAATAAATTGTATATTACATTTTAATGGAAACATTTTTATATCTAATTTTTGGTTTTTTTGTAGTTTTTGTAATTTATTATTTACTCCGACCTACATCAAAAAAAGAGGAAGATGATTTTAACTCTAAAAATAATTGGCGTGGTGGTTTTTGAACATTTAAAAATTTTTTGAATAAAAAAACATACGACTATTTTTAAAATTTAGCTATTTTCGATGAGTAATTGAACTTGACGTTATCCATCGAAAAGATATAAGACATTGTTTTGGTTAAGGGCGGTTAGCTCAGTTGGTAGAGCATCTCGTTTACACCGAGGGGGTCAAAGGTTCGAGTCCTTTACTGCCCACCAAAGTAAATTATAAGTGGGGGTGTAGCTCAGTTGGTTAGAGCGATCGCCTGTCACGCGATAGGTCGAGGGTTCGAGTCCCTTCACTCCCGCCACTAAATGATAACGATTCTCAAATAAATGATTGGGTTAATAAACAAGCCACAAAATACGTGACCAATTTGCACTGTAAATAAGTTCAAAAATCCCTATAAAAACGTCATCAAGCTTGAGATATTAAAACTTTAATTTAATTAAAAAAACAATTATAATATGAATCTTATCAGAATTTTCTTATTCAAAAATTAACACATATAACACTATGACTGCGGATTTTTTAAAAGATTATTTACCGATAATTTTGTTTTTGATAATAGCCTTCGGTTTAAGTTGCGCTTTTATTGTAATCAATTTTATTTTGTCACCGAAGAACCCAGATCCAGAAAAATTGTCTGCATATGAGTGTGGTTTTGAACCTTTTCAAGACTCTAGAATGGAATTTGATGTCAGATTTTACTTAGTTGCAATTTTATTTATCATTTTTGACTTAGAAATTGCTTTCTTGTTTCCCTGGGCAATATCTCTTGGAAGCATTGGAATTTTTGGGTTTACCTCAATGATGATTTTTTTATTTATTTTAACAGTAGGTTTTATTTATGAATGGAAAAAAGGTGCGCTGGATTGGGAATAAAAGTATATAAAAATGAATAAAAATTTAGAAAAAATTCCACAAGAATTTAAACAACTCGCTAAAGATTTTAGTGATAATGGTTTTATAACTACTTCATTTGATAACTTGATAAATTGGTCAAGGTCTGGGTCGTTACACTGGATGACTTTTGGTTTAGCTTGTTGTGCCGTTGAAATGATGCAAACTGCTATGCCAAGATACGACCTTGAAAGATTTGGTGCCGCCCCCAGAGGATCGCCCCGACAATCAGATGTAATGATAGTTGCAGGAACTTTAACAAATAAAATGGCACCCGCACTAAGGAAAGTTTACGATCAAATGCCAGAACCAAGATATGTTATATCCATGGGAAGTTGTGCTAATGGAGGTGGTTATTATCATTATTCTTATTCAGTTGTAAGAGGGTGTGATCGAATTGTACCAGTGGATGTTTATGTTCCAGGATGTCCACCTTCAGCAGAAGCATTGTTGTATGGAATAATGCAATTACAGAAGAAAATCAGGAATAAAGGATCATTAAGTAGATAAAATGAATAATTTATTAGATTTAGAAAAAAAAATTAATTCTGAGTTAGCAACTAAGATTAATGGTACCAAAATAAAACATAATCAATTGTATGTTGAAATTGATAAGGAAGATTTAATAGAGGTAACTTTATTTTTAAAAACAAATAAAGATACAAAATTTAGACAACTTATAGATATAACTGTTGTTGATTACCCAGAAAAAGCTCAAAGATTTAAGATTGTATATTTATTTCTAAGTCATGAATTCAATCAAAGAATTATTTTAAGCTATATAATTACAGAAAAAGAGTTGATCCCATCTTTAACATCAGTTTTTCCATCTGCAAATTGGATGGAAAGAGAAGTATTTGATATGTACGGAGTAAATTTTAAAGATCACCCTGATTTAAGAAGAATTTTAACAGATTATGGTTTTGAAGGTCATCCACTTAGAAAAGACTTTCCATTAACAGGGCATACAGAAGTTAGATACAGCGAAGACAAAAAGAAAGTTATCAATGAACCAGTAAAACTTGAACAAAATTATAGAAATTTTGATTATCAAAGTCCGTGGGAAGGAACAAAATATATTAAAGAGCAGATCAATAATGACAAAAAAAATTAAAAATTTAAATCTAAATTTTGGTCCACAACACCCGGCAGCTCATGGTGTATTAAGATTAATACTTGAATTGGATGGGGAAGTTGTTGAAAAAGCTGACCCACATATAGGTTTATTACATCGAGGTACAGAAAAATTAATCGAAAATAAAACTTATATGCAAGCAGTTCCTTATTTTGATCGTTTGGATTATGTTGCACCTATGAATCAAGAACACGCTTTTGCTTTAGCAATTGAAAAAATTTTAAAGATAGATGTACCTATAAGAGCTCAGTTTATAAGAGTTATGTTTTGTGAAATTGGGCGAATTCTAAGTCACATTTTAAATGTTACAACACAAGCTCTGGATGTAGGTGCATTGACACCTTCATTATGGGGTTTTGAGGAAAGAGAAACACTAATGACTTTTTACGAAAGGGCATCTGGCTCTAGATTGCACGCGAACTATTTTAGAGCTGGAGGTGTACACCAAGATCTTCCAGCAGGTTTAGAAAATGATATTTTAAATTTTTGTGAGAGTTTTCCAAAAATAATTAATGATTTAGAAAATTTATTGACCGATAACAGAATTTTTAAACAGAGAAATGTTGAGATAGGTTTAGTCTCAAAAGAGGATGCCCTAGAATATTCTTTTAGTGGAGTAATGCTACGTGGTTCGGGAATAGCATGGGATCTTAGAAAATCTCAACCATACGATTGTTATGAACAATTAGATTTTAAAATACCGGTTGGAAAAAATGGTGATTGCTACGATAGATATTTATGCAGAATTGAGGAGATGAAAGAGAGCGTTTCAATAATAAAACAGTGTTTAAATAAAATGGAAAAAGGACCCATAAAAACTTTTGATGGGAAGATATCTCCACCGTCAAAAAAAGATATTAAACAGTCTATGGAAGCCTTAATACATCATTTTAAATTATTCACAGAGGGCTATAGAGTACCACATGATGAAATTTATACATCTGTAGAAGCACCAAAAGGGGAATTTGGAGTTTATTTAATTTCAGATGGCTCAAGTAAACCATATAAATGTAAAATAAGAGCACCAGGTTTTTCTCATTTGCAATCAATGGATTATTTAATCAAAGGTCACATGTTAGCGGACGTTCCTGCTGTGCTTGGATCTTTAGATATAGTTTTTGGCGAGGTAGATAGATGAGCATAAAAAGACCAGCAAAAGATCAACCGGAAAGTTTTGAGTTTAATGACTCATCTCTTGAAGAAGCAAAAAATATTATATCGAAATATCCAAAAGGGAAGCAGCAAAGTGCAGTCATGGCTCTATTATACATTGCACAAAGACAAAACAATAATTGGATACCATTAGCGGCAATGAAATATATCGCAAAATTATTAGATATGCCTTACATTAAAGTTTACGAAGTAGCTACTTTTTATTCGATGTACAATCTTTCTCCTGTAGGGAAATATTTTATTCAAGTATGTACAACTACACCATGTATGATTAGGGGCGCGAATAAGTTAGTTGAGGCTTGTAAAGAAAAAATTTCTAAAAATGAGTTAGAACTATTAGGTGATAAAAATTGCTCATGGATGGAGGTCGAGTGTTTAGGTGCTTGCGTAAATGCCCCGATGATGCAAATTAATGATGAATATTATGAAGACCTTGATAAAGAAAAAACATTGAAGATTTTAGATAAAATTTTGAAAGGAGAAAAACCAAAAGCTGGATCTTACAGAGGAAGGTTAAATAATGCACCTGAAAATAATAGAAAAACACTTTTGGATTTAAAAAATGCTTAAAGACCAAGATAGAATTTTTAAAAATTTATATAATGATTTAGGATCAGATGTTAATGCATCTCAAAAAAGAGGTGATTGGATAAATACTAAAGAGATTATTGATAAAGGAAGAGATTGGATTATTAATGAGATTAAAGATTCTCAATTAAGAGGTAGAGGTGGAGCTGGGTTTCCAACTGGATTGAAATGGTCTTTTGCACCTAAAGATGTAGGATCTCGACCACATTATTTAGTGATAAATGCTGATGAGTCTGAACCAGGAACTTGTAAAGATAGAGACATTTTAAGGTTTGAGCCACACAAATTAATTGAAGGATGTCTCATAGCATCTTATGCTGTTCAAGCACATACTTGTTACATTTATATTAGAGGTGAATATTTCCTTGAAGGCCAAAAACTTCAAAATGCAATAGATGAAGCTTATAAAAAAAATTTAATAGGAAAGAATGCCTCTGGAACTGGATGGGATTTGGATATCTATATACATTATGGAGCTGGTGCTTATATTTGTGGTGAAGAAACCGCTTTACTCGAAAGTATAGAGGGAAAAAAAGGTCAACCAAGATTGAAGCCTCCTTTTCCAGCTTTAGTTGGACTTTATGGATGTCCAACTATAATAAACAATGTTGAAACTATAGCTGTAGTTCCAACAATCTTAAAAAAAGGTGGTAAATGGTTTGCTTCTCTTGGCAGAGAAAAAAATACAGGAACAAAAATTTTTTGCATATCTGGTAATGTCAATAATCCTTGTAATGTTGAGGAAGAAATGAATATCCCTTTGAAAGAATTAATTGAAGTTCATGCTGGGGGAGTAATAGGTGGTTGGGAAAATTTACAAGCAGTAATTCCGGGTGGATCTTCAATGCCTCTAATTCCAAAAGAAAAATGTGAGACTCTTAAAATGGATTTTGACTCTTTGGTAAATGAAAAAAGTGGATTAGGAACAGCAGGTGTTGTAGTTATCAATAAAGATCAAGATATAATTAAATGCATGGCTAGAATTGCTAGGTTTTATAAACACGAGAGCTGTGGACAATGTACACCTTGCCGAGAGGGATCTGGCTGGATGTGGAGAATGCTTGAAAGAATGGCGAAAGGAGAGGCAACTAAAGATGAAGTTGACATGCTCGGAGACGTAACAAATCAGATTGCTGGCCATACTATATGTGCTTTTGGAGAAGGATCCTCATGGCCTGTTCAAGGATTACTTAGACATTTTAAAAAAGAAATTAAGGAGAGAAATAAGTTTGATCCAGTAGTTGAAGAAAATAGAAATATTCCTTACTTAGTTGATCAACATCTTTTAGATAAAAATGCTTAAACTAAAAATAAATGATAAAGATGTAGAGGTTGATGAAGGTTTAACTGTTCTTCAAGCTTGTGAAAAAGCTGGAGTTGAAATACCAAGATTTTGTTATCATGAAAAATTATCTATAGCTGGAAATTGTAGGATGTGTTTAGTAGAAATGGAAAAATCTCCTAAATCAATTGCTTCTTGTGCTATGCCAGCAGCTAACGGTATGGTAATCAGAACGAATACATCATTAATTGAAAAATCTAGGAAAGGTGTAATGGAATTCTTACTAGCCAACCACCCCTTAGATTGTCCAGTTTGTGATCAAGGAGGAGAATGTGATCTTCAGGACCAATCAATGTTTTATGGAATAGATAAATCAAGGTTCAAGGAAAATAAAAGAGCAGTTCCAGATAAATACATGGGTCCATTAATTAAAACGCAAATGACAAGATGTATTCACTGCACAAGATGCATAAGATTTGCAACTGAAATTGCAGGTGTTCCTGAATTAGGTGCAATCGGTAGAGGTGAAGACATGCAAATTACAACATATTTAGAAAAATCTATACAGTCTGAATTATCTGGAAATGTTATAGATCTTTGTCCTGTTGGTGCATTGACATCAAAGCCATATGTGTTTGAAGCAAGACCTTGGGAGTTAAAAAAAACTGAAACAATTGATGTAATGGATGCAGTCGGATCAAATATTAGAGTTGATACTTATGATTGGGAAGTTAAAAGAGTTTTGCCTGTCATTAATGAGGATATTAATGAGGAATGGATATCTGATAAAACTAGATATGCATGTGATGGTTTATTAAATCAAAGACTTGATACACCTTATATAAAATATAACAAAAAGTTTGAAAAAGCTTCATGGGATGAAGTTTATAAAATCATTAAATCAAAAATTGAAAATAGTGATAAAAATAAAATCAGCGGTTTTGTTGGCGATCTAATTAATATGGAAGCCAGTTACATATTTAAAGAAT
This sequence comes from uncultured Pelagibacteraceae bacterium, assembly GCA_902634235.1. Taxonomy (GTDB): domain Bacteria; phylum Pseudomonadota; class Alphaproteobacteria; order Pelagibacterales; family Pelagibacteraceae; genus Pelagibacter. The sequence continues at coordinate 137,947 of CACPJN010000001.1, forward strand.
TTTTCGATAGAACAATTAATTCAAAAAAATATGAATGCAGATCATCTGATTATTTTATTGATAATTCTAAAAGAGAAAATTATTTGTTTAACTCTAAAATAAATGGAATTGAGGAAACAGATTTTATCTTATTAATTGGTACAAATCCAAGGTTTGAGGCCACAATGTTAAATGCAAGAATAAGAAAAGCCTACCTCAATAATAAATTGAAAATTAAATCTTTAAATGATGTTGGTGATTTAACATATTCTTATGAAAGTCTCGATGGAAAAACTCAGACAATTAAGGATATTATTGAGAACAATCATGAGATATCAAAAAATATAATTGAAGCAAAAAAACCAATGATTATATTTGGTGAGTCATTCTTGAAATCTAGCTCAGCAAAATATCTATTTCAGTCTTTTAAAAAATTTTTAATTGATAAGAATAAATTTAATGACGAATGGAACCCTTTAAATATAATATCTACTGATGCAGCAACAGTCGGTAACTTGGATTTAGACATAATTGATCAAAATAATAATTTATTAGAAGATTTAAATGAAAATAAGTTTGAAATAGTTTTTCTTTTTGGACAAGATAATTTAAAAATTAACAAGAAGGACGAATTTATAATTTATATAGGAAGTCATGGAGATAAAGGTGCTGAATTAGCTGATATCATTTTACCTGGTGCTGCTTATACTGAGCAGTCAGGTCATTTTACAAATTTGGAGGGAAAAATTCAAAAAGCTTACAAAGCTTCATACCCTCCAGGAGATGCCAAGGAAGACTGGCAAATTATAAACGATCTAGCAGAATTTATGAATAATAGAAAACTTTTTAATGATAAAGAAGAGTTGGAAAGCAGTATGTTTAACTATCTTAAACTTAAAGAGGAAAAACAAGGGTCAATCTTAAATACTGGCAATTATTCAAATCAATTTCAAAACGAGGATTTAAAAATTTTTGTTAAAGATTATTATTTTTCAAATGTAATCGCTAGATCATCTAAAACAATGCTGAATTGTTACAACTCAAAACTAGAGACAAAACGTACTGGAACCGAGGGGTAAAAATGGGGTATCTAAATATAGTTTTTGATGAGGTTTATAAAATTTTATTTCTTTTAATTCCTGTTTTAGTTTCTGTAGCAATGATTGTATGGTTGGATAGAAGAGTATGGGCATTTGTACAGAAGAGACAAGGTCCAAATGTAGTTGGTCCTTTTGGATTATTACAATCATTAGCTGATGCATTGAAATATATTTTCAAGGAAATAATTATTCCAGCGAGTTCTAACAAAGTTATTTTTATTTTAGCCCCTATAATTACAATGACTTTAGCTTTAATTGCTTGGGCTGTGATTCCCTTTGGTGAGAACCAAGCTTTAGCAAACATAAATGTTGGAATACTTTATATATTCGCTGTTTCTTCATTAGGAGTTTATGGGATTATAATGGGAGGATGGGCCTCTAATTCAAAATACCCTTTTTTAGGTGCAATAAGATCTGCAGCTCAAATGGTTTCGTATGAAGTCTCTATTGGGATAATAATTATAAATGTATTATTATGTGTAGGGTCTTTAAACTTAAGTGATATTGTAATGGCTCAACAAAAGATGTGGTTTATAATTCCACTTTTTCCGATGTTTGTAATTTTTTTCATTTCTGCTTTAGCAGAAACTAACAGACCACCTTTTGACTTACCAGAAGCTGAAGCTGAACTGGTTGCGGGGTATCAAACTGAATATTCAGGCATGATGTATGCAATGTTTTGGTTAGGGGAATATGCAAATATTTTATTAATGTGTGCATTAGGATCTATTTTATTTTTGGGAGGATGGCTTTCGCCAATAGATCTCTATCCATTTAATTTGATACCTGGAGTTTTCTGGCTAATTTTTAAAATTTTATTATTATTTATTTTGTTTGCGTTGGTAAAAGCTGTTGTACCTAGATATCGATATGATCAACTTATGAGATTAGGGTGGAAAATATTTCTTCCTTTATCTCTTACGTATGTCGTTTTAACTGCAAGCTATTTATTTTATTTTAACCTTTTACCTGTAATTTAAATGAAATTTACAAGATTTTTAAAAACTATATTAATGGTAGATTTTATAACTGGTCTCTTAATTGCTTTAAGAGAAATGTTTAAATCTAAAAAAACTATAAATTATCCATTTGAAAAAGGTAAAATAAGTCCAAGATATAGAGGTGAGCATGCTCTTAGAAGATATCCTAATGGTGAAGAAAGATGTATAGCTTGCAAATTATGTGAAGCTGTATGCCCTGCTCAGGCCATAACTATCGAGTCAGCTGAACGATCTGATGGTAGTAGAAAAACTACTCGTTATGATATAGATATGATGAAATGTATTTATTGTGGTTTATGTGAGGAGTCTTGTCCAGTAGATGCTATTGTACAAGGTCCAAATTTTGAATTTTCAACAGAAACTAGGGAAGAACTTTATTACACTAAAGAAAAACTACTTGATAATGGTGATAGATGGGAAAATATTTTAGCGGCAAACATTAAGTCTGATAATCCTTATAGGTGATATTATGATAGCACATGCAATATTTTTTTATGTATTTTCAATTATTGCAGTCATCTCAGCAATCATGGTCACAGTCTCAAAAAATACAGTTCACTCAGTTTTTTTTTTAATTTTAGATTTTATAAGTATCTCTTGTCTTTTTATTATGATTGGTGCAGAATTTTTAGGCATGATCATGTTAATTGTTTATGTAGGTGCAGTTGCTGTTTTGTTTTTGTTTGTAGTAATGATGCTAAATGTTGCTCAACAAAAAAATCAATGGTTTAATTCTGAGGAAAATTCTGGCCATATTCCAATAGGCTTAATTATAAGTACAATTATCTTTTTTGAATTGATTATTGTTATAGGTGGATGGAAGTTTAAACCAGAATTATCAGACTCAAGTGCAACTCAGATTTCAAATGAAATAAGCAACACACATTCATTAGGTCAAGTTCTGTATACAGATTATGTTCATGTATTTCAAATAAGTGGAATGATTTTATTAATTGCGATGATAGGTGCAATTGTTCTTACTTTTAGACAAAGAGCAGGAGTTAAAACACAAAGTTATTTGAAACAAATTTCAAGAGAAAGGTCTGAGGGTATTGAAGTATTAGAGGTTCCCTCAAATAAAGGAGTTAAGATAGATGACTGAAATAGGTTTAGGACACTACCTAACTTTGGGAGCAGTTATATTCAGTATTGGTGTTATTGGTATATTTTTAAATCGAAAAAATATCATAGTAATTTTGATGAGTATTGAGCTGATATTGTTAGCTGTAAATATCAATTTAGTATCTTTTTCGATTTTTCTTGGTGATTTGACTGGTCAAGTTTTTACATTATTTATTTTGACTGTTGCTGCTGCTGAGGCCGCTATTGGTCTAGCAATAATTGTAGTCTACTACAGAAACGCAGGAACTATTCGTGTTGAAGAGATAGATAAATTAAAAGGATAAAATGGAAATTTCAATTATTGCATTACCACTAATTGCTTCAATTATATCTGGATTTTTTGGTAAATTTATAGGTGACAGAAATTCTGAGATCGTTACCAGTTTATTAGTATCTATATCAGCCATTCTTTCTGTTATTTTATTTTACGAAGTAATTTTTAACCAATACGAAGAAAATATAATAATCGCTAAATGGATTAATTCTGGATCATTGGAAGTAAACTGGACTATGAAAATAGATGCATTATCAGCAGTTATGCTGGTGGTTATAACTTTTATTTCTGCATTGGTTCATATTTATTCTATTGGATACATGTCTCATGATCCTCATAAACCAAGATTTATGGCCTACTTATCATTATTTACCTTTGCGATGTTAATGTTGGTAACTGCTGATAATTTTATTCAATTATTTTTTGGATGGGAAGGAGTAGGTCTTTGTTCATATTTTTTAATTGGTTTTTGGTTTAAAAAAGAAACTGCAAATGCAGCAGCCATTAAAGCGTTTGTTGTTAATAGAGTAGGTGATTTCGGTTTTGCATTGGGTATATTTTTAATTTTTTATTTGTTTGGAACAGTCAATTATAAGGAAGTTTTTGATCAAATCCCAACTGTCGAAAATGAAAAACTAAATTTTTTAGGAATTCAAATTAAGGCAATAGATCTAATTTGTATACTATTGTTTATTGGAGCTATGGGTAAATCAGCTCAAATTTTTTTACACACCTGGCTACCAGATGCAATGGAGGGTCCAACTCCTGTTTCAGCTTTAATACATGCAGCCACAATGGTTACAGCTGGAGTTTTTTTAGTTGTAAGATGTTCACCGATATATGAATTTTCAGAATTAGCATTAAACGTTGTAACCGTAGTCGGAATGAGTACCGCTTTTTTTGCTGCGAGTGTAGCTTTAGTTCAAACAGATATAAAAAAAATAATTGCTTATTCCACATGTAGTCAATTAGGTTATATGTTTTTTGCAGCAGGGGTTGGTGCATATAATGTTGCAATGTTTCATTTATTTACTCACGCATTTTTCAAAGCATTATTATTTTTGGGATCAGGGTCTGTTATTCATGCATTTAAAGATGAGCAAAATATAAATAATATGGGAGGAGTATGGAAAAAATTACCTTATACCTACTCATTAATGATAGTAGGAACTTTGGCATTGACCGGTTTCCCTTTGTTATCTGGTTTTTACTCTAAGGATGCAATTATAGAATTCGCTTACTTAAGTGGCACAACTACTGGCTATTATGCCGCTGGCATTGGTATAATCACAGCATTTCTAACATCTATTTATTCTTGGAGATTGATATTTAAAACCTTTCACGGACCATATAACAACAAAGAAATAAGAATCGAGGAAACTCATGAGTCTCCGTTAGTTATGTTAATACCTTTAGTCATATTGTCTTTAGGGGCAATTTTTGCTGGGTTTATTTTTAAAGAATTATTTATTGGCTTTGAAGGAATTAATAATTTTTGGAGGGAATCGATTTTCTTTTTAGAACCTTTAAGTACTGATCATCCACCATTATGGTTTTTAACTTTAACTCCAACATTAGTAATCTTATCAATTCCATTAGCTTATTATCTATTCGTAAAAGATAAGAATTTTTCAGCACAGTTAGTAAATATCAATAAACCCTTATATGAATTTTTATTCAATAAATGGTATTTTGATGAAGTTTATGACACATTGTTTGTAAAATCCTCAAAAAAATTTGGTTTATTTTTGTGGAAATTTCTTGATATAAAAGTTATTGATGGTTTTGGACCTGATGGTATCTCAGGTTTAATTCAAAAGTTTTCAATTAGAGCTAAAAAATTTCAGAGTGGCTATATTTACCAATATGCATTTATAATGTTACTTGGGTTTTCCGCTTTTTTAACCTTCTTGATTATTAAATAATGGACCTTCCAATTCTTTCCTCATTAATACTTTTACCTTCTATTGGAGCACTTTTTTTGTTTTTTACTAGAAGTAAAAGCGAGAATAAAATTACTGTAAAATATGTCGCATTATTTACATCTTTGGCAAATTTTTTTTTATCAATTTATTTATGGGTTTTATTTGACCAAACAACATCTGCATTTCAATTTGTAGAAGATAGAATTTGGATTGAAGGACTAATTAATTATAAAGTGGGAGTAGATGGAATATCAATTCTTTTTATAATTCTTACAACATTTATTACACCTCTATGTATAATTTCAGTAAATAATTCAGTTACAAAAAGATTAAATGAATTTTTAATAGCTATTCTTGTAATGGAAAGTTTCATGATCGGAGTTTTTTGTTCTTTAGATCTTGTTGTTTTTTATTTATTTTTTGAGGCTGGATTAATACCTATGTTTTTAATTATCGGGATTTGGGGTGGGTCAAGAAGAGTTTATTCTGCTTTCAAGTTTTTTCTATTTACTCTTTTAGGTTCAGTTCTAATGTTAGTGGCGATAATTTCAATTTATTGGATTACTGGAACTACTGACGTTGTTCAACTTTATGAATTAGGTATAGATACAAAATACCAAAATTTATTGTGGCTAGCTTTTTTTAGCTCTTTTGCTGTAAAAACTCCTATGTGGCCAGTTCATACATGGCTTCCAGATGCACACGTGGAAGCTCCGACCGCAGGATCAGTATTATTAGCAGCAATTTTACTTAAAATGGCAGGATATGGATTTATACGATTTTCCTTAGGACTTTTTCCATCTGCTTCAGAAATTTTTACTCCTTTAGTTTATACTTTAAGTGTGATTGCGATTATTTTCACTTCACTAATTGCTTTAATGCAGGAAGACATGAAAAAATTAATTGCATATTCTTCTGTAGCCCATATGGGATTTGTTACTTTAGGAATTTTTACAATTCAACAACAGGGAATTGAAGGAAGTATCATTCAAATGATAAGTCATGGTCTGGTATCAGCAGCTTTGTTTTTATGTGTAGGTGTAGTTTATGATAGAATGCATTCTAGATTGATTACTACCTATGGAGGTATTGTTGATATTATACCTAAATATTCAGTTTTATTCATGGTGTTTACTTTAGCTGCTTTAGGATTACCTGGAACAAGTGGATTTGTAGGTGAGTTTCTAATTTTAATGGCTGCTTTTAAAGATAATTTTTTAGTAGCGGTATTAGCTAGTTTAGGAGTTATTATTGGTGCAGCATATATGCTTTGGTTATACAAAAGAGTTATTTTCGGAAAATTAATTAACTCAGAATTAAAAAAAATGATTGATCTAAATAAATCGGAGGTGTTCACGCTTACTTGTTTAGCTATTCCAACTTTATATTTTGGTTTTTATCCAGAGCCTTTAATAAATACTATTGAAGTTTCAATAAATGATTTAATTGATACATACAACTACAATTTAGCTAGCAAATGATGAGTAATATTGAATTAATATTTCCAGAAATTTTTATTTCATTATCAATAATGTTCTTACTTATTTTAGGAGTATTTAAGAAAGAAAGTTCAAAAATAATTCAGAATATATCTTTGGTAGTTTTACTAGTAGCAACTGTTATGATATTTAATGAAACTATTGGAGTAGAAAAAATTACTTTATTTAATCAAAGTATTATTATTGATTATTTATCATCATTTATGAAAATTATTACTTTGTTAGCTGCTTTTGTAGTTTTATCAATCTCTTCAAATTATTTAAAGACTTTTAAGATTTTCAAAATTGAATATCCAATTTTAATATTAAGTTCAGTTTTAGGAATGATGGTTATGATAAGTTCAAATGATTTGATAGTTTTTTATATGGGGCTAGAGCTTCAATCATTAGCTTTATACGTTTTGGCAACATTTGATCGAGATCAATTAAAATCATCCGAAGCTGGCTTAAAATATTTTGTTTTAAGTGCATTATCATCAGGATTATTATTATATGGATGTTCTTTAATTTATGGATTTACAGGCTCAACTAATTTCAATGTTATTTCAAATCAATTTAATACAAATGAATATGCTTTAACTTTCGGTATAGTTTTTATTTTAGTAGGTTTAGCGTTCAAAATTTCAGCTGTTCCTTTCCATATGTGGGCCCCAGATGTGTATGAGGGCTCACCAACATCAGTAACTTTATTTTTTACTATGGTTCCAAAAGTAGCTGCTCTAACTGTTTTTATCAGGTTTCTTTACGTGCCTTTTTTAAACCTGATTGATCAATGGCAGATGATTTTAATTTTTTTATCAATTGCTTCTATGCTTTTTGGTGCAATTGCTGCAATAGGACAAAAAAATTTGAAAAGACTTATCGCTTATAGCTCCATAAGTCATATTGGTTATGCTTTAGCTGGTTTAGCAACAGGTTCAAATGAAGGAATTCAAAGTTCAGTTATATATTTAACAATTTATATAATTATGAACTTAGGATTTTTTTCATGTCTATTAATGATGAAAAGAAATAATATTTATTACGAAAATCTTGATGATCTCTCAGGACTTTCTAAAAATCACCCTTTATTATCACTTTCACTATTAGTAATTTTATTTTCTTTAGCAGGCATTCCACCTCTCGCAGGTTTTTTTGCAAAATTTTACATATTCAAATCTGTAATAGAACAATCGATGTTTTTCTTGGCTATAGTTGGATTATTATCAACTGTGGTTGCAGCTTTTTATTATTTGCGAATTATAAAGATTATGTATTTTGATAAAGAAAAAGAAAGCTATGATATGGATCACAGTTTGTGGTTAAAATCTTCTCTAACGGTCTCTACATTATTAATTTTATTATATTTCATTTTTCCAGGACAATTAATTGATGTTGTTTCTAGAATTAATATTATTTAATGAAGTTAAAAGTATTTAGATTTAAAAAAGTAAAAAGTACAAATAATACTGCAATAAGAATAATTAGGAATTCAAAATTAGAGAATGGGATGATTATATCAGAATTACAAAGCGATGGCAGAGGTCAGTATAGTAGAAGATGGATTTCTAAAAAGGGAAATCTTTTTGTAAGTATATTTTATATTCAGAATAATTTATATTTAACTTTAAAACAACTCACAAAAATTAATAGTTTTTTAGTTAGAAAGTTATTAGCTAAGTACTATAAGAAGAAAATAGATTTCAAAAAACCAAATGATTTATTAATTAATAAAAAAAAAATTTGTGGAATACTTCAGGAAACTATTGATAAATTAGATAAAAAATATCTAATTGTTGGTATTGGAATTAATTTAATAAGAAGTCCAAATATAAATAATTATCCCACAACTAATCTTTATGATTTAATCAAAAAAAAGATCTCAAAAAAAAAGGTTGAAATGGATTTGAAACAAATATTTGAAAATAAATTTACATCTTTAATTAACAAGAAAAAATAAGATTATGAATATATTAGGAGATATAGGAAATTCTGAAACTAAAGTTTTTTTAGTAAACAATAATAATAAAATTTTAAAATACATTGTCTTTCCCTCAAAAAAACTTAATAACAAAATATTAAATTCAAAATTTAAATCATTAATCAATGATTTTTCGAAAATCAAAAAAGTTTTATTTTGTAGTGTTGTTCCAAATTCTTTTAATTTTATTAAAAAATTCTTTTTAAAAAATATAAAAAAAAAATGTTACGAGGTAAAAGATTTAAATTTAAAATCGTTAATTAAGATAAAAGTAAATTACAAGCAAGTTGGCTCTGACAGAATAACAAATGCAATTAGTTTAACCAATAAAAAAGACAATTTTATAATTCTTGACTTTGGAACTGCGACTACTTTTGATGTAGTAACAAAAGATACTTACAAAGGTGGGATTATTGCTCCAGGTATTAGAATATCTTTAAACACTTTATCAGACAAGGCAACCTTGATACCAAAAATTAATCTTAAAAAAATTAATAAAGTAATCGGCGTAGATACTAATAGTGCTGTTAGGTCTGGTTTCTTTTGGGGTTATGCTGGTTTGATTGACAATATTGTAGATTTGATTAAGAAAGAAACAGGAAAATCTTTTAAATTAGTAATCACAGGAGGATTTTCAAATTTATATAAAAGTTCAATAAAAACAAAAGTAATACATAATAAAGAAATAACTATAAAAGGTTTAATTAAAATTTCTAAATTAATAAGATAAATGAAAAACGAGTTATTATTTTGTCCTTTAGGTGGTTCTGGTGAAATTGGAATGAATATGAACCTATTTGGTTATGGTCTTCCGGGTGATCATAAATGGATTATGGTTGATATTGGTGTTACTTTTGCAGATGATACTTTACCTGGCGTTGACCTTATTTATCCTGACCCTGGTTTTATATTGGATAAAAAAGAAAATTTATTAGCTATAATTTTAACACATGCTCACGAAGACCATATTGGCGCTATCGCACATTTATGGCCAAAATTAAGATGTGAGATTTATGCTACACCCTTTACTGCTGTTTTGATAAGAGAAAAATTTAAGGAAAAGAATATCGATATTACAAATGATTTAAAGATTGTAGAGTTAAATGGTAAAGTGAAATTAGAACCATTCGATATTGAGTATATTACTTTAACACATTCAATTTTAGAGCCTAATGGACTAAGAATTAAAACTCCTGCAGGTATAGTTCTTCATACTGGTGATTGGAAAGTTGATCCAAATCCTTTAGTGGGCGGTGATATTAATTCTAAAAGGTTAAAAGAAATTGGTGATGAAGGTGTACTAGCAATGATATGCGACTCAACAAATGTTTTAAGCGCTGGTAGATCAGGTTCAGAACTAGATGTTAGAAAAAATTTGTTGAATATTATGGAACGATTAAAAAAAAGGATAATAATCACATCATTCGCCTCTAATGTTGCAAGAATGGAAACTGCTTTTTACTGTGCTGAAAAAACTGGAAGGCAGATTTCTCTTGTTGGTAGATCAATGCATAGAATTTATAAAGCCGCAAGACAATGTGGTTATTTAAAGAATACGATTGAACCGATTGATCCTAGAGAGGCTAAAAATTTTTCAAGAGAAAAGATCGTTTATTTATGCACTGGAAGTCAAGGTGAATCTATGGGTGCGATGATGAGAATAATTAATTATACACATCCAGATGTATTTATTGAAAAAGGAGACGCTGTAATCTTTTCCTCAAAAATTATACCTGGTAATGAAAAAAAATTATATAAATTACATAATCAATTAGTAAAAGATGGTATTGAAGTAATTTCAGAAGAAACCGAATTTGTCCATGTCTCTGGTCACCCAAATCGTGAGGATTTGAGGGATATGTATGATTGGGTAAAACCAAAATGTGTAATTCCTGTCCATGGTGAACATAGACATATGATTGAGCATATTAATTTTGCAAAAGAGTTGCAGGTACCTTATCCTGTTCAAGTTGAAAATGGTGACATAGTAAAATTATCTCCAGGAAGTGAACCTGAGATTTACGATAAAGCTCCAAGCGGAAGATTATATTTAGATGGAAATGTGAGTGTCGAAGAAAACTCTCAATCAATTAAAGATAGAAAAAATCTAAGCACTAATGGATATCTAGAGGTAACAATATTAGTTACTCCTAAAGGTAATATTCACAATACACCAATTATAACATTTAGAGGTTTACCTATTTATGAAAAAGAAGAGTTCGTTTATGGGATTGAAGATGTTATAGAAAAAACAATAAAAGCTTTTAAACTTGGAGATAAACGTCAAGAACCAAATTTAATTGATGCACTTAAAATCGCTTGTAGAAAACTTACAAAAGAAAAAACTGGAAAAAGACCATTTACAAACATCAATATAGTAAAAATTTAATGAGCCCAACTGGATTAGCAATAATTTACATAATTATTTGGTGGATTGTTTTTTTTGCAATTTTACCAATTGATGTTGAAAGAGATAAAAGAGTAAAAATTGAGGGAGAAGATCCTGGATCACCAGAAAATCCAAAAATGTTAAAAAAATTCGTTTATTGCACAGGTATTACAACAATACTATTCATAATAATTTACTTATTAATGAAATTTGAATATTTAAATTTAAGAAATATAATCAGCTAAGATGTATATATCAAAATCATTTATACCTATTCTCAAAAATAATCCATCTGAGGCAAAAATTAAGTCTCATCAATTAATGCTTAGAGTTGGGATGATAAAACAATCATCATCTGGTATTTATTCTTGGCTTCCACTAGGTCTTAAAGTTATGAAAAAAATTGAACAAATTGTAAGACATGAGCAAAATAAAATAGGTGCACAAGAAATTTTAATGCCAACAATTCAATCAAGTGATATTTGGAAAGAGAGTGGACGTTACGAAGATTATGGTGATGAAATGTTAAGAATTAAAGATCGTCAAAATCGTGAAATGCTCTATGGACCTACAAATGAGGAGCTTGTTACTGATATTTTTAGAGCTTCAGTTAAATCATATAAATCTCTTCCACAACTTTTGTATCATATTCAATGGAAATTTAGAGACGAAATACGACCACGATTTGGAATAATGAGATGTAGAGAGTTTTTTATGAAAGATGCATACTCTTTTGATATTTCAGATGAGGAAGCAATTTTTTCTTACAATAAGTTTTTTTTATCTTATTTAAAAACATTTAAAAGGTTAGAATTAGTTGCTATTCCTATGGCTGCAGATACAGGCCCAATAGGAGGAAATCTTTCTCACGAATTTATTATTCTGGCTGATACTGGAGAAAGTAAAATTTTTACAGATAAAAGAATTTTTGATTTAAAATATGAAGACACTAAATTAGAAAAAAAATCTCTTGAAAACCTAAGAAAAAAATATGAACAATTTTATTCTGTAACTGATGAAAAGTTTAATGAAAAAGAATTTGAAAAAAAAGTTGATGCACCTCATCGATTGAAAACTAAAGGAATAGAGGTAGGACACATTTTTTATTTTAGTGATAAATATTCTAAACCAATGAATACTGCAGTTGATTTACCGGGGGGTAAAAAAGATTTTGTTAAAATGGGATCTTACGGTATTGGAGTTTCAAGATTAGTTGGGGCAATTATTGAGGCTAAATATGATGAAAAAAATGAAGTAATGAAATGGCCAATATCTGTTGCCCCTTATGATATTTCAATTATACCGTTAACAAATAAAAATGATAATTCATCACTGGGCAAAGCAAATAAAATTTTTTTAGAACTAAAAAAAAATGATATTGATGCAATAATAGATGATACAGACGAAAACATCTCTTCAAAAATTAAAAAAATGAATCTAATTGGTGCCCCATTTCAAATCATAATTGGTAAAAATTCAGATGATGATTTTTTGGAATTTAAAGAAGTTGATAAAGAGATAAAAAAGATTCATCTTTCAGAAATTATTAAAATAATTAAAAAAGAAAAAGAAAAAAATTGATTTCAACATTAGAAAAAGAAATTACTTTTAGATATTTAAAAACTAGAAAAAAAGATGGTTTTTTAAATGTTATATCAATATTTTCATTTGTTGGAATTAGCTTAGGTGTAGCTGTACTGATTATCGTTATGTCTGTTATGAATGGGTTTAGAACTGAGCTCATAAATAAAATAACAGGTTTTAACTCTCATATCACTGTTCAACCTTATGAGGATAAAATTGACATTAAAAGAGTCGAAAATACAAAATTACAGTTTATTTCTAAAAACTTAATATTTAGCAATTCAAGTGAAGCCGTAATATTAAGAAAAGATAATTCAAAAGGGATAGTCTTACGAGGCTATTCAAGTAAAGATTTCTCTGACTTAGAAATTATAAATAATGAAAATTTTTTTGGTGAAAAAAACAATCTTACGCAGAACAATATATCGATTGGTAAAGAATTGGCTTTTATGCTGGGTTTGAAGATAGGTGATGATATCGCAATAATGTCACCTTCTGGCATCGAAACAATTATAGGTAATCTTCCAAAACAAAAATCATTTACAGTAAAATCCTTTTTTGAAAGTGGCTTAGCTGATTTTGACAATAATATTGCTTTTATTAATTTAAATACTTTTGAGGAGTTTTTTGGGAAAAAATCTTCAGACAGAAATTTAGAGATTTTTTTAAAGAATCCTCAAGATATCGAAAATCAAAAAATAATAGTTCAAGAAGTCTTTCCAAATGAATTTGTTTATAGTTGGTCTGATATGAACAGTTCTTTATTTTCAGCTTTAAAAGTTGAAAGAAATGTTATGTTTATAATTTTGTCCCTAATTATAGTTGTTGCTGCATTTAATATTATATCAGGTTTGACTATATTAGTTAAAAATAAAACAAGAGATATTGCAATTCTTAAGTCTATAGGTGTTTTGAATAAGTCTATAATAAAAATTTTTTTTTTAGTCGGAGTTATCATAGGAACTACCGCAACGATTTTTGGAATAATTTTAGGCATTATTTTTTCGTTGTATGTTGAAAATTTACGTCAATTTCTTAGCAATATATTTGATATAACTTTATTTCCCGAAGAAATTTATTTTTTAAGTTCAATGCCCTCAGAAATAAATCCAACATCTATTTTATTAATTTCAATATCATCAATAATTATAACAATCATTGTCTCAATTTTTCCAGCATTTAAGGCTGCTAAATTAGACCCAATTAAAGCACTTAAGTATGAATGATATAATTAAGATAAATAATATTAATAAATATTTTGAAAATATTCAAAAAATAAAAGTTTTAAAAACAATTTCTTTTAAATTTAAAAAGGGAAAAATTTATTCATTAATAGGCCCCTCTGGTTCAGGTAAGTCAACTTTATTAAATCTACTATCATTAATTGACAGACCAAATTCTGGTTCAATTTCTATTAGTAATACAGCAATTAATTTTGATGAAACAAATAAAAATGACATATTAAGAGCTAACAAAATAGGAATCATCTATCAACAAGATAATTTGTTGCCAGATTTTACTGCAATTGAAAATATTTATCTAGCCAGTCTTGCGGCAAAAAAAGATAAAAAATCTTCCATATCAAAAGCTAAAATTTTATTAAAAAAAGTTGGTCTGCTTAATAGAGCTGATCATTTTCCTTATCAACTTTCTGGTGGTGAAAAACAAAGAGTTTCTATTGCAAGAGCTTTAATTAATGATCCTCAAATTCTTCTAGCAGATGAGCCTACAGGAAGCTTAGATTTTGAGACAGCCAAAGATATTTTTAAAATTTTAAAGAATCAAATAAATTCAGATCGCCTGATTATATTTGCAACCCATAATAGATTTTTTGCTAATAAGTCAGATTGCATATTAGAATTGGTTAATGGTAATATAAGAACCATTAATGTTAAAAACTAAAAATAATAATTTTAATCATTTAAAAATTCATTCCCAATATTCGATATGCGAAGGGGCTGTTAAAATTGACGATTTAAAAGAACTTTCAAGAGAAAATAAATTTAAATCAATAGGTTTATGTGATACCTCAAATTTATGTGGTGCACTTGAATTTGCAGAAAAATTATCAAAATCTGGTACCCAACCAATAATCGGGACTCAAATAAACTTTAAGCATGATGATACTATCGGTTTATTACCTTTGTTTGCATTAAATGAAACTGGATATAAAAAAATAATAGAACTATCATCATTATCATTCCTTACTAATGATGAGCTTAATGATCCTCACCTAAATATTGAAGAATTGTTTAAAAAGTGTGATGGTGTTTGTTTATTTTCTGGGTCTATATTTGGGTTAATTGGAAAATTATTTGATAAAGGAAAATTTTCTGAAATAACAGAACTGTATAGTAAATTCAAATCGATATACGGCGATAGATTTTATATTGAAATTCAAAGGCATGGAGATTTAAATGAGCTTAGTTTTGAAAAATTTAATTTAAAAAAATCTTTTGATCAAGAAATTCCGTTAATTGCAACAAATGAAGTATTTTATATATCAAAAGATATGCATGAAGCTCATGATGCCCTAATTTGTATAAGAAATAAAACTTATGTTAATGAAAAAAATAGAATTAAATTTAGTGACCAACATTATCTGAAAAATAACTCAGAAATGACAGAATTATTTTCTGATTTACCAGAGGCTTTAGAAAATAATTATAATTTTCCATTTCGCTGTGACTTTAGACCTCAATTTTCTAAACCAATCTTACCAAATATAAGTTCAGATAAAGACGGTAATGCTGACGAAATTTTAAGGAAAGATTCTTTAGCAGGTTTAAAAGAAAAATTTGACAGAGTTTTTAAAATACCAAAAGAAAATATATTTTCAGACCTTAATTTTCAAAAGTACAAAGATAGATTAGATCATGAATTAAATATTATAATTGAAATGAAATATGCAAGTTATTTCTTGATTGTATCTGACTATATAAAGTGGGCAAAGAAAAGTGATATACCAGTTGGACCAGGAAGAGGCTCTGGCGCTGGATCATTAGTTGCATGGTGTCTTTCAATCACCGATGTTGATCCAATAAAATTTAATTTAATTTTTGAGAGATTTTTAAATCCAGATAGAATTTCTATGCCAGATTTTGATATAGATTTTTGTGAGGACAAAAGAGATTTGGTTTTTGAATACTTAACAAAAAAGTATAAAGACAGTGTAGCTCATATAATTACTTTTGGAAAACTTAAAGCACGGATGGTTATAAGAGATGTTGGTAGAGTTTTAGGGTTACCTTATGGGTTTGTTGACAATATTTCAAAAATGATACCTTTTGATCCCTCTAGACCACAAAATTTGACTGAATGTATTACAGGTGAGCCTAGACTTCAAAAATTGATAAATGAAGATCCGAGGGTTAAAAAACTTACAGAATTATCTTTGAAGTTAGAGGGATTAAACAGAAATGTTGCAACCCATGCAGCAGGAGTTGTTATAGCTGATAAAAAATTAACCGAAGTTGTACCATTGTACAAAGATATATCATCAGATTTGTTATTACCTTCAACACAATTTGATATGTACTCTGCAGAGAACGCTGGGTTAATCAAATTTGATTTTTTAGGTTTAAAAACTTTAACAGTTATAAATAATACTCAAAAACTAATTAGAGAAAAAAATAAAGATTTTAAAATTGAAGATATTAATTTTGAAGATCAAAAAGTTTTTGATTTATTATCATCTGGAAAAACAGTTGGTTTATTTCAGATCGAAAGTGCTGGTATGAGAGAAGCGTTAGTTCAAATGAAGCCAAATCACATTGAAGATATAATTGCATTGGTAGCTTTATATAGACCAGGACCAATGAGCAATATTCCAACTTACAATGATTGCAAACACGGAAAACAAAAACCAGACTATTTGCATCCCTTACTTGAGGAAATTTTAAAACCTACTTACGGAGTAATCATATATCAGGAGCAAGTTATGCAGATTGCACAAAAGTTATCTGGTTTTACTGCGGGCCAAGCTGATATTTTAAGACGTGCTATGGGTAAAAAAAAAAGAGCCGAATTGGAGAAACAAAAACAAAATTTTATTGAGGGTGCTGTCAAAAATGGAATTAGCAAAGATGTTGCTGCTGGAATTTTTTTAAAAATAGAACCTTTTGCTGAATATGGTTTTAATAAGAGTCATGCAGCTGCCTATGCTATAATTTCTTATCAAACTGCATATCTAAAAACTTATTATCCAAAAGAATTTATAGCAGCATCGATGACAATGGATATTTCTAATCAAAATAAATTGAGTGAATTTTATGAGGAATTAAAACGTTTAGATGTAAATATTATCAGACCAGATATTAATGAATGTTTTGCAGACTTTAAAACTGCTAGTGGAAAATTTTGTTATGCTCTAGGTGGAATTAAAGCTGTTGGTTACGAAGCAATATCAAATATAGTTGAAGAAAGATTAAAAAAAGGAAAATTTAAATCGATTACAGATTTTATAAATCGTATAAATCCTAAAGATATTAATAAGCTTCAATTAGAGGGGTTAGTAAAAGCAGGAGCTTTTGACAGTTTAAATTCAAATAGAAAATCTTTATTAAATTCAATACCTAATTTAATTACAAAATCAAAAAAAATTTTTGAGAATAAATTAGCCAACCAAATAGATCTTTTTGGTGAAAACGATAATCAAGAAAATGAATTAATTTTAGAAACTAGTGATTGGGATTTTGAGGAAAGATTGTCCAAAGAATTTGAAGCATTGGGTTTCTTTATATCTGACCACCCTTTAAATCAATATAAAGAAGTTTTTAAAGATTATAAAATACTTGATTTTCAATCTTTTAACAATAATGATAACGCAGAAGAGGTCAATATTGCAGCGACACTTTTAAAAATTCAAGAGAGGAAAACTGCCAAAGGAAATACTTATGCTGTCTTAAAACTTACTGACTTAAGTAGTGTATTTGAACTTTTTATTTTTTCAGATATTTTGGATATAAATCGTGGAATTTTAACAGAGGGAAATTCTTTTATTTTAAGAATTGTTAAATCTACATATGATAATGAGAATAGATTTAGAAGAGTAAATGTTAGAAAAATTAGCTCTTTGAAAGAATTAATTAATAAACCAATCAGTGAAGTGACATTTAAATTAAGTTCGATAGATCAATTAAATGAAATATCAAAGTTTCTACCTGAAAATGGTGAAACTATAATTAAAATAAATATTCAAGATAAAAAAGAGGATTTATTTTTTGTTTTGGAAAATAGAAGAAATATTGATAGAAAAACCATTAATCTATTAAGAAATAAGCAAATATCTGCAATTATTAACTAATTAAAGCTTGTTTATTGAAAAAATTCTTTGTAGAAGAACCAAAATTAATAAATACGCACACAGTTATTGGTTTTATACCTCCGGTCCTTTTTTGGAAATTACTGTGGTGGCTTAACCGGGAAAAAATATGAAGATACCTAACGTTACAATACAACAATTATTAGAAGCAGGAGTTCATCTTGGTCACAAAACTCTAAGATGGAATCCAAAAATGAAAAAATATATTTTTGGAAAAAGAGATTCAATTCACATTATTGATTTAACGCAGACATTGGTGCTTACTAAAACAGCATTAGAAAAAATTTATGAAACAATATTAAATAATGGAAAAATATTATTTGTATCAACAAAAAAACAGGCATCAGAAGCCATTGCAGAGGTAGCTAAAGAGACCGATCAATATTTTGTTAATTATAGATGGCTAGGTGGCATGTTGACTAACTGGGGAACAATCTCTAATTCAATTAAAAAATTAAAAAAATTAGAAATTGATCTTGTGGCAGAAAATAGAGGATTTACAAAAAAAGAACTTCTAAAAATGAATGTTAAAAAAGATAAATTACAAAGGTCTCTGGGTGGAATATCCGAGATGAAAAAAATTCCCGATTTGGTGTTTATTATCGATACTAATTATGAGTCATTGGCCATTCAAGAGTCAGTAAAACTCGGTATTCCTATTGTTGCTGTACTAGATAGTAATTCTAATCCTGATGGGATCGACTATCCCATACCAGGTAATGATGATGCAAGAAGATCAATAGATTTGTATTGTAATTTAATAAAAGAAACAATAATTAGTGCAAAAAATGCAGCGCCAAACTCTGACATAAAAATTACTTCTGAAAAAAAAGAAAAATCTGATAAGTCGAAAACAGTTGCTGAGATAGATAGAGACAAACTTGAAAAAAAATTCTCAGAAAAGAAAATAATTAACTAAAATTATATGGGTGATATTGAAAAAGTAAAAAAATTAAGAGAAGCTACTGGTGCAGGTTTTAAGGATTGCAACATAGCTATTAAAGAGTCTGGTGGAGATTTAGATAAAGCAGTTGAGATCTTGAGGGTAAAGGGAATTTCTAAGGCATCAAAAAAAATGTCAAGAGATGCTAAAGAAGGAGTAGTTGCAATAAGTGGTAATGAAAAAAAAACCTCAGTAATAGAGGTTAATTGTGAAACCGATTTCGTTGCTAAGAATGAGGATTTTATAAATTTTGTAAAAGAACTAAGTGATTTAAATAATCAAAATAATTCAGATGTTGACAAATTAAAAAAAGTTAAAATGAAAAATGATGTTTCTGTAGAGGATAATTTAGTTGCTTTAATTGCCAAGATTGGTGAAAAAATTACAATTGGAAAAACAAAAACAATATCAAATTCATCATCTGTTAATTATCAATATTTACATACAGTGGTAAAAGACAACCTAGCAAAATTAGCTGTAATTGTTTCTTTAGAGACAAAAAATAACTCCGATAGTGTAAAAACATTTGGCAAACAACTATCTATGCACATTGCTGCATCAAACCCCTTAGCGTTAGAGTCCAAAATGATTGATAAGAAAATAATTGATAAAGAGTTAGAATTAGTCACTGAAGAACTTAAAAATTCAGGCAAACCTGAGGAAATTGCTAAAAAAATTAGTTTAGGTAAAATGAATAAATTTAAAGAAGAAAATGCTCTTTTAACACAAGCATGGGTTATGGAACCAAAAAAAAAAGTTCAAGATGTTTTAAAAGAGCTTGCAATTAATGATTTAAAGATCAGGGAGTTTAGCAGAATCAAAATAGGGGAATAAATGTTTGATGAAAAATCACATAGCCTCAAAATGGATAAAGCGATTGAAGTTTTTTCAAAAGAATTATCTTCATTAAGAACGGGAAGAGCAAATGCAGCAATGCTTGACCTCATTAGAGTTGATGTTTATGGACAACAAATGCCTATTAATCAAATTGGAAGTATTACAACACCAGAACCAAGGATAATAAATATCCAAGTTTGGGACCAAAATAATGTATCATTGATTGATGCAGCAATTCAAAAATCTGAATTAGGATTAAACCCACAAGTTGATGGACAACTAATAAGATTACCAATTCCAGAATTAAATGAGGAAAGAAGAATTGAGCTGAAGAAGTTAATTAAGTCAATGGGTGAAAAATGCAAAGTTTCGATAAGGAATATTAGAAGAGATGCTAATGATGAATTAAAGAAACTCTTAAAAGCTAAGGAAATCGGTGAAGATGAGGAAAAATCTTTTGAAAAAAATGTTCAACAAATTACAGATAAACATATATCGATAGTAGATGAAAAAGTTTCTACTAAAGAAAAAGAAATAATGACTATATGAACCCACTTAGACATGTGGCCATTATCATGGATGGTAATGGAAGATGGGGGCTGAAGCATAAGAAATCAAGAAATGCTGGTCATCGTGCAGGATTAAATACAGTAGAAAAAATAATTAAAGAATCAATTCGTCTTAAAATTAAATATTTAACATTATACGCTTTTTCAACTGAAAATTGGAAAAGACCTAAAAAAGAGATAAAGTATTTATTCAAATTACTTGAGAGTTTTTTGGTCAATAAGATTGAAGACTTAGACAAACAAAATATTAAATTAAAAATCATTGGGTACAAAAAATTTTCTAAAAAGCTTAATAAAATTCTTAATTTATCTGAAAAAAAAACCTCTAAAAATAAAACTTTACAAATAAATTTGGCACTCAACTATGGATCAAAATCTGAGTTAATTAGTGCATTTAAAAATGTTCAAAAAAATAAAATAAGGATTAGTGAAAAGAATTTAGGAAAATATTTACTCACAAAGAATATACCTGACCCAGATTTACTCATCAGGACTGGAAATACAAAAAGATTGAGTAACTTTCTTTTATGGCAATTAGCTTATTCAGAAATATTTTTTGAGAAGAAATTATGGCCTGAATTCAATCAAAAAGATTATAATAGGATTATTAAAAAATTTAGAAATGTAAAAAGAAATTTTGGTAGAATTTAATGATTAAAGAATTTGAAAAAAGACTACTTAGTTCATTTATATTAATTCCAATAGCTATATTTTTTATTATTCAAGGATCAATATTTTTTATATTTTTTTTGAGTATATTATTTTTAGTAACAAGTTATGAATGGCTTAAAATGAGTAAAAAAAATAATTTATTAAAATTTTTAGGTATAATTTTTTTATTATTCTCATTTTATACAGCGTTTGAAATAAGAGAATACAAAAATTTTAAATTTTTTTTATTTATAGTAGTAGTTTGTATTTTTACTGATATTGGCGGTTATTTGTTTGGAAAAATATTTAATGGTCCTAAACTAACCAAAATAAGTCCCAATAAAACTTATGCAGGTGTTTTAGGAAGTTTTGTATTATCATTAGTTGCTGGTCTGATTTATATAAACTATTTTTCTAAAAAAGTAATAACAGACACAGATCATCTCTTTATATTTTTAATAATCTTATTTATTTCTTTTATCAGCCAAATAGGAGATCTAGTAATTTCTTATTTTAAAAGAAAAGCAAAATTAAAAGATACAGGAAAAATTCTTCCTGGACACGGAGGTCTGTTAGATAGAATTGATGGTCTTATTTTTGTTTTTCCAACAATACATCTTTCAATTCTAATAATCGGTGCAATCTCAAAATGAAAAAAAAAGTAGTCATATTAGGTTCCACAGGTTCAATTGGGAAATCTTTAATTAATATAATTTTAAAAGATAAAAAAAACTTTGAAGTATTACTTTTAACAGCAAATAAAAATTATAAAGAATTATACAAACAATCAAAATTATTAAATGTTAAAAATTTAATAATCACTGACTTAAAAGGCTTTAATTATTTAAAAAGTAAAAATAAAAAAATTAATATCTATAATAACTATAATAGTCTCAACAAGATCTTAAAAAATAAAATTGATTATACTATGAATTCAATTACAGGTTTAGATGGACTAGAACCTACTCTAAATATAATTAAAAAAACAAAAACTATCGCTATTGCAAATAAAGAGTCAATTATTTGTGGTTGGGATCTTATTAAAAAAAAATTAAAAAAGTATAAAACGAGTTTTATACCTATTGACTCAGAACATTTTTCAATTTGGTCTTTAGTTGGAAATCACGATCATAAACAAATAGACAAAATATACATCACCGCATCAGGTGGCCCCTTTTTAAATTGGCCCAAAAAAAGAATAATGAAAGCCACACCATCAAAAGCTTTAAATCATCCAAATTGGTCTATGGGAAAAAAGATATCCATTGATTCTGCAACAATGATGAATAAAGTTTTTGAGGTAATTGAAACACAAAGAATTTTTGAATTACCTAAAACGAAAATAAAGATTTTGATACATGATAAATCATATGTGCACGCAATCGTAAAATTTAAAAATGGTATAAATAAAATACTTGCACATGATACAAATATGAAAATTCCTATATTTAACTCAATTTATCAAAACATTAATAAATCAATAGTTTCTAAAGAACTAGATATTAAAAAATTGAATAACCTTGATTTAAAAAACATTGATATGAATCGTTTTCCACTTCTAAAAATCTTAAAATATATTCCAAATCAAAATACATTATTTGAGACTGTAGTTGTAAGTGCAAATGACGAACTAGTGAATTTATTCTTAAATAATAAAATCAGTTACTCTGAGCTACATAAAAAACTATTATCAGTTATTAATTTAAGAAATTTTAAAGCTTATAAGAAAAAAAAACCTCTGAATATAAGCCAAATAAACACCCTTAATAATTCTGTAAGATTGAAAATTAGGGAGTTATGTATATAAATTCGAGATGCTAAAATTAGTTTTATTAACTACATTATTTTTATTAAAAACAACATTCGTTTTTTCAGAAATTATAAATAATATTAATGTAATCGGAAATAATAGAGTTTCAGACGAAACTATTATTAATTTTAGTGAGATTAAAGAAGGAAATGATATTTCAGATAAAATTTTAAATGAATCGTTAAAAAACTTGTACAAAACAAATTTTTTTGAATTAGTAGAATTTAAATTAGATAATAATGATTTAACAATTATTGTTAAAGAATATCCTGTTATAGAACAAATTATAGTTAATGGAGTTAAGGCTCAAAAAAATATCAAAAAAATTAAAGATAGTATGAAACTCAAAGAAAAAAATCCATATATTGAGTCAATTGTGAAAGAAGATTTGAATAGAATATTAAATACTTTTAAAAAAAATGGATTTTACTTTGTTAAAATTGATACTAAAATTGAAAAAAATCCGAATGATACTGTTAATATTATATTTGATATTGATCAAGGAGATAAAGCAACGATTAACGAAATTAGATTTATTGGTGATAAAAAGTTTAAAGATAGAAAACTCAGAAGTGTAATTACTTCTGAAGAGGATAAGCCTTGGAAATTCATATCTAGAAAAAAATATTTAGATATAGAAAGAGTCAACTTAGATAAAAGACTTCTTAAAAATTTTTTCTTAGATAAAGGTTATTATCAAGCCGAAATTACTGACGCTTACTCACAAATATTAAATCAGAAAGATTTTATATTAACCTACAATATAAATGCTGGTGAAAAATTTGTTTTTGGTGATTTTGAATTAATTTTACCAACTGAATTTGATTCTAAAAAATTTGATGATCTAGAAAAATTTTTTAAAAAAATTAAAAATGAAAAATATAGTTACAAAGATATAGAGAGAATTTTAGATAAAATTGAAAAAATTGCGCTTAATCAAAATTATGAATTTATTGATGCTAAAGTTACAGAAGTAATCAACGATAATAAAATCGATTTTTCTTTTAAAATAATTGATACAGAGAAACTTTATGTTAATAAGATAAATATTTTAGGAAATAATATTACATCAGAGCAATTTATAAGGGATCAGCTTATTGTAGATGAGGGTGATCCTTTTAATAAAATTCTGCATACAAAGTCAATTAATAAGCTAAAATCTAAAAATTTATTTTCTAAAGTTGAATATGAAATTTTAGATACTGAAAATGCCGACCAAAAAGATATCAACATTTCAATAGAAGAAAAACCTACAGGGGAGTTAATGGCCGGTGCAGGTCACGGTACAGATGGTACAACTTTTAGTATTGGTATTAAAGAAAATAATTTTAGAGGGGAGGGTGTGCAGTTAAACAGTAAGCTGTCATTATCTGAAGAAACTGTAAAAGGCTTTTTAGAATACACACATCCAAATTTTGCATTTTCAGAAAGACAATTATCTACATCTTTAGAGAGCACAGTGACTGATAGGCTCACTGATTATGGATATAAAAGTTCTTTGAATTCTGTTTCTCTAGGTACTAGATATGAACAGTTTGAAAATACTTTTTTTTCACCCAAAGTATCAATTTCAAGTGAAACTCTCGATACAACCTCAACTGCATCAGAAGCTTATAAAAAACAAGATGGTTCGTATTTCGATGCTACATTCGGATACGGCCTTGCTTTAGATAAAAGAAATTCAGCTTTTCAGCCGTCATCTGGATTTTATAGTAATTGGTATCAATCAATTCCAATTGTTTCTGAAAACTCTGAAATCGTTAATGGATATATAATTACTGGTTATAAAGAACTTATTGATGATATGATTCTATCAACTGGAATATATACTAGAGCTGTTAACTCATTGTCTGGTGATGACGTGAGAGCATCTAAAAGATTATACGCACCTAGTTCAAGATTAAGAGGTTTTGAGTCAGGAAAAGTTGGACCAGTAGACGGAACTGATCATGTTGGAGGAAATTATGTAATAACGTTGAATACTTCATCAACAATACCTTATGTTTTACAAACTCAAGAAAATATAGATTTAAAAGTTTTTTTGGACGCCGGTAATGTTTGGGGTGTGGATTATTCAAGTTCTTTAGATGACTCAAATTCAATTAGAACCTCTACAGGTTTTGCTCTAGAGATATTAACACCAGTGGGTCCTTTATCATTTTCTTATGCTGAAGCAATTTCAAAAGCCTCATCTGATAAAACAGAGTCCTTCAAATTTCAGCTTGGAACTACATTCTAAATGAAAAAATTTTTGTTTTCGTTACCTATTTTTTTAATATTTTATACACACTCAATTAGTTCAGAAATATCAACTGTTGATATTTCGTTTCTTCTCAAAAATTCGAATCAAGGTAAATCAATTGAAAAAAAATTAAAAAATTTAAATTCTATACATTTAAAAAAGTTTCAAGAAAAAAAAAAAATATTAGAAACAGAGGAAAAGAAAGTATCATCTAAAAAAAATATTCTTTCTAAAGAAGATTTTAATAAGGAGGTTTTAAAGTTTCAAGAAAAAGTTAAGAATTATGAAAATGAAAGAAGAAAATCATCTCAAGAAATTAATGATTTTAAACTTAAAGAAATTGCAAAATTATTAGAAAAAATTAATAAAATTTTAATTGAATACTCAAATAAAAATTCTATATCTACTGTAATTGATAAAAAAAATGTTATTATTATAAAAACAGAAAATGATATTACTAAAGATATATTAAAAATTCTAAATAGTTAATTTTCCATGGATCATCTTACAAAAAAGCAAATTACGGATCTTTTACCGCATAGAGAACCAATGTTATTGATAGATGAATTAATAAATATTAAAAAGTTACATTCTGCAACAGCGATTGTTAACGTTAAGAAAGATGCATTCTATGTCCAAGGTCATTTTCCTGGAAACCCAGTAATGCCAGGAGTTTTGATTGTTGAAGCATTTGGCCAAGCTGCTGCAGCATTAACGGCTGCTGGTATAGATAAAAAGGAGTATGAAAATAAGTTAGTTTTTTTGATGAATGTAGAAAAAGCAAGATTTAGAAATCCAGTTATACCAGATTGTAAATTAGAGTTGAATATTGAAGCAATCAGATCCCACGGTAGAGTTTGGAAATATAAAGGTGAAGCATTTGTTCTTGGAAAAAAAATGGCTGATGCTCAATGGTCTGCCACAATAGTAGATAGAAAATAATTAGTAATAATTCTTGATATCAAGAAACACCAATGTTTTGATATTAAACGTTTAATGAAAAATCCTTTTTTTAAAAATTTTGGACCTTTCAAAATTGATCTATTACTTAAAAAAGCCTCTATATCCAACGCACAAAATTTCAAAACTGATAAAATTTATGATGTAAAAGATTTATTATCAGCAACTAAAAAAGATTTAACCTTTTTTCATTCTAATAATTATTCGTCTTTAGCATCTATTACAAAGGCATCATATTGTGTCACTTTTAAAAACTTAGCTCATCATTTACCAAAATCTTGCAAAAAAATTATTGTAGATAATGTTCTATTGACTATAGCAAATATTACAAAAGAATTTTATCCCAATTCTGTAAACGATGATTTTGATAATACTGTCAAAGAAATAAGTAAAACGTCACTTAAAAAAAAATGTAAATATGGGAAAAATGTTTTGATCGGTACAAATGTTAAGATTGATAAAAATTGTTATATTGGTCATAATTCAATTATAGAAAAAAATGTTGTAATCGGATCCAATTGTTCAATTGGATCAAATGTAATAATAAGAAACACAATAATTAAAGATAATGTAAACATCTTAGATGGTTGTATCATAGGAAAAAAAGGTTTTGGTTTTTTTCCAAACAAAAAAAAGAATATTAAATACCCTCACATTGGCATAGTAATTATAGATGAAAATTCTGAGATTGGATGCGGTTCCACAATTGATAGAGGATCTCTTTCCAATACTCTTATAGGAAAAAATACATTTCTAGATAATCAAGTACACGTTGCACATAACAATAAAATTGGTGATAATTGTATAATTGCAGGTCAGGTAGGCTTTGCAGGTAGTTCTACTTTGGGAGATAATGTGATGATAGGAGGCCAAGCTGGAATTTCTGGTCATTTAAAGATTGGAAAAAATGTTCATATTGGTGGTGGAAGTGGCGTAATCAAAGATATTAAAGATAATACTAAAGTAATGGGGTACCCAGCAAAAAATTTAAGAGATTTTATAAAAGAAAATAGATGATTCATAAAACTGCAATAATAGATCCAAAATCTAAAATTGAAAAAAATGTTGAAATTGGACCATACACAGTAATAGGACCAAATGTTGAAATTGAAGATGGAACAAAAATTCAATCTCATGTGTGTATAACAGGAAATACCAAAATTGGAAAAAATAATCGGATCTTTCCATTTGCATCGATTGGAAATGAACCACAAGATTTAAAGTATAAAGGAGAAGATACAAAACTTATTATTGGAAATGGAAATACTATTAGAGAGTACACGACTATAAATACAGGAACTTTAGGTGGAGGTGGAGTTACTAAAATAGGAAACAATTCATTGTTAATGATTGGTGTTCACATAGCTCATGATTGTATAATAGGAGACAGTGTAGTTTTAGCGAACAGTGCAGCTGTAGCTGGACACGCGGTGATCGGAGATCATGTTATTATTGGGGGAAATTGTGGCATTCAACAATTTACAAGAATAGGTAAAATGGCAATGATAGGAGGAATGACGGGTGTTTCTAGGGATGTTATTCCTTATGGAGTTTCTCTTGGTAATAGAAATTATTTGGATGGAATAAACATTATTGGTTTGAGAAGAAAGAAAGTCTCAAACCAAGATATTATATGCTTGTTAGACGCATATAAAGAAATATTTAAAACTGAAATTTTAAGTGATAATTTAAACAAACTTAATGGAAACTTCAGAGAAAATATTTTTGTAAAAGAAATTATTGAATTTATAAATAAAGATAAAAAAAGACCAATTTGTACACCTTTTTTGAAATAAAATGATCGGCTTATTTCTTGGAACAACAGATTTTCCTAAGAAAATATTAAAAAGAATAAAACAAAAAAAAATTAAATATTTTATTATAGATTTAACTAAAAATAATATTTTCAAATCAGATAAAAATTCACATTCTATTAATATAGGTAAATTTGGTCAAATTTTAAATCTTATTAAAATTAAAAAATGTAAAAAAGTTTTATTTGCTGGAAAAATTGATAAGCCACAGTTTTCAAAATTAAGATTAGATATAAAAGGGATTTATTATATACCAAGAATAATAAAAGCATCAAAATTAGGTGATGCAGCAATTCTAAAAGAATTAATAAAAATATTAAACGAAAACAAAATAAGAGTAATTAAATCGAATTTTTTTAATCCAGAACTTACCCTTTCAAAAGGGAATTATACCAAATTAAAACCAACAAAATTTAATTTAGAAAATATAAGAATTGGTATCAATTCATTAAAAAAAATTAACTCATATAATCATGTTCAAGGATTGATAATTAGAAACAAAAAAATAATTGTTTGGGAGACAAAAAAGGGCACAAAAATAATGATACGATCTATAAAAAAAGATAAAAAACATTCAGGAATATTAATTAAATTTCCGAAAAAAAAACAAGATATAAGAGCAGATTTGCCTACTATAGGATTAGAAACATTAAAAGATTGTAGTAGATCAGGAGTTAATGGAATTGTTCTTAAATCCAAACAGAATATTTTCTTAGATAGAAATAAATCAATAAATTACGCTAACAAAAAAAAAATTTTTATTAAAGTTGTATGAAAAAAATATTTATCTTAACTGGTGAAACTTCAGGGGATAAATTAGCAGCTTCTGTAATCACTAAATTAAAAGAAAAAAATTCTAATATTGATTACTTAAGTGTTGGAGGATCTTACCTTAATTCAATTGGTATCAAATCAATTTTTGATCTAAAAGAAATCACTTATTTGGGATTTACAAGTGTATTGTTAAACATATTCAAAATAAAAAAAAAAATTGATATAACAGTAAGTGAAATCATTAAATTTAACCCCAAAATTATTTTTAGTGTAGATAGTCCTGATTTTACATTAAGAGTGGCAGAAAAGGTAAAAAAGATTAATCCAAAAATAAAAGTAATTCATTATGTAGCACCTCAAGTTTGGATTTGGAGAGAAAATAGAGTTAAGAAATTTAAAAAATTTATTGATCATATACTTTTATTATTTAATTTTGAAAAAAAATATTTTGATAAAGAAAATATTCCAAATACTTTTGTTGGTCATCCGCTTCTAGAAAAAAGCAATAATTCAAAAATTGATATTTCATCACTAATTAAAAAAGAAAAAAAGATATTCTCTATTTTTCCAGGTAGTAGAAATTCAGAAACAAATGTACTAATGCCAATATTGATTGATTTTATAAAAATGATGAATAAAAAATTTAATAATTTTGAATTCTTCTTTCATGCAACTCACGAAAATAAAAATGATATAATAAAAATATTAAAAAAAGAAGATTTTAAAAATTATCAAGTAATTGCTGAAGAAGAAATTAAATTAAAGATATTATCAATTTCATTGTTTGCTGTTTCTAAATCTGGAACAATATCTTTAGAAATTTGCAATCAAAATATTCCATCAATAATTATTTATAAAATTAATTTTATAAATTATTTGATTATGAAATCGTTAGTAAAAGTCAAATTTGTAAATATTATTAATATAATTAATAACAAAGAAATTATTCCAGAACTTTTACAGAATGAGTGTAATGCAAAAGAAATTTTCAATTCAGTTGTTTATTTTTTAAAAAATCCAAAATTAATGAAAAATCAAGTTGATGCATGTTACAAAACCTTAAATGAGATCAAATCAAAATCATCTTCTGTAGAAGAGGCTTCTAAAATACTAGCTAAGTATGTTATTTCCTAATCTTTTAATTACTTCTTCTTTACCTAATGAAATTATAATATCGTAGATACCTGGTCCGAACTTTGATCCTGTGAGAGCTATTCTCAGTGGCTGGCCAACTCCTTTAAAATTTGTATTGTGAGATTTTATAAGCCCATTTACTATTGGTTCTAAAATTTCTCTAGTTGGCAGATCTACTTTATTGAATTGTTTATTAAAATCAGAAATTACTTTTTTTGCTCTATCATCAATTAATTTAAAGTCATCTTGATTAAAATTAACTTTGCCTAATAATATATATTGACCATTATTGTATATATCTTCAAGAGTTTTAGCTTTATTTTTTAGAAAGGTTAAAGACTTTTTAATTTTATCTTTTTTTTCTGATTTAATTTCACTTTTATGTAATCTGCAGTATTCTATTAGATGGTTAAATAAATCATCTTCATCTATATTTTTAATATAGTATTCATTCATAGATAGAATCCTACTTATATCTAGTTTAGATGGAGACTTACCTATTCCTTCTAAATTAAAAAGTTTTATACTTTCATCTAAAGTGAATATTTCCTTATCTTTATAAGACCATCCTAATCTAAGAAGATAATTTCTTAAAGCATCTGGCATGATCCCAATTTTAAAGTAATCTTCCAAAGTAGAGGCCTTATCTCTTTTTGAAAGTTTTTTTCCCTCAATGGTATGTATCAAAGGTATGTGAGCAAATGAAGGTAACTCCCATTTCATTGCCTCATAAATTTGAATTTGTTTAAAAGTGTTAATTTTGTGGTCATCACCTCTAATTATATGTGTCATGTTCATTAGGTGATCATCAACAGATGCGGATAAATTATATGTTGGTGTCCCATCATTTCTTAAAATTATAAAATCCTCAATTGTATTATTATCAATTTCAATATTACCTTGAACTAAATCTTTTAAAATAGATGTTCCATCTATTTTACTTTTGAATCTAATTACAGGTTTAACGTTTTTAGGTACATCAGATTCTTTTTTATCTCTCCACTTTCTATTATAAATATAAGGTGTTTTTTTTTGCTTTGCTCTTTTTTTTTGCTCTTCTATTTCCTCATTCGAACAATAACATTTATATGCATAACCATTTTTTAATAATTCATTTGCAATTTTTATATGATCATTAATTTTTTTAGATTGAATATATTCATCTCCATCATAGTTAATACCTATCCATTCTAAAGATTTTATTATTTGATTTTTATATTCATCTTTTGATCTTTCTTTGTCAGTATCTTCAACTCTTAAATAAAATTTTCCATTATGGTTTTTGGAATATAACCAATTAAATAGTGCCGTTCTAACCCCACCTATGTGCAAAGGTCCTGTAGGTGATGGAGCAAATCTAGTTGCTACTTTTTTCATTAAAATTATTTAGACTATTTTACTAGAAGTTTCTATATAAAGATACTAAAACACCTTGAACTTTAACTCTATCGGGGCCAAAAATTTTGGTTTCGTAGTTTTTATTCGCACTTTCGAGTGCTACAACTTTACCTTTTTTTCTTATTCTTTTAAGCATGGCTTCATGATCATCAATTAATGCAACGACTATTTTTCCATTATCAGCACTATCGGTTCGTTTAATAATAACTGTATCTCCTTCATTAATACCTGCTTCAATCATAGAATCTCCTTGAACTTTTAGGCCAAAGTAGTCTCCATTTTTTTCTAAATTATTTGGTAGTGGTATTCTTGATACTTCATTTTGAATAGCCTCCACAGGTGTTCCAGCAGCTATATTACCAAGAACTGGAACTTCAGCATCATCAGAAATTGATTTATCCTCATCCAAACCACCTTTTATAACACTTGGAGAAAAACTGTTATAAATGTCATTTGCAGACGCAGTTTCTGGTAATTTTATTACTTCTAAAGCTCTTGCTTTATGTGCGAGTCTTTTAATAAATCCTCTTTCCTCTAATGCACTGATCAATCTATGAATACCTGATTTAGATTTTAAATTTAGAGACTCTTTCATTTCCTCATATGACGGAGATACACCAGAACTCCTCAACTTCTTGTTGATAAATAATAGTAAGTTTTTTTGTTTTTTTGTAAGCATAAGAACAAATATCGTACAAAATCTGTTCTACAAAAGTTCTTTGCAATTAACAATAGTAAAAAAGCTAATGAAATAAAGGATTATTTAACTAAAGAACGGAAAAGATAGAATTATTATTAAGATTTTTTAGAAGTGATTCACCGATTAAAAAAGTTTTAATAGAGGTTTTCTTAGATAAGTCTAAAAGTTCATCCTTTGTTTTAATTCCACTTTCAGAAATTAAT
Organism: uncultured Pelagibacteraceae bacterium; assembly: GCA_902634235.1. Classification (GTDB taxonomy): domain Bacteria; phylum Pseudomonadota; class Alphaproteobacteria; order Pelagibacterales; family Pelagibacteraceae; genus Pelagibacter. Next base: position 170,138 of record CACPJN010000001.1, read on the forward strand.
GGTCCTGAGTGATTTACAAGAACATCATGAATATCAAGAGTTGTATTAATGTCAGTTTTTAGAGTTTTTAAATTCCTGTTATTGATCCCTATTAAGGCTTTTTTAAATTTAAGAGACTGCTTGGCTTCTTCAACGGTATGAACTTCTACTATTATTGACATATTTAATTTAGTAGCCTCTTCATACAACTCATTTGCAAGGTTTTCATTAACACCTGCTAATATAATTAATATTGCATCAGCTCCTTGGCTTTTTGCCAAAGGTATTTGAAATTTGTCAACAAAAAAATCCTTACAAAGAATTGGTAAGTTAATACTTTTTTTAATCTTACTTATGTCCTCAAGTTTTCCTAAAAAAAAATCTTCTTCAGTTAAAACTGATAAGCAGGTGGCTTTATTATTATAATATATATTTGCTATTTTGACTGGATCATAGTCTTTAATAATAACACCCGCTGAAGGACTTGCTTTTTTAATTTCAGCAATAATTGAAAATTTTTTTTCTTTAATGTTATTTTCAATTTTATCTTTAAAATTAATGAATGTTTTATTTTTATTTATCAATTCATTCAATAATTCAAGAGAAAAACTTTTTTTTAAAAAAGATACTTTTTCTTTTTTCTTTTTAATTATTTTTTCAAGAAGATTTTCAGCCATTTTGAATTTTTTCCAAATGTTTAAAAACCTTACCTGATAAAATATGTTCTCTTGCATTATTATATGCATCAGGAAAATTTTGATGAGATTCATTAATTATTAATCCTGCAGCTGCGTTTAAGCAAACAGCCTTAGAAAAATCATTATCTTCACCTTTGAATATATTTATCATTTTGTTTGCATTAAATTTAGCATCATCACCTACGAGGTTTTCAAATTTTTCAGCATTTATACTCAGTTCTTTTGGATTAATTATTATTTCAGAAATTTTATTATCTTTTAATTGAATAACATTTGTTTTTGTATAAGGTGAAATTTCATCTAAACCATCATCACTATTAATGATCCACGCAAATTTAATATCTAAATTATTTAAAGCATTTGCAAATATCTTTAATAGTTTTTTATCAAAAACCCCAATGACCTGTTTTTTAACAAGAGCTGGACTACTTAATGGTCCGATCATATTAAATATAGTTCTTTTACCAATTTTTTTTCTAGTCGGACCAACAAATTTCATCGCGCTATGATAATTGGGTGCAAACATAAAACCAAAATTATTTTTATTTATTTGATCCTCAATATCTTTTGGTTCTAAATTAATTTTAATATTTAAAGCTTCTAAAACATCACCAGAACCGCATTTAGATGATACAGCTTTATTTCCATGTTTTGCTACTTTAACTCCTAAACTGGAAAGTAATAAAGCAGATGCTGTAGATATATTTAGTGTATTCATACCATCACCGCCTGTGCCACAAGTATCAATACAATTTTCTACATTCACTCTTTTGGACTTATTTCTGAGCACGTAGACACCGCCAGCTATTTCATCAGATGCTTCACCCTTAATTGATAAAAGTGTTAGAAAATCAAATATGTCTTTATCATCTGCTTTACCCTCCATCAAAAACTCAAATGCCGCCTTACTTTCTACGAATGATAAGTTTTCCTTTTTCTTAATTTTTTCTATGTATTCTTTCATTTCTTAATCCTAATGAAATTTTTTAAAATTTTAATACCTATCTTAGTTTTAATACTTTCGGGATGAAATTGCACTCCATGAACATGATATTTTTTATGTCTTACACCCATTATTAATCCATCTTTAGTTTCAGCAGTAATTTCAAGATCTTTGGATAGTGATTTTTTATCAATTATTAAACTATGATAACGCGTTGCTTCAAAAGTTTTTGGGAGATTTCTCAATAAACCTTTTTTTTTTGATAATATTTTACTCGTTTTTCCATGCATTAGTTTTCTTGCCTGAACAATCTTGGATCCAAATACCTGTCCAATTATTTGATGGCCTAAACAAACACCAAATATAGGTATTTTTTTATGTAAAGATCTTACAATTTTTAGGCAATTCCCAGATTGATTAGGATTTCCTGGTCCAGGTGAAATTACAATCTTATTATATTTTCTCTTTAATATTTCATTAGAAGTAATTTGATCATTTCTAATTACATCAACGTTTACTTTAAATGATGATAGATAATGATAAAGATTAAATGTAAAACTATCATAATTATCTATTAAAATTATTTTTTTCATCTTAAAGCATCAATTAAAGCTTTTGCTTTATTTATTGTTTCCTCATATTCTTTTAAAGGTTTACTATCAGCAACAATTCCAGCTCCTGCTTGAACATAAAATTTGTCTTTTTTCGCAACGGCTGTTCTAAGGGCTATACAAGTATCAAATTCACCATTTGCGGAAAAATATCCAATACCACCGGCATAAACCTTCCTTTTAGTTACCTCTAGTTCATCAATTATTTCCATAGCTCTTATTTTAGGGGCACCAGAAACAGTGCCCGCAGGAAAGCCAGCTAAAAGCGATTTAAACTTTGAAAATTTATTATTATATACTCCAACAACATTTGAGACTATATGCATTACATGTGAATATTTTTCAATTATAAATTTTTCGGTTACTTTTACTGAATTTATTTTTGAAACCTTTCCAGCATCGTTTCTTCCTAAATCTAATAGCATTAAATGTTCAGAGAGTTCTTTTTTATCTTTCAGAAGATCTTTTTCGTAAAAAAGATCTTCTTTTTTGGTTTTACCTCTTGGTCTTGTTCCAGCAATAGGTCTAACTGTAATTTTATTATCTCGTAACCTTACTAATATTTCTGGGCTCGCTCCAATAATTTGAAAATCACTGAAATTAAAAAAAAACATGAAAGGAGAGGGGTTAGTTACTCTCAATTTTTTATAAATATCTATTGGTTTTTTTGTTAATTTAGCCTCAAATCTTTGGCTTAGAACAACCTGAAAAATATCTCCTAACTTAATGTATTCTTTTGCTTTTTTTACTTTTGATAAAAAACTATTTTTTGATGTATTAGATTTTATCTTAATATTATTTGAATTTTTTGTAATTTTTTTATCTACACGTGTAATTGAGGATTGAATTAATAATCTGAAAAGATCAGAATTTATCTCATCAAATTTTTTTTGATAATCATTTATTTTTTCATCATTGAAAATATTATAAATATAAAATATTTCTTTTTTTAAATTGTCGTGAATAACAAGAGTTCTTGGGCGTAAAAGTCTTACATCTGGTAATTTCAAATCGTCTTTACAATTATTAGGAATTTTTTCTATATATCTAATGGCATCATAAGAAAAATATCCTGAGATAAGTGAACAAATCTTTGGTAAATTTTTTGGAGTTTCAAATTTAAAATCCTCAATTATTTTTTCAATTAAATCTTCCGGTTTATAATTTAATTTTATTTTTTTATTCTTTTTAATAAGAAATGACTTTTTACCATTAAATTCCCAGATTTTATCAGGATTTTTTCCAAAAATTGTATATCTACCCTTAATTTTTCCTTTCTCAACTGACTCGAAGATAAAGCTGTTTTTTTCATCTAGGAAATTATCAATAAGATTTAAAATTTCATCTTCACCTTTAATTTTTTTAGATGTATATAATACTTGATTTTGTTTGTTTCTATGTCGAAACTTAAATTCTTTGAAGCCTCGATTTACTATCATTGAAAGAAATTTTTTACCCGTTCTATTGTTTTTTGATTTAATACCACATTATACTTTTCGTTTAAAAAAAAATCATATGATTTAAGAATATTATTTTTGGTATTAGTATTTTGTTTTTTGATGTATTCCTTAAATTTTTCATCATTTGTGCTGATATTTTCATTATTGATGCTTTTTATTTTTGCAAGATATACTACATTTAAATAATCATTTACTAATGTAAAGGAGCCAGTTGGCAAAGAGTACAAGAGCTCAACAGTATTTGTTTCAAATTTTTGATTATCATTGATTGATGTTAATGTTAAAGTTTCAATTTTATCAATTCCCATTTCTTTGAAATCATTATCATTAAATTTTTTATCGTTAATCTTTTTAAACAATGATCTGTTATAATCAAATTTGCTTCTCTGAGTAATGAGTTCTAAAATTTCTTTTTTTAAGCCTGGTTCATCTATATTTGGTGACCGCTCTTCAGTTTTGTTGATTTTATAAACAACATAATTATTATCATTTTCTATTATATCAAAATCAATATTCCTTGATTCAAAAATCTTTTTTTCAATGTTATTTTTTTCTGACGTATCTCTGTAATCTTTGACTTCAATAGTTTTAATATTATAGTCGGAAAGAATTGATTTTAAATCTTGGTTATTTAAAAACTTTTCTTCAATTTCATCGATTGTATCAAAAAATGTTTGATTAAAATCATCTACACCAACAAGATTTTTAGGTTTTAAAATTGCATAATCAAAGTCAATATATTCAACTTTTAATTCATTTTCATTCTGTTTTAAAAAATCCATGATTTCAGTTTCAGTAAATTCATCTTTTTTTTTGTAAAAATTCTCTAAATTTATATATTCTATTGCAATATTTCTATTTTCTTCCTCATAAAGTTTTTTAGCTAAAAATTTTGGAACTGAAGTACCAGCTCCAATATAATCAAATAAGTTTTTTTGCAGAGCAACACCTTTAATTCCCGACTCAAAAGATACTGCTGATTGATTGTTTTCAAGTAAAAATTTTTCGTATTTTATTCTATCAAATTCTCCTTTCTCATTTAGAAAATTTTTATCTGTTTTAATTTTTTTCAAAAGTATATTTTCAGAAATGAGAATATTAAAATCTTTTACTTCAAGGTCTAACAAGGTTGTTGATATTAAAGTTGATAATAATTCCTCAATAATGTTTTTATCTAAATTCTCTCTTATTGTTTTTTGTGGTATTTTTGAATTATTAATATGTTCAATAAAATCTTGTGTTGATATATTTATTTTATCTATTTTTGCAATGTTGTTTGTATTTCCACTACTAAACATACTGCCCATGCCCCAAAAGACAAATGGTATAATCATAATAAAAACTAATAATCCAGCAAACTTAGTTTTTGCAAAATTTCTAAAACTTCCAATCATACTTTATAAATTTATTGATCTCTAAAAAGCAAACCTATAGATTAAATTATAGCTCATGACAAACAAATATATGTATTTTATTGCTAATTGGAAAATGTTTGGTGGTTTAAACTCACTAAATTCAATAAATATTGTTCTTAAATTTTTAAAAAAATTTAAAAAAAACAAATTAATTAAAATAATCTACTGTCCTCCTAATACTTTAATTGAGTCTATGTCTAAAAAACTCAAAAACTCTCGAATTGATGTAGGTGCACAAAATTGTCATGAAGAAGAAAATTATGGCGCTTTTACTGGTTCAATAAATTCTATTATGCTAAAAAGTGTCGGTGCTAAATATGTGATTTTAGGTCACTCTGAAAATAGAAAGTCAGGTGAAACGGATAAATTGATAAATAGCAAAATTAAAAGTGCCTTAAAAGCAAATCTCAGAGTAATTTTTTGTATTGGAGAGACATTAAAAGAAAAAAGAAAGAAGATTACGAAAAGGGTTTTAGCTAAACAAATTAAGATAGGTTTACAAAAAGTTAAAAGAAAGGAAAGGGTACTTATAGCATATGAGCCGGTATGGTCTATTGGAACTGGCTTAATACCTAAATCCGGTGATTTATTAAAAATAATAAAATTTATTAGAGAAAAAACAAAAAAAAATAAAGTTTTATATGGAGGTTCAGTAAATTCAAAAAACATATCAGAATTAAAGAATGTTTTTAACATAGATGGTTTTTTAATAGGAGGCGCGTCTCAAAAAGCAAAAAAATTTATTGATATAATTAAAAAAACATATAGTTAACCCTTTAATGGAAAATATTTTATTAACCCTAAATATAATATTTGCTTTTATTCTTGTTATATTGGTTTTGATGCAAAAATCAGAGGGAGGAGCTCTTGGCATTGGCGTCTCTCAAGAAAATTTTATGTTTTCAAGAACTGCAGGTAATTTTATGACTAAGGCTACAGCTATAGTAGCAACCCTTTTTATTATTTGTAGCTTGGGTTTAACTATTATTTCTAGAGGTGAATTAACACCAACCAGCTCAGTTTTAGATACTGTCGAAGAAAAAACTGAGGATATGCCTTCAATCCCAGAAAATAATAATTAACACTTTCAAATTACATTTTTATTCGCTATAAGATAATTCCATGGCGCGATTTATATTTGTCACGGGCGGCGTGGTTTCATCACTTGGTAAAGGATTGTCTTCAGCTTCATTAGCTTATCTACTTCAATCAAGAGGATTTAAAGTTAGACTTAGAAAACTTGACCCATACTTAAATGTTGATCCAGGAACAATGAGCCCTTTTCAACATGGTGAAGTTTTTGTCACTGACGATGGAGCAGAAACAGATCTTGACCTTGGTCATTATGAAAGATTTTCTGGTGTTATAGCTAAAAAAACTGACAATATCACCACTGGCAAAATTTATAATGATGTACTTAAAAAAGAAAGAATGGGAAAATATCTTGGCAAAACAGTCCAAGTAATTCCTCATATCACAGATCGTATAAAGGAGTTTATCAAAAATGATTCCTCTAAAGAAGATTTTGTTATTTGTGAAATCGGAGGCATAGTTGGTGATATTGAAAGTTTACCTTTTGTAGAAGCAATTAGACAATTTGCAAATGACATTGGAAAAAAAAATGCTTTATTTATCCATTTAACACTTGTTCCTTATCTTAAAGCTTCTGATGAAATAAAGACAAAACCAACCCAACATTCAGTTAAAGAATTAAGAAGTATAGGTATTCAACCAGATATAATTATATGCAGATCAGAAAGATCTATCCCTTTAGAACATAGGAGGAAAATATCATTATTTTGTAATGTTGATATTAAAAATGTTATTGAAACAGTAGACGTAAAAACTATTTATGAAGCTCCTATAAGTTTCTTTAAAGAAAAATTAGATGTTCAAGTATTAAAATATTTTAAACTAAAATCAAAAAAATCTGTCAATCTTAAACCTTGGAAGAAAATTACAAAAATTATTTTACAGACAAAAAGACAGGTCAATATCGCTTTGATTGGTAAATATGTTGAATTAAAAGATGCTTATAAATCACTAGATGAAGCACTTACTCATGGTGGAATTGAGAATAATACCAAAGTAAATTTAATAAGAATTGACTCAGAAAAACTAAAAATTTCTGAAGTTAAGTCTAAATTAAAAGATATTTCTGGAATTTTAATTCCAGGAGGCTTTGGGAAGAGAGGCACTGAAGGAAAAATTCAATCGATAAAATATGCTAGAAAAAATAAAATACCATTTCTTGGCATTTGTTATGGAATGCAAATGGCTATTATTGAGTTTGCAAGAAATAAACTAAATTTAAAAAATGCAACATCAAGTGAATTTGATAAAAAAGGTATTCCTGTTATTGGATTAATTAATGAATGGGAAAAAAATGGTAAAATTATTAAAGGAACCGATAAAAATTTAGGTGGGACAATGAGATTGGGATCATATGATGCAAAATTAAAACACAATTCTTTAATAAAAAAGATTTATGGAAAAAATCTTATTAAAGAACGACATCGTCATAGATACGAAGTCAATATAAATTATATGGAAAAATTTGAGAAAAATGGAATGATATTTTCAGGTTTATCCCCAGATGGTATTTTACCAGAGATAATTGAACTTAAAAATCATCCTTGGTTTATAGGTGTACAGTATCACCCTGAATTTAAATCTAGACCTTTGGCTCCTCATCCTTTATTCTCATCTTTTATCAAGGCATCAAAAAATCATAAATGAGCAGTATTAAGGTAAATTGTGGAAAAATAGAAATTTCAAATAAAAATAAAATTTGTATTATTGCTGGACCCTGTCAGCTAGAGACGGAGCAACATGCTATGGATATGGCTGGCAAAATTAAAGAAATTACTCATAAATATGATCTTGGCTTTATATATAAAACCTCTTTCGATAAAGCTAATAGGACCAGTCTTAAAGGAAAAAGAGGCGCGGGTTTAGACGCTTCAATACCAATTTTCGATAAGATTAAAAAAGAGCTCAAAATTCCAATATTAACTGACGTACACAACATTGAGCAATGTGAAATTATTAGTAAACATGTAGATGTAATTCAAATACCAGCATTTCTTTGCAGACAAACAGATTTATTAATTGCTGCAGCTAAAACCAAAAAGATTATTAATGTAAAAAAAGGTCAGTTTTTAGCTCCATGGGATATGGTGAATGTAACTAAAAAAATTTCTGACTCAGGTAATAATAATATATTAGTAACTGAGAGAGGAGCAAGTTTTGGATATAACACACTTGTTTCTGACATGAGGTCTTTGCCTATAATGGCAAAAAATGGTTATCCTGTAATTTTTGATGCAACTCATTCAGTTCAACAACCTGGTGGTTTAGGAGAAAAGAGTGGTGGTCAAAGAGAATTTGTAGAGCATTTATCAAGAGCAGCTGTAGCTGTAGGTGTAGCTGGAGTTTTTATCGAAACGCATCAAGACCCAGACAATGCTCCATCTGATGGTCCAAATATGCTTCCCTTAAATAAATTAGAAGAGCTATTAAAACAACTTACAGAGATTGATAATTTAATTAAAAATTAGTGAGTAAAATTTTAAAAGTTAAAGGACGACAAGTATTTGATAGCAGAGGAAACCCCACTGTTGAAGCCGAAGTTTTTGTTAAGAATTATAGCGCTAAAGCAATATGCCCTTCTGGTGCATCAACTGGAACATATGAAGCGTTTGAAAAAAGAGACAAAAATAATAAAAGATATCTAGGTAAAAGTGTTTTAAATTCAATCAACTTAATTAACACAAAAATTTCAAAAAAAATAAAAGGTCAAAATGTACATCACCAAGAAAAAATTGATGCTATAATGATTAATCTAGATGGCACTAAACAAAAGACCAAATTAGGTGCTAATTCAATGTTAGCAGTTTCTATGGCTGTAAAAAAACTTTCAGCTAAAATAAAAAGATATCCACTGTATAAAACTTTTTTTGTAAAAAAAAATTTTCTTCTTCCTTATCCACTTATGAATATCATAAATGGAGGAGTACATGCCAATAATGGACTTAGAATACAAGAATTTATGATAAGACCGGATAAAGCTAAAAATTTTTCTGAAGCAATGAGAATTTGTTATCTAGTAATTACAAATTTAAGTAAAATTATAAAAAAAAAGGGTTTATCCACCTCTGTTGGAGATGAAGGAGGTTTTGCTCCAATGATTAGTAATAACAATCAAGCTCTAGATTTAATTGTTTCTGCAATTAAGAAATCTGGATTTGAAAATGGTAAAGACGTTTCAATTTGTTTAGATGTAGCAGCCAATGAATTATTTAAAAAAAATAAATATTCTATTCATTCAAAAAAATATATTTCAGCTGATAACTCAATTAAAGAATATAAAAAAATTTTACAAAGATATAAGATTAAATCTATTGAAGACCCTTTTGCTGAAAATGATTGGAATTCTTGGAGTAAACTAATGAAATCAGTTAATAAAATTCAAATTGTTGGTGACGATCTATATGTAACTAATCTTGAGAGATTAAAAAAAGGTTTTTTAAATATATCCTCTAATGCAATATTGATTAAACTAAATCAAATTGGAACAGTTTCAGAAACTTTAGATGTAATTAGATTTGCCCAAACCATTGGATTTAAGACAATTATTTCTCACAGATCAGGTGATAGTGAGGATACTTTTATTGCTGATTTAGCAGTCGGTACGAATTCAAATCAAATAAAAACTGGCTCTTTAGCAAGATCTGAACGTGTAGCTAAATATAATCAATTAATACGCATAGAAGAAGAACTTGGAAAAAAAGCTAGAATGAATAAAATTTACTAATGCTTAAAAAATTAAAAAATAACTATTTCCTGATCATATCGACTTTTTTAATACTTTACTTTTTTTTTAATTTATTATCTGGAGAAAGAGGGTTAATTTCTTATTTTGATAAAAAACAAATTTTGAGCAGTCTTCAAGAAAAAGAATTATCATTAACCAGAGAAATTGGTAATTTGGAGTTTAAAAATTCGTTATTAAGTGACAATCTTGATCTTGATTATATAGAAATTTTAATTAGACAAAGATTTCTTTATGGAAAAAAAAATGAAACTATTTATATAATAAAAGACAATGACTCAAAAAAGTAGACCTCGTCATCCTGAAAAAGTAAGAAATCCAATCAATCCAATTAAGAAAAAGCCTAAATGGATAAGATCCAAACTTATAGATAGTAAAGAATTTTTCACTACAAAAACTGTAATAAATAAAAGTAATCTTGTAACAGTTTGTCAGGAAGCTAATTGCCCAAATATAACAGAATGTTGGAGCAAAAGACACGCTACTTTTATGATTATGGGAGACACTTGCACTAGAGCATGTGGATTCTGTGATGTAAAAACTGGAAAGCCAGAAAAACTAGATCCCTTTGAGGATATTAAGATAGCTAATGCAGTTAAAAAATTAAACTTAAGACACGTAGTGATTACCTCTGTTGACAGAGATGATTTATCAGATGGTGGTTCTAACCATTTTAAAAAAGTAGTCGAAACTACTAGAAAAAAAAATCCAGATACAACTATTGAGGTTTTAACACCAGATTTTTTAAGAAAAGGAGACTCTTATAAAAAATTACTTGAAGCAGATTTAGATGTATTTAATCATAATATCGAAACTGTACCAAGACTTTATTTAAAAGTTAGACCAGGAGCTAGGTATTTTGCATCACTTGAACTTCTAAAAAATGCAAAAAAAGATAATTCTAAAGTATTTACTAAATCTGGAATAATGGTTGGTCTTGGAGAAGAGCACGATGAAATATTACAAGTTATGGATGATTTAAGATCTGCAAATGTAGATTTTATTACAATTGGTCAGTATCTTCAGCCATCTGTAAAACATCATCCTCTTGAAAGATATTATCACCCAGATGAATTTAAAGAATTAGAACTTATTGCAAAATCCAAAGGTTTTCTTTTGGTTTCATCATCTCCTTTAACCAGATCTTCTTATCATGCGGACGAGGATTTTGCTAAACTTCAAAAAAATAGATTAAATCTTAATTAATGCCAAAAGCTTCTGTAAAGAGGTTGATTGAATGTCAAAAAAAAGATTTAATAAATCTTGTCCTTGATATTGAAAAATATCCTCAGTTCGTTCCTTTTTGTTATGATGCAAAAATCTACGAAAATAAAAATGAGGGTGATTTACAAAAAATAATTGCTGATCTTACGATTGGTAAGGGACCATTTAAAGATACATACAAAAGCGATGTTTCTTTTGATAAAAAAAATGATTCTATATTTGTTAAAAACATAGAGGGACCATTAAACCATCTAACAAACAATTGGAAGTTTATATACAAAAATAATGGTATTACAGAAGTCACTTTTGATATTGATTTTGAGATTAAAAACAAGTTTTTAAATTCTTTGATGGTTGTTTCTTTTCAATTTGGTTTAGAAAAAATAGCTGATGCTTTTCAGAAAAGAGCTGAGGAGTTATTTGGCAATTCTAAGAATTAAATCTAAAGCTTTTTTAACCGTAGCTTTTTGTATAGATGATCTTTTTTTACTTTTAAATAAGTATTTATTTATTTGTATTTTAGCACCTCTTTTAACCCCTATATAAACTAGGCCAACAGGCTTTTGTTTAGTGCCTCCTTTGGGGCCTGCAATACCAGTTATTGAGACATTAATATTAGCTTTAGATATTCTAGATAAGTTCTTAACCATTTCCAAACAGCACTCATAGCTAACAGAACCATACTTTTGAATGGTATTTTTATTTACTTTCAAAATTTTAATTTTTGCTTGGTTTGAGTAGGTAACAAAACCTAAATTAAAAACTTTTGATGCACCACTGACAGAAGTAATTGAACTAGTTAATAATCCTCCAGTACAAGATTCTGCAACAGAAATTTTCAATTTTTTTCTAGTTAATATTTTGATTAAAGATTTCATCGGATTAAATAACTACTTAAAACCATAAAACAAATTAAGGATAAAACAACATAAAACCCTGCACAAACATCATCCATGATGACACCAAAACTATTTTTGAACTTTTTATCGAAAAAATTCACAGGAAATGGTTTTACTATGTCAAAAAATCTAAATAATACAAAACAAATGCTATAAAAAATTATCGCCTCTTCAGACGATTTATTTGTTCCGTGTGAAATTTCATAAAGGTAAATTGGTATTGATTGACCAATGAATTCATCTATAACTACTTCTTTTGGATCTTTATTTTCATTATCTTTAATGTAAGCTGCAACTGCTCTAAATGAAAAAATAAAAGTAATTATTAAAGCCACTAAAACTATATTCGAAGATAAATCTATTATATGAAAAAAAATGTAAAGTATAATTATTGTAGCGAAAGACCCAAAAGTACCAGGAATTTTTGGAATTTTTCCCAATCCAAACATTGTAACAAAAAGAGTATTTAAATTTTTAATCATATTTGGTTATTGAAACTATTACTTCAGAAGCAATTGCTTTTTCTTTTCCAATTAAACCTAATTTCTCTACTGTTTTTCCTTTAAGGTTAATTCTATCTTTATTCAAATTAGTAAGCTTTGATATTGAATTGATAATTTTGTCTCGATATTTTGAAACTTTAGGTTGTTCACAAATTAAATTTATATCAAGGTTATTTATTGAAAAATTAGATTTATAAAGATTTTCAATAATTGGTTTTAACATTTTTGGAGATCTTATATTTTTGAATTTTTTTGTATTTGGAAAATAGGTGCCAATATCTTTTCTCTTTGTAGCCCCTAAAATTGCGTCAGTTATTGCATGTAAGATTACATCACCATCTGAATGACCTTCTAAACCTGAATGAAAAGGTATTTTAATTCCGCCAAGATAAAGTTTTTTTTTCTGAACTAATCTGTGAATATCAAAACCTAAACCAAAATAGGTTTTTGAGGTTTTAATATCGTCTAGATATGTAATTTTATTATTCTGGTTTTCTCCTGGTATAAATTTTACTTTATGATTTTGATTAATAAAAAGAGAAGCTTCATCTGTTACCTTTTGGTACTGATTTATTGCTAGATTATATAATTCTTTAAATCTAAAAGCTTGAGGTGTTTGAGTTAGTAATAAATCTTTTCTTTTTAGATTAAATATTTGGTTTTGAGTTTTATATTTAATTGAGTCTTTAGAGTTAGTTACAGGAACCACAGCTTTATTTTTTTTTAAATTCTTTAAAATATTTTTAAGTAATTTTATTGAAAAGTTGGGCCTAGCTGCATCGTGTATAAATACATTCTTTGGATTATATTTTCTAAGATATCTTAATGCTTTAAGGGAAGAGTCGGCTCTTTCTTTGCCACCTTTAATGATAGTTACAGATTTTGGATATTTCTTTCTCTTAAAATGATTTATGTAATTAGTAACAATTATAATTTTTCTAAAAAGCTTAGAATTTAATGATTTTTCGATTGAATGATTAATAATCTCTTTGTTTTTATAAATATGGAATTGTTTTGCGTATTTTTTATTAAATCTCTTACCTTTTCCAGCTGCTAATATTACAAAATAGTTGTTCATTTATTTAAATACTATAATTCTAAATTATGCTTGAATTTTTGAAAAAAAATATATTTATATTTTTTCTATCTAGTATCACACTATTTATAGGTTTTTTAACATTTTTGACCTTTATAGAAAGAAGTTTTATCGAGTTAAATCAAAAAAATTTGCAATATCTATTAATTATAAATATTTTTTTACTTTTCTTATTATTTTTATTCATATTTAGAGAGATTAAAAACTCAATAAAAGTTGATATTGATAAGGATGGTCTAACCTCAAATAAAAGATATATTACATATTTTTCATTATTTACATTATTACCTTCAGTTTTAATTTCGATATTTTCGTTATTTTTATTTTCTTTTGCTTTGGAGAAATACTTTGATAAAAAAGTAACTACCGTTGTAAATAACTCATACGAATTAGCAAAAGATTACGTTCAAGAAGTAAGAAATAAAATTGAAGCAGATATCATTTTAATTGCTTTTGATACTAACAAAAGTATTAAATTTTTGAATAATAATAAAAGTGAATATCTAAGATTCTTAAGAACTCAAAAACTTATACGAGGAGTAGATGAGATCCACATAATAAATGAAAATAAAACTTTACTTTATTCATCAGAATTACCAAATAAGTACATCCCCCCTGTAGATAAAGCATTAAATTTAGTTTTAGATGACGATCGTCCTCTTAAGATAATAAATGCACCATCTAATATTTCCGCAGCTATTATTAGACTTCAGTCATTTGATAATGCCTTTTTGTATGTAGTTAAATATTTGGATAAAAATATATCTGCTTATTTGGAAGAGTCTCAAGAGGCTATCAATTTTTATTATAATGTAGAAGAAAGAAGTACAGGTATAAAAATTTCATTTGCAATAATATATATAATTATAGTTTCACTTTTATTATTTATCTCAATTTCCATAGCGATACGTTTCTCTTCAAGATTTTTTAGATCAATAAATAATTTAATTTTAGCTTCAAATGCGATAGGGCAGGGTGATTTAAATATAAAAGTACCTGAAATTAAAACAGATAAAGATATGGAAGTATTAAATCAAAATTTTAATTCGATGATTACAAGATTAAAAAGTCAACAACAAAAGTTAATTATAAACGAAAGACATGAGGCTTGGGAAAATTTAGCGAGAAAACTTGCTCATGAAATCAAAAACCCTCTTACCCCAATTCAATTAGTTATTGATAGGATTAAAAATAAATATCAGGGTCAAATTTTAGAAAAAGATCAAAATCAATTTAACGAAAATTTGAAAACTATTGATAATCAAATTAAGATTATTGAAAATCTAGTAAATGAGTTCTCTGACTTTGCTAGAATGCCAAAACCAACATTAAAAGATAACGATTTAATAAAAATTTTAAAAGAGAATATTAAGCTAATTAAAGAAATCGATAAAACAATCGAGATTGAATTATTAGATAATGATGGTGTTATTTTATTAAACTGTGATAAAGAACAAATGGGCAGAGTTTTTTTTAATCTAATTAAAAATTCTATAGAGAGTATCCAACAAAAAGTTGAAAAAAACCCTAATTTTGATAAGAAAATTTCAATTGAAATATTAAAAAATTATAACCATATTAAATTTACATTGATAGATAATGGTATAGGATTTAAATCAAATAAAAATAATATAAATGAAATATTAAATCCTTATTATACGACAAAAAAAAATGGTACAGGTTTAGGTTTATCTATAGTAAATAAAATTATAAATGATCATAATGGAGAACTATTATTTCATCCACTAGATAATGGTGCAAAAATAGAAATTAACTTCAAAATATAAATGGCAATAGAAATCTTAATTGTTGATGATAACGCTGATATAAGAAACATCTTAAATGAATTAATTTTAGATGCAGGTTATAAAACTAGATTAGCAGCTAATTTTAATCAGGCACTAGCTGAGATAGATAAAAAAATTCCTGATGTAGCAATTTTGGATGTAAAATTAGATAAGGGAGATAATGATGGTATTGAACTACTATCACATATTAAATCAAAAAATAAAGATGTTCCTGTTATAATTATCTCTGGTCATGCAAATATTGAAATGGCAATCAGCTCTCTTAAACATGGTGCATTTGAATTTATTGAAAAACCTTTTGATCAAACCAGATTGATTAATTTTATAAAGAGGGCTGTCGAAAACCTTAAATTAAAAGAACAAAACAGAGAATTTGAAACAAAGTTATTTTCTTCATATGAACTTATAGGAGATAGTAAAAACATTTCTAACATTAAAGATCAAATAGAAAAAATATCCGTTTCAGAAAGTAGAATTTTCATAAATGGTCCATCTGGATCTGGAAAAGAACTGATAGCGAGAAAAATCCATAAAAATTCTAAAAGATCTAAAAATCCATTTATTATTCTTAATGGTGCTTTACTTGACTCTGAAAAATATGAACTCGAATTATTCGGAGAAGAAAAAGAAAATGGTTCTATATCTTACGGTGCATTAGAAAAAGCTAACAAAGGTACTTTGCTGATAGACCAAGTTTCAGAGATACCCCTTGATATTCAATCTAAAATTTTAAGAGTTTTAATTGATCAAAAGTTTAAAAGATTAAATGGTAACAATGATATCAATGTAGATGTAAGATTAATTTGTTCATCGAGTAAAGATTTAAAAGATGAAATTCAACTAGGTAATTTTAGGGAGGATTTATACCATCGTTTAAATGTTTTTGAGATTAATGTAGAACCTTTAAATATGCGTATTTCAGATATACCTTTGTTGGTTAGATATTTTTCAAAAAAAATTTGTGAGTCATATAATATCAGAGGTCTTGAAATAGATGAAAATGACAGTTACATACTTAATCACAACTGGCAAGGTAATGTTAGGGAATTAAGAAATCTTATAGAGAGGGTGGCAATATTACAGCCTAACTCCAAAGAAAAGACATCTCAAATTATAAAAGAGTCTCTTAAAAGTGAAAATATAAATGAAAAGGTATCTGAAAATAGGTTATCTATACCTTTAAAAGAGGCTAGAGAAAAATTTGAAAAAGAGTATTTAACAATGCAATTGAAGAAATTTAATGGAAATATATCAAAAACGGCTAACTTTGTTGGTATGGAAAGAAGTGCACTTCATAGAAAATTGAAAGGTTTAGGAATAAAAGAATTTAACTAATGAACATTATAATTTGTGGTGCAGGTAGAGTCGGATTTACTATAGCAAAATTATTGAGTGAACAGGGTCATTCAATAACCGTAATTGATCAATCTAGTGAAGATATTCAAAAAATTAACGATAGTTTAGATGTAAAAGCAATAGTTGGTAAAGCAACTTATCCTTCAATACTTGAAAAGGCTAATGCAACTGAAACTGATATGATAATAGCAGTTACCAGAAATGATGAGATAAATATGTTGATTTGTCAAATAGCATTTTCAATTTTTAAAATACCAAAAAAAATAGCTAGAATAAGATCACAAGATTATTTAAATCCACGGTTTACTAGAGTTTATAATAAGGAAAATTTACCTATAGATGTAATTATTTCACCAGAATTGGAAATTGCAAAATCAATCCAAAGGAAATTAGAGGCGCCAGGTGCATTGGATAACGTGCCTTTTGCTGATAATCAAATTAGGTTATTAGAAATTTTAATTAAAAATAATTGTAAATCTATAGATATTAAATTCAATGAATTAACTAAAAAAAATCCAAAATTAGAAGCGAACATAGTCGGTATAAGTAGAGATGATAAATTTTTTATACCAAAAAAAACTGACTCAGTAAAAGAGAATGATAAAATTTATGTAATTATAAACTCATCACAAATGAGAGAAACTCTAGAGGCTTTTGGTCATAATGAAAAAATTTCAAAAAAAATTTTAATAATTGGTGGTGGAAATATTGGATATAATTTAGCTAAAAATCTTGAGGAGACACTTGAATCTGTAAGAGTTAAGATTGTTGAAAAAAATAAAGAGCGTGCAGAGTTTTTAGCTACACAACTTAATAATACAATAATTATAAATGGCAACGCACTTGATGAAGAAGTTTTAATTGAAGCAAACTTAGATGAGTCCGAAACTGTTTTGGCACTTACAAACGATGATGAAGATAACTTAATGGTCAGTGTGTTAGTTGAAAAATTTGCCAAAGATCAAAAAGAAATTGATGAAAAGAGAACCATGGCATTAATAAATAAACCTAATTATTCTCTTCTTCAGTCATCTTTAAAAATAGATGATTTAATAGATCCACGAATGAATACAGTATCAAGTATTCTAAAACATGTTCACAAAGGTACAATAGAAAATGCTTATACAATTTCAAATGGTGAATACGAAGTTATCGAAGCAGAAATTATTGAGAGTTCGGAATTACTAAGTAAGGAATTAAAAAATTTAAATCTTCCTGAGGAAATAAGAGTAGGAGCAGTTTTAAGAGATAAAAAAGTTGTAATTCCAAGATCTGCCTTTACTTTTAAAAAAGATGATCGGGTAGTTTTCATTGCAAAAAAAGACTCTATTTCATTTGTTGAAAATATTTTTAGATTAAGTTCAGTTTAATAAGATGATTGGATTACAGGTAAGATATTTAAGTTTTTTCTTTGCTGTTATAACTTTATTATCTTTTTTTAATATTATTTATTCCTATTATCTAAATTTATATTTAAACTTACATACATATTATTATAGTTTTTTTTCATCTTTAATAATTTCAATAATTTTTTTCAAAATTAAGATACCAAATAATAAGCCAAGTATATTTGAAAAGATTTTGACTGTCTTTCTCGGTTATTTTTTCATACCTTTAATACTTTCTATACCTTTTTATTTTAGCATCTATAGTTTACCATTTTTAGATTCTTTTTTTGAAGCAATATCAGGTTTTACTTCTACAGGATTTAGTATATTTGATAATGTAAAACATATTGATCAAAGTTTGATATTGTGGCGATCTTCAACACAGTGGATAGGTGGTCTTTATTTTTTATTTTCTATAATTTATTTAATCGATATATATGATGAAACATTTAAAAAAACTCTTACGAATTTTATCTCATTTAATAACTCTGAAATATTAAAACAAGTAACAAAAATTTTTCTTTTATATTCTATATTAACTCTTTTAATTTTTATCATTTTAAATTTATTTTCATTGAGAACCTTTGACTCACTTAACTTAGCATTTTCGATTATTTCCTCAGGAGGTTTTTTGCCAGTGAATGATCTATCAAGTATTATTAAAGAAAACTCTCAAATAGTGATTTTGTCTATTTTAATGCTTTTATCTTTTTTTAGTATTTTTTTTACTTATAATTTACTTTTCTTTAAGAAAAGAAATATCAATTTTTTTTATGAGGACTTACATTTAATAATTTATTTTATTGTTATAATTTCAATATTTTTATTATTTTTTAGTTTTAATGAAGATTTCCTAAATAATCTTTTGTCAATTTCTAGCAGTATATCAAATATTGGTTTTTCAATTGAATTAAAACAATCTAATTTAACTTTTATTTTTTTAATTTTAGTGATTATTGGCGGCTCTTTTTTCTCAACAAGCTCTGGTCTCAGATTTATAAAGATATATTCATTATTTAAATACTCAATCAATCAAATTTTATCTTTTAGTAAACCTAAAAATATCTTTATGAATAAATTATTTTTCAGTAAAATTAATTTTAATACTAACGAGATAAATAAATACTTTTTAACAATATTAATTTTCATTTTTTCTATTTTAATTCTTATCTCTCTGTTAAGTATAAATGGAATGAGTTTTGAACATTCCTTCAAATTGTCTATATTGACTTTAATGAACACAGTAAATTCCTCAATTTACGGCCTAGGCGACTTTAATTTTAATAATTTACATTTTTTTACAAAATACACTCTAATTTTCTTTATGATTGTTGGTAGGATTGAGTTGTTGACAATCTTACTTCTTTTAAGAAAATTTCTTTTAAAAAATTAATATATTATTGTATACCTAGAGGTTATTTATGCGCCCTTAGCTCAGCTGGATAGAGCATCGGTTTTCTAAACCGAGGGTCGGAGGTTCGAATCCTCCAGGGCGCGCCACATTTTATGCGGTTTATTAGAGCATAAATTAATATTTTCTCTGATTTTTTTATCAATGACGACCCCATGACGGACTAATTAGCTAATAAATGTATGTCGTAGTTGTCGTTGTGTCTATCTAGGTACGACAGTACGACAGTTATATATACGTTATTAGACACACGTTTAAGGATTTGGTAATCTTATATTGTGAAATTTTTAGTTATAGCTTTTGTTTGTTTAGTTGTGATTGCAAAAGTAGCTTCTAAGGTAGTACCCACATCAGCAAAAACTCTAAGAGCAACATCACCTGAAATATCTAAGTCTGAATGAAAAAATGGTAGATAAGTCAATTATAAATACAATCTTAATTATTCTTCTTTGTTGGCCCTTAACTGGAATGGGAATTAAAAATATTAAGATTATAAGAGTCGTAGCTTTTTTAGTTTTGATTTGCAGTCTTATAAATTTATATTTTGGTTATACGTTAATTGATAACTGGCAACCTGATATTCCTAATACTTCAGGAAGTAGAGCTATGATTTTTACCCCATTAATTAAATATTGGCCTCATATACTATTAGGAATTGGAATTATGTTTTCTCTTACTTCGTTCGCAGCTATTAAAAATACAAAATCATTCATAAAAGACGTAAATAAAAAATGACGACTTATCACAAAGACGACAAAGGGATTATTCACTTTCAATTGTTCATATGCCCCGAATGTGGATGCAAAAATGATAAAATAAGAGGATATGAGTTTTTTGCTAAAGATTTAGAACCATCTGATCCTTGGTCAGAAGAGTTTGAATTTATTAATTGTCCAAAATGCACAAGATCTATACCTGGATCATTAGGTTATCGATATGGTAAGACAAAGACATATGATAAAGCTAAAAAGAAATGGAATGAAAAGTTTAAAAATCTATTTAGAGAGTATTTAGTTAAATGAATGAGATTAAGCCAATAATAGATGAAAACATTAAATATGATCTAGATTATATTAAAAAAAACATTGATTTAAATGAATTTATAAAAAAATTAAAAAGTGATCTTCTTTGGTTTGGCCAGTCTGAATTAAGTGTTATTAATTATGCCATAAAATGTTGTCTTAACGATAAAAACAACGATCCGAACATTATTAATTATAAAAAAAACTATAATAATGATCCTGATGCTATAGAGGAATTTTTAGTTTTAAATCTCTATAATTGCGAGACAAATCATGGTTGGGGAAAAGATCCTCTGTCATTTGAAACTATAAAAATGCCCAAAACTTTTTTAGAAACATCAAAAAATTTTTGGAAAGAAACAGAAATCCTACAAGATCGTGGTGATTTATTAGAAAGAATAAACTCTAAATTTAAAAAGATAATGCATCGAGAGTATGTGGGTGAACAAGGAAAAAATGTAGTTGATAGTCATAGTTTTTATCAATTAACAATTAATCAATCTACTGAGTATTTTTATTTGACAAAAACAGGAGATTATAATCTTGTAGTTAAATTCTGTGACAAATTAAATGAAAAAGAATTTATTAATGAAATTGTACAATTTAAATCAGCAAGAGGTTATAATGGGAAAGAAAACCTTATAATAAACAATTTAGTTAAATGAAAAAACTTTTAGGTATCGTGGTTTTAGTTTTGCTATTTAGTACTAATGCATTTTCAAAAACTATATATCTCAAAAAATGTTATGAATATGTTAACGAACCCAATGGCAAATTTGATAAAAAACAATACGAGCAGTATTATATTAAAATAGACACAAGTAAAATGACTTTAAGTGTTGTTAATATCCATACAGAAAAATATATAAAAAGAAGAAATGCAGAGTTAAAGGCTGAAGGTAGATCTGTACGAGTAGAAAAAGTATTTATTTGGGAAAGACCCATTACATATCAAGATAATAATATTGTTAAGATAAAAGGAACAGGTGTAGTTGATTTAAAAAAGAAAAAACTCACTATTGGTAATCTCGTACGTCAGTGCAAATGATGAAAAAACTTTAAATAATCCTGACGACCATATGACGAAATGAAATCTAAAAGTTGATATTTTTTGAATGATTAATTATTGCTATTTCTTGCAGTTTGATCACGCATCAAATTTCTAAACCGAGGGTCGGAGGTTCGAATCCTCCAGGGCGCGCCATAGTCCTAAATTAAAGATTCTAGTATTGATTGTATAACTTTTTTCACACAATTTTATGTTGCAGAGCTTTTTCTTACATGCTTAAATTATAAATATTCAAAAGTTATTTTGAATTATTTGTTAACAAATAAATAAACAATAGGAAGAAATATGTTTAAATACTTAAAACAATTAACTTCTTTAGTTGCTGTCGTTGCTGTGTTGTTTACTTTTACAACCGAAACTATGGCTGCTAAAAAATCTAAGACACTTAAAAACACTCAAAAAAAGGGTTTTGTAAGATGTGGAGTATCTCAAGGTCTTCCAGGATTTTCTAACGCTGACGCTGCAGGAAATTGGACTGGAATAGATGTTGATGTATGTAGAGCGGTAGCTGCTGCAGTTCTAGGTGATGCAAACAAAGTTAAGTTTACACCACTAAGTGCTAAAGAGAGATTTACAGCTTTAACTTCTGGTGAGATTGATATCTTGTCAAGAAACACAACTTGGACTCTTTCAAGGGATGCTGATATCGGACTTACTTTCGTAGGTGTGAATTTTTACGATGGACAAGGTTTCATGGTAAGAAAAAGTTCAGGTATTACTTCAACTGGCCAATTCAAAAATGGTATTTCAGCTTGTACAAATATTGGTACAACGACTGAGTTAAATATGAGAGACTTCTTTAATTCAAGAGGAATTTCTTATGAACCAGTTGCTTTTGAAAAAGCTGATGAAGTTGTAGCTGCATATGATGCAGGTAGATGCGATACATATACTACAGATAAATCTGGTTTAGCTGCTCAAAGAACAAAAATGAAGAACCCTGATGAACACATTGTTCTACCAGAAACTATTTCTAAAGAACCTTTAGGACCAGTTGTTAGACAAGGTGATGCAGTTTGGGAAGATATCGTAAGATGGTCATTAAACACAATGATCGAAGCAGAAGAATACGGTATTACTTCAGCTAATGCTGACTCAATGAAAACTTCAGATAACCCACAAATTAAAAGACTTGTTGGAGCTGAAGGTGAAATGGGTGCAGCTTTTGGTCTAGATAATGAGTGGAACCTAAGAATTATCAAGCAAGTTGGTAATTATGGTGAAAGTTATAAGAGAAATATAGCTGACACTGGAATTCTACCAGATAGAGGTCCAAACCAATTATGGACAAAAGGCGGAATACTTTACGTTCCACCTGCAAGATAATTGTAGTTTAAAACAATTTAAAAAGGGCTAGATTTTTCTAGCCCTTTTTTTATAAACTCATATATTATCATCAAAGTGAATTTTAAACTTAAAGATATTGGCCCACAATTAATCACAGTTATTGCTGTAGTCTTAGTATTCGGTTTTTTTACCTATAACGCCCAAATTAATATGGAAAGTAGAGGTATTGATTTTGGTTATGGTTTTTTATCACAAGAGTCCTCATTTGATGTTCAATTTTCTTTAATTGAATATGATGGATCACACTCTTATTTTAGAGCCTATTTAGTAGGTCTATTAAATACTATTCTTGTTTCAGTAATTGGGATAGTCATAGCAACAATTTTAGGAGTGATAGTTGGTGTTGCGAGACTTTCACCCAATTACCTTATTAATAAATTTGCTGCATTTTATGTAGAATTTTTCAGAAATATTCCGCTTTTATTACAAATATTTTTTTGGTATTTTGCTGCACTTAGAGCTTTACCTTTACCTCAAGACGCAGAAGCTATATTTGGAGTATTCTTTTTAACGATCAAAGGTTTGTATGTACCAGCATTTATCTGGGAAAATTTTAATATTTTTCTTTATTCTATAATTGCGGCCATTATTTCAATTATTGTCATCCGAATTCATGCAAAAAAGTTACAGGAAACGCAAGGAAAACAATTACCTGTTTTTTATATTTCTCTTGGTTTGATTTTTATTTTACCATTATTAAGTTTTTTAATAGGTGGGGTACGCTTATTTTTTGAAATTCCTGTATTAAAACAATTAGCGACCACATCTTTTATTTATGAGGGTGGTGTTAGTTTACCACCAGAATTGATAGCTTTAACTTTGTCACTATCATTGTATACAGCAACATTTATAGCCGAATGTGTTAGAGCTGGAATACAAGGAGTTGGAAAAGGTCAAAAAGAGGCAGCAGCTTCAATAGGTCTTACTCCAAATCAAGTTTTAAAACTAGTAATAATGCCTCAAGCATTAAGAATTATTATACCCCCAACAACTAACCAATATTTAAACCTTACTAAAAATTCGTCATTAGCGGCTGCAATTGCATATCCTGATTTAGTATTAGTTTTTGCTGGTACCGCTTTAATGCAAACTGGTAAAGCAATTGAAATAGTTTCTATAACAATGTTTACCTACTTAAGCTTGAGTATCTCAATTTCGATACTAATGAATTGGTACAATAAAAAAATTGCAATACAGGAAAAATAATGTTCAAGATTAATTTTTTAAAACCAGACCAATCGAATTTAAATACTTTTTTATATTTAGGTACATTTTTATTTTTTATAAGTATTCTTGATGTTTTTTTTAATTCATTTTTCAAAGTAAATATTACTGGTTTTCTTCCAGGATTTTTAAGCTTTATAATACCTTTATTATTAGGTTTTGTAGGTCTATTTTTTATAAGAATTGAATATAGTGGTATTAAGAAATTAGATCTTATTAATAAACATATTAATACTAACAATTTTAATGCTATTCTCTCACTTTTAATAATTTTTATTATCATAAAATCGATACCACCATTGTTGAGCTGGTTTATTATCGATGCGAGTTTTGCTGGTGACTCAAAGGATGTTTGTACTGGTTCAGGAGCCTGCTGGACGTATATTAAAGTTTGGTTAAGAAGATTCATGTACGGAATGTATCCTAATGGGGAACAGTGGAGAATTAATCTTTCATTTATTGCTTTGGCATTACTTGGATCTGTTGGATTCTTTGCTACCGATAAGTTTAAAAAATATTTAACACTTTATTATGTAGTGATTTATCCACTTATAGCATTTTTATTCATTTTTTTCTTTATTTCAGGTGGCCCAGTATTTTTTGATTTATCTTATGGAATTATAGCTGCGATCTTATCAGTCATATTAGGTTTTTTTATACCAAGTAAATATAAATTTTATTATTTTTTGGTCGTACCATTCACTCTATATATACTTCTTAAATATTTCATATTCTTTGAAGAATATATTGAACTTGGCAAACTAGATGGTTTAAATTGGGTTGAAACTGGTGCTTGGGGAGGGTTATCACTTACTTTTATAATTTCTTTTTTCTGCTTAATCTTCTGTTTTCCAATTGGTATGGCTTTTGCTTTAGGCAGAAGATCAGGGTTTCCTTTGATTAGATATATATCAATCGGTTTTATCGAATTTTGGAGAGGTGTACCTTTAATCACAGTTTTATTTATGTCTGCTGTCATGTTTCCAATGTTTTTACCTGAGGACTTTTTTATAGATAAGTTAGTTAGAGCAATTATAGCAATTTCTCTATTTGAGGCAGCTTATGTGGCCGAAGTTATAAGAGGAGGTTTACAAGCTTTGCCAAGAGGTCAATACGAAGCTGCTAAATCTTTAGGGATGGGATATTGGAAAATGCATATATTTGTAATTTTACCGCAAGCTCTTAAATTAGTTATACCTGGAATTGCAAATACTTTCTTAGCTCTAGTTAAAGATACTCCATTAATTTTTGTTGTGGGTCTTTTAGAAATTGTTGGAATGTTGAACCTTGCAAAAACAAATCCAAAATGGTTAGGTTTTGCTATGGAAGGTTATGTGTTTGCAGCAATTATTTTCTGGATTATTTGTTATGCAATGAGTAAATATAGTTATAATTTAGAACAAAAATATAAAACTGATCGATAAATTATGTCTGAGAGTATTATACAAATAAGCAACATGAACAAATGGTTTGGAGATTTTCAAGTTTTAAAAGGTATTAATTTAGAGGTAAAACCAAAACAAAAAATTGTCGTTTGTGGTCCTTCAGGATCTGGTAAATCCACTTTAATAAGATGTATTAATAGACTAGAGGAACATCAAGAGGGTAATATAGTTGTTGATGGTACAGAACTAACAGAAGATACAAAAAATATAGAACAAATTAGGGCTGAAGTTGGAATGGTTTTCCAACAGTTTAATCTTTTTCCTCACTTATCGATTTTAGACAATTGTACACTTGCACCTATATGGGTTAAAAAATTACCTAAAAAGGATGCAGAAGAATTAGCACTAAAACACTTAGAAAGAGTACAAATTCTTGATCAAGCACAAAAATATCCGGGTCAATTATCGGGAGGACAACAACAAAGAGCAGCTATTGCAAGAGCTCTTTGCATGGAACCAAAAATAATGCTTTTTGATGAACCAACTTCAGCTTTGGATCCTGAAATGATTAAAGAAGTTTTGGATGTAATGGTAAATTTGGCAAAACAAGGTATGACAATGATTGTTGTTACTCACGAAATGGGATTTGCAAAAGAAGTTGCTGATCAAATGATTTTTATGGACGAAGGAATGATAGTAGAAAAGGCAGACACAAAAGAATTTTTTGACAATCCAAAGAGCGATAGGACTAAACTTTTTTTAAGCCAGATACTATAGTCTATCTAAATTACAAGAAAAATTTCTCAATTTAACCCCTAAGTAATGCTTGACACAATTCTAATATTATTGGTTTTCAGCATGAAAATAAAAAAAAATATGGTTGCAGTAGCTATCAAAAACTAGTTGAATTAGTTTTTATAAAAAATTAAGAGGGGTCTTAATGGAAGATAATTTTAATAGGCATCTAGGCAATAAATTAAAGCTTAGAAGATTAGCCTTGGGTTTAACTCAAACTAAAGTAGCAAAAGCAATAAATGTAACATTTCAACAAATCCAAAAATATGAAAAAGGAACAAATGGAGTTAGTTCTATTAGATTATTACAACTTTCTAATTATCTAAAAGTTCCAATAAATTATTTTTTTGAGGATTTTTCAGAATATTTAATAAATTTAGAAAAATCTCAAGAGGGACATATGAATGTTAATTATAATTTTTTAGTTAAGTTATATTCAGAATTAAATGCTGATCAAAAACTAAAATTTAATAAATCTCTACAGGTAGCGAGTAGCAATATTACCAAAGTTGGGTAATTTTGGCTCCTCGGGCAGGACTCGAACCTGCGACCAATTGATTAACAGTCAACTGCTCTACCAACTGAGCTACCGAGGAATCTAAAATTCACAACTTACTTTCTTTTAAAACTAAAACAAGAATTTTTTTGGAGGCAACGCCCGGAATCGAACCGGGATACAAGGATTTGCAATCCTCTGCGTAACCATTCCGCCACGTTGCCAATTTTCTAGCGATGATTAATAATTAGTAATATCAACGTTTAGTCTTATTACAAGATTTATAATTAAGAATAAAATACTTAAATCTTACTTATAAAGAATACCTAAAATTTTAAAAAATGTGATATTTGATTCAATGATAAATCACATTATAAAGTAAATTGAGTAAAATTATCTTTGGATTTTTTTAAAAATAAAGTTTTTGATATTAACCTTTATTTTTTTTAGAATATTTATCTTATGCATTATTTTGTCGCTCTGATTTTCTTTATTTTCGATTTTTTCATACTTTCTTCTTCCTTTTCTATGATCAATATAAATAGAAATTTCCTTATCTCTAAAAATCACATGACCGTCTAATCCGTCCCCTCTATCAGTTTCTTTATAATTTGGATTTTTTTTCATAATTTCTCTCGTTGCATCAAGGGCTTGGCAGTCAGTTTTAAATTTCATTTTAAATATTTTATCTTCCAAGTAAAAATTTAGATAAATCTTAAAAAAAGCTTTACTAATATTTTTAATTCGTGAATTAAAACCTATGACACCAGCTTCAACCCAATTAGGCCTTCCATAGCAAGTAAGAAATGTGTTATTAGGAATAAATGAATTAAAAAAACTTTCACTAATTTCTTTTTTAAAAATATTATCAGCATCCATGAATATGAATTTTTTATTTTTATAACTAGCATGTGCTTGAGCAAAAACTTTATGACTAAATTTAATTGCATTTTGTAAAAATTGAGTACTATCATCTCTTTCATCCTCTATTTCTATGATTTTATCTGCGTGTCTTTTTTTGAAATCGATAATTTGGGGCATTTTATCTTGCAACTTTACATATGTTATATATTTATGTTTTGGATATTCGAAATTATCCTCGACATAGCATACTAGAGGTATTTGCTGGTTTGTTTCAATGTAAGTATTTATAAAATTATTAGCATATTGATTATAAATTTTATGATTAAATGTAGTTATTATGAACATTATAAATATAAGTTTTTAAATTATAAAAAATATTAATTCTGTTTTTCTAAATTTTTAAATATTTCTTCTATTGTTTTTATTGATTGTTTGTGTCCAAATCCTATTTCTGAATATAAATGATATCTTGGACCAACATATATTTTTTCTATTTCATTTGGCACATCTTCAAAAAATTTAGAAAATTCATCTTTTACAAAAAAAGCGTTAGCACCTGTATGTGAGTTACAGCACACTAATTTATATGAAAAATTTTTCATTAATTTCACAAATTCAGACAATGATGCACCAAAATAATCATCTAAATTCCATTTATGATTTGGATCATATTTAATTTTAAAATGTACTGGTGGTGGAAATTTTGAATTATATTCTGTAATTATAATGTCAGGTAATTCAATTTTTGATAATAACTCTTCAAGTATATAAAAGTCGTTACCGTCAAGGTCAATACTTAATAAGTCTATTTTCTTTGATTTAATTTTTTCCAAACTAGCATTAAAAAAATCAACAGAATTTTCTTTTGTAACCCATCCTTTTGTAAAATTAAAATTTGAATTATTTTTATAATTAAAATTTAGATTTTCACCACCGACCCAAAAACCTTTCCACCCTAAAGATGCTAGAATCAGAGTATTGTTTTCACATCCATTACCAACACCAAATTCTGCAAATACTCCCTTTTTAATTCCAAGTCTTTTAATAATTTCTAGAGTAATTCCATCCTCATCAGTTTGTGAGAAACATTTTTTTCCAAAAGAATTTAAAGGATTAGAATGAAGTTTTTGAAGTTTTGTTGTTTGATAAGAAATTAGAAGATCTCTCAAACTTTTAAGATAATTGACACCAATAAAATTTCTTATTTTTGCTTTGAATTTTTTAAAACCAAATAATTCAAACGTCATAAATTTAATTTTAGCTAATATTTTAAATTTCACAACTTAATTTGGTTTAATTGAGCTTTTATTACTCTTTTTTTATCTATCAATCAGTAATCTAAAAATAATATATCCAATAAAAGAAGGAAATTTATATAAATACAATATTTAATTATAAAATTTAAGTGAAATGTAATGAGTATTGCTTTAGTAGTCTCAATATTTCGAAATATAATTTTTTAGGAGAACCTAATTTGATTATTGTTAATTTAGATTATTAAATTATAAACTATTACATCCATAATGAGCGATAAATATATACATAATGATATAGAAGATAAGATTTACTCTTATTGGGAGAAAAATAATTTATTTAAGCCAAAAAAAAATTTAAAAAAATACTCAATTGTTATTCCACCACCCAATGTAACAGGTAGTTTACATATGGGTCATGCTTTAAACAATTCAATTCAGGATCTACTTGTTAGATATTATAGAATGAATAACTATGAAACTTTATGGCAACCAGGAACAGATCATGCTGGTATTGCTACGCAGGCTTTAGTTGAAAAGAAATTAGAAAGTGAAAATATTACTAAAAAAAATTTAGGAAGAGAAAAATTCATAGAAAAGGTATGGGAATGGAAAATTCAGTATGGTGATATTATCATTAATCAACTTAAAAAACTTGGATGCTCATGCGATTGGTCTAGAAATGCTTTTACGATGGATGAAAATTTGTCGAAATCAGTGATAAAGGTTTTTGTCGAATTGCATAAAAAAAAATTAATTTATAAAGCTGAAAAATTGGTAAATTGGGACACAGTTCTTAAAACAGCAATATCTGATTTAGAGGTCGATCAAAGGGAGATGAACTCAAAAATTTATTATATCAAATATCCAATTGATAATTCGTTAGATTTTATAACTATTGCTACAACTAGACCAGAAACTATGCTTGGTGATACAGCTATTGCGGTTAATCCAAAAGATAAAAGGTTTAAAAAATATGTGGGAAAAACTGTCACTATTCCATTAGTTGGTAGAAAAATTAAAATTATCACAGACAATTATGCCGATCCCGAACAAGGAACGGGTGCATTAAAAATTACTCCAGCGCATGATTTTAATGACTATGACGTTGGTCAAAGAAATAAGTTAGATATCATAAATATATTTACTGAAGAGGGTAAAATTAATAACAATGCTCCAGAAAATTATGTTGGGTTAGATAGGTTTGAAGCACGTCATAAAATATTGAATGAATTAAAAGAAAAAGATTTTTTTGTTAAAGAAGAGAATATCAAAAATAAAGTGCCTTATGGTGATAGATCAAATTCGGTCATTGAACCTTTTTTAACTGAACAATGGTTTGTAAACGCAAAAAAATTATCTGTTAAAGCTAAACAAATAGTTAAGTCAAAAAAAACAAATTTTTTTCCAAAAAATTGGTCAAAAACTTATTTTCAATGGATGAACAATATTGAACCATGGTGTATTTCAAGACAGCTTTGGTGGGGTCACCAAATACCTGCATGGTATGGTCCCAATAAAAAGATCTTTGTTGCAACAAATGAAGCTGATGCAAAAAAACAAGCTAAAAAATTTTACAAAAAAAATGTTAAGATTACTCGAGATCCTGATGTTTTAGATACTTGGTTTTCATCTGGCTTATGGCCTTTTGCAACTTTAGGCTGGCCTGATAAAAAAAATTTCATTAAAAAGTTTTATCCAACAACAGTTTTGGTTACTGGTTTTGATATCATTTTTTTTTGGGTAGCAAGAATGATGATGTTTGGGATGGAATTTTTGAACAAAGAACCATTTAAAGATATCTATGTTCACGCTTTAGTAAGAGATGAAAAAGGGCAAAAGATGTCCAAGTCAAAGGGCAATGTTATTGATCCATTAGATTTAATTGAGAAATATAGTGCCGATGCATTAAGATTTACTCTTTTATCTATGGCTTCACCTGGTACTGATGTTAAACTTTCTGAGGATAGAGTTAAAGGATATAGAAATTTTTTGAATAAACTTTGGAATGCTAATAATTTTTTAATAACTAATAAATGCGATTTTAGCAAAACAGATAAAACTCCAAAAATCAAATTAAATATAAATAAATGGATTTATTCAGAACTAATTAAGACTAAAGATAAAATTGAGAAAAATCTTAAAGATTATCGATTTGATGAGGCAGCCAAAAATGCTTATCAATTTGCATGGCATTCTTATTGCGACTGGTATATTGAATTATCAAAAACTATCTTATTTTCGAATGATGATAAGGCTAAAAAAGAGGTAAAAGAGGTAGCTGCTTATATATTTAAACAGATACTTATAATACTCCATCCGTTTATTCCATTTGTTACAGAGAAAATTTGGTTAAAAAACAAATTTGATAAATCAAATAAGAATTTTCTTATGTATGCCAATTGGCCATCAGGAAAAGCTAAGAAAGATCAATCTATGAAAGATGTGGAAAGTATTATTAATGTAATTTCTGAACTTAGATCCTTTAAAAATGAATTAAATGTGAGTCCAGGATCATTTATTGATATTTCAATTAATAAAATTACCAAAAAGAACAAACTATTAATGAACAATAATAAAATCATTCTTAAAAGACTTGGTCGTATTAATAATTTTTTTGAAAAAGATCAGGAAAAGCCCTCAGCTACATTAGTGGTATCTGGTGACATATTTAAGATATATTTTGATGAAAATGTAGATTTAAATCTTATAAAAGAAAACTTAGTTAAAAGACAGAATAAATATCAAGAAGAAATGGACAAAATATCTCAACGATTATCTAATAAAGGATTTACTGATAGAGCCCCAAAAAATATTGTTGAACAAGAAAAAACTAACTATAGTAATTTAAAAAATGATATCAAAAAAATATCATTAACAATTGAAAGTTTATAATGCGGAAGTTTAATAAAAAAAAATTACCTAGTCGTCATACATCTTTAGGTGCTGATAGGGCGCCTCATCGTTCTTTTTATTATGCAATGGGCGAAACTGAAAAAGATGTCTCTAAACCATTTATTGGTGTTGTATCAACATGGAATGAAGCAGCTCCATGTAATATTGCGTTAATGAGACAGGCTAAGTCAGTTAAAAAGGGTGTAAGAGCCTCAGGAGGAACTCCAAGAGAATTTTGTACAATTACTGTAACAGATGGTATTGCAATGGGTCATGAAGGAATGAAGTCTTCGTTGATCTCAAGAGAGGTAATTGCAGATAGTGCTGAATTAACCGTAAGAGGCCATTGTTACGATGCATTAGTAGGTATCGCAGGTTGTGATAAATCTTTGCCAGGTTTAATGATGTCAATGGTACGATTAAATGTACCAAGTGTATTTATTTATGGAGGATCAATACTTCCAGGAAAATATAAGGGTAAAGATGTAACTGTAGTTGATGTTTTTGAAGCTGTTGGAAAACATTCCTCGGGACAAATGTCTGCAAAAGAATTAAGAAAATTAGAATTAGTTGCATGTCCTACAGCTGGAGCTTGTGGTGGTCAATTTACAGCTAACACTATGGCCTGCGTTTCAGAAGCAATTGGTTTAGCATTACCTTATTCAGCAGGAACTCCTGCTCCATATGAAGAAAGAGATAAATATGCAAAAGCAAGTGGAAGAATGGTAATGGAATTATTAGCTAAAAGAATTAAACCAAGAGATATCGTCACAAGAAAAGCGTTAGAAAATGCCGCAACAATAGTTGCTGCAACAGGTGGTTCAACAAATGCTGCTTTACACTTACCAGCAATTGCAAATGAAGCTGGGATAAAATTTGATTTAATGGATGTTGCAAAGATATTTAAAAAAACACCTTATCTTGCGGATTTAAAACCAGGTGGAAAATATGTTGCTAAAGATATGTGGTTAGCAGGTGGTGTACCAATGTTATTAAAAACTTTATATGACGGTGGTTATATTCATGGTGATTGTATGACTGTTACAGGTAAAACAATGAAAGAAAATTTAAAGGGAATTAAATTTAATCCAAAACAAAAAGTTTTAAGAGCTTATAACAGACCACTATCACCTGATGGAGGTGTTGTAGGATTAAAAGGTAATTTAGCTCCAGAGGGTGGAATTGTTAAAATTGCAGGACTAAAAAAATTACAATTTACTGGAAGAGCAAGATGTTTTGATAACGAAGAAAGCGCAATGAAAGCAGTACAAAGTAGAAAATATAAAGATGGTGATGTAATTATTATCAGATACGAAGGTCCAGTAGGGGGACCAGGTATGAGAGAAATGCTTTCAACAACTGGTGCAATTTATGGTCAAGGTAAAGGAGAAAAAGTTGCATTAATAACAGATGGAAGATTTTCAGGAGCAACGAGAGGCTTTTGTGTAGGTCATGTAGGTCCAGAAGCAGCATTAGGTGGACCGATTGCTCTTTTACGTAATGGCGATGTTATTGATATAGATGCTAAAAAAGGAACGATTAATGTTCGATTAACGAGATCTCAATTAGCTTCAAGAAGAAGAAAATGGAAGGCTAGAAAATCTGATTTTGGTTCAGGAACTCTTTGGAAATATGCTCAAACAGTTGGACCTGCATATTTAGGAGCACCAACACATCCAGGTAAGAAAAAAGAAGTAAAGGATTATTCAAAAATTTGATGAAAATTCGCCCAGTTATTTTATGTGGTGGCGCTGGAACAAGACTTTGGCCTAACGCTAAAAAACATCAAGCTAAACAGTTTATAAATTTTGGTAATTGGACTTTATTAGGTAAAACCCTTGAGAGAGTTAAAGCATCAATATTTGATACACCAGTTATAAGTACAAATGCAAAATATTTAAAACAAGTAAAACAACATTTAAAGAAACACAAAATAAGAAAATTTAAGATAGTTTTAGAACCTGCTAAAAGAAATACAGCACCAGCTATATTAAGTACGGCATTAATAAAGGATATACCTAATGAACAACCTTTAATGTTCTTGGCTGCCGATCATTTGATAGAGAAGATTGCATTATTTAATAAAGCTATCAAAAAAAATCAAAAGAAACTTACTCATAATAATATCTTTATCTTTGGAATTAAACCCAAAATGCCTTCCAGTGAATTTGGTTATTTTTTAACAAAAAATAACAAAGTAACTAGATTTGTAGAAAAACCTAAAGAGGTTAAAGCTAAACAAATAATTAGTAAAAAAGGTTATTGGAATTCTGGAATGTTTTATATGAGAAAAGACTCCATTATTAATAATTTTAAGAAATATCAGCCAAATATTTACCGAAACTGTAACAAAGCTGTAACAAAAGCAAAATATAAAAGTAATGTGTATTATTTAAATAAACAAGCATTCACTAAAGCAACAGCTAAGTCTTTTGACTATGCAATATTAGAAAAAACTAAAGATATAAATGCTATTAAATTGGATATTCCTTGGTCTGATTTAGGTTCTTGGAAAGAAATCTGTAAGATGTATGGACGAAATAAAAGACAATATTTTAAAAAGAAAAATGTATTTCATAGACCTTGGGGTAGTTATGTTAATCTATTCAATGGTAAGGAATTTCTAATTAAAGAATTATATGTAAAACCAAAAGGTATATTAAGTCTTCAAAAACATCATCACAGAGCTGAACACTGGGTAGTAACCCAAGGTAAACCTAAAATTACTTTAGATAAAAAATATTTTACCATGAAACCTGATGAAACTATTTTTATACCATTAGGTGCAATCCATAGAATAGAAAACCCATATAAAAAACCAGTAAAAATTATTGAAGCACAAGTAGGCTCAATTTTAAAAGAAACTGATATAGTTAGATACCAAGATATTTATGGAAGAATAAAATAATTATTTTACAAGAAAATTCACTTTTTTATTTGATAGATTTAAATCAATTTTTTTATATGAACCAAAATTATCTCCATCAATTTGAACAGGTATCAAATCATTTCCATCAATTGTAATGTTTTGTGCATAAGTAGTAATAACATTTTTATTTTTACTTAAATCACCATTAAGAATTATTAAAAAAATTGAATATAATAAACTAATCCTAGTCAAATCTTTAAATATATAGGTGACTAATTTCTCTTCAAAAATATTTGTTTTATTTATTTTATGATGTCCAGCGTAATATTTGGTATTTGAAGATAATATCCAGTCTGCTTGATAAAATTGACCATCAAAAGTGACATTTAACTTTTTATTATTCATAAACAAGAAATATTGAAAACCTTTGATACCAAATATAATTTTACCTAGAATCTTTTTAATTTTTGAATTAATTGAATGAACAATTTTTGCATCCCATCCTATACCAGCCATTAAAAAGAAATAATTATCGTTAATTTTTACAAGATTAGAGGATTTATAATTATTAGAAACCAATATATTGACTATATCATCAACTTTTTTATTCATTGATAATTCAGCTTGAAGCAAATTTGCAGTGCCAGCAGGAATATAACCTATGGCAAAATCGTCTTTAAAATCAAAATTATTTTTAATTAATTCATTAATTGCAAAAGAAACTGAACCATCACCACCAGCTACTATTAGTCGATCATAATTTTTTTGATTAAAATTTTTGAAAATTTTCTTAGCTTGATTCATTGTTTTTGTTTCAAAGTAGTCTACAGAAATATTCTCTTTTAACTTAGATAAAATCCTATTTATGAATATAGATTTTCTTCCAGATGAAGAATTCAAATTATAAATCAAACAACATAACATAATTAATCCTTAAAAAATTTTTAACAAATTTGTAACATTCAAATGAGATAACAATTAAATGATTCGTGTTACAGTTGTGTTAAAAAAAAGTTTTTTAAATGCCTAATATGCTTAAATACAAAAGTATTTTTATTTCTGATGTACATTTAGGTACTAAGGGTTGTCAGGCGAAAAAACTTTTAGAGTTTTTTAAATACTCAAGATCCGAAAATCTTTATCTTGTAGGGGACATTATAGATATCTGGGAAATGCAAAAAAGTTTTTTTTGGCCTCAAGAACATAATGATGTAATCCAAAAAATTTTAAGAAAAGCTAGACATGGTACCAAAGTTTTCTACATAATGGGTAATCATGACGAAATGTTAAGAAAATTTATTCCAATGCATTTTGGTGACATCCATATGGTTAATAGAGTTATTCATGAAACAAATGCAGGAAAAAAATATGTTGTTGTTCATGGTGATGCTTGGGATGGTGTTATGAAACATGCTAAATGGTTATCTAAACTTGGATCAATAGCCTATAATTTACTATTAAAATTAAATGTAATAATTAATTTTTTTAGAAGATTGAGAGGAAAAGAATATTGGTCTTTTGCAAAATTTTTAAAGTATAAAGTCAAAAATGCAGTTAAATATATTGGTGAATATGAAAAAACACTTTCAGATTATGCAAAAAGAAAAAAATTTGATGGAATTATTTGTGGCCACATCCATCATGCTGAGGATAGAGACTTTAATGGGGTCAATTATTTAAATTGTGGAGACTGGGTTGAATCTTGTACCGCATTAGCCGAAAATTATGATGGTAGTTTTGAAATATTATATTGGGACAAAATAAGAGATCAATATTTAGACGATAAAGAAATAATTGAACCAATTAAAACTGAAGAATTAAAAAAAGCTTCATAATTAATGAAAATTTTAATTGCTACAGATGCATATTTTCCACAAGTAAATGGTGTCGTAAGAACCTTACATGAAACAGGCAATGTATTAAAAGAACAAGGTCATAGAATAGAATATATTACACCTGACTTATTTTTTACTTTTCCGATGCCGAAATATAATGAAATTAAGTTGTCTATAAATGTATGGCCAAGAGTTGGTAATTTAATAAAGAAAATCAATCCAGATGCAATTCATATCGCTACCGAAGGCCCGATAGGCACTATGGCAAGAAGATATTGTTTAAAAAATAATCTAAAGTTTACTACGAGTTTCCATACAAGATTTGATAAATATCTAAAACTTTACTTTCCTATTATACCAGCAAAATGGGCCGAAAAATTTTTAGCAAATTTTCATAATAAGGCTGAGAGAATTTTAGTAACTACAGAGTCTATGAGAAAAGAATTAATCGACATAGGTATAGATGACAATAAAATGATTACTTGGACTAGAGGAGGAAATCATGGAGCTTTTAAGAACCCTAAAAAAATTGATTTACCTCATAAAAGACCTATTTGGATTTATGTTGGAAGAGTTGCAGTTGAAAAAAACATAAGAGCTTTCTTAGAATGTGATTTAGAAGGTACAAAAATAATTATAGGAAAAGGACCTGATTTAAAAAAATTGAAAAAAGAATTTCCTAAAGATATTTTTTTAGGGGAAAAAACAAATGGTGAATTAGCATCACATTTTGCATCTTCTGATGTTTTTGTTTTCCCTAGTAAAACAGATACATTTGGAATTGTAGTTACAGAAGCTTTAAATTGTGGAACACCTGTTGCTGCGTATCCTGTTCCAGGTCCTAAAGATATATTTGAAGGATCTAAAATAAATTGCTTAGATGATTATCTTAAAGTATCAGCCCAAAAAGCTTTAAAAGTTGACAGAAATGATTGTCTTGAATTTGCAAAAAAATTCACTTGGGAAGAAACAGCAAAAATATTTTTTAACAATATTTCACCAAATCATTAGTTAATTTTTCCTTAATTTATTTGCATTAAAAGTGTAATGATGCAAAATTAAGCTGTCTAAATTTATGGAATATTTCATCATTCTACTCATAGTTGTGATAGTTTATCTTCTCTATTTACTTAATCAAAAAAAAAACAAATCAAT
Source organism: uncultured Pelagibacteraceae bacterium (assembly GCA_902634235.1). Lineage (GTDB taxonomy): Bacteria > Pseudomonadota > Alphaproteobacteria > Pelagibacterales > Pelagibacteraceae > Pelagibacter. The sequence goes on from CACPJN010000001.1 coordinate 207,972, forward strand.
AAATACCGCTACAATAATTAATAAAAGAGAGGAAAAAACCAAAAGAGTAATTATTGATGAACTTGAGGATCAGTTTTTTGCATTAAATAAATTTAACATAATTAAATATGCTAATCCAAGTGCATTAAAAAGATTTGGAAGTAATTTAATTGATAAAAACATATCCTCTGTAATTCGAAAACCAGAATTAATAGATAATATTGAAAAAGCTATTGTTGAAAATAAAACAAAAAATATTGACATTGAAATAGACCTCCCATCATATCAATTTTATAAAATTTATATTATTCCTGGTCCAACTCATTTATTTACTGAACCAGACTCTGTTGTGTTATTTTTAAAAGATTTTACTGAAATTACAAAAGCACAAAAATTTAAAACTGATTTTGTAGCAAATGTAAGCCATGAATTAAGAACACCTTTAATGGCAATCAAAGGATCACTAGAAACAATTGAGGGCCCAGCGTCTGATGATGAAAAGGCTAAAAAAAAATTTATGAAAATAATGACTGATCAATCAAATAGAATGGAAAATTTAATTAATGATCTTTTAATACTCACAAGAATTGAATTAGAAGAACACATAAGGCCAAACTCTTTAGTTGATATAAATGATCTTTTCAAAACAATCATCAGTAATTTTGAGATTGTTTTAAAAAGAAAGAAATTAAATATTAATTTATCTATCGCTAATCCAACAGTTGTTATTGGAGATGAAAAAAAATTACAAACTGTTTTTTCTAATCTTTTAGATAATGCAATTAAGTATTCAAAGGAAAATAAGTCTATTTTTATATCAAGCAAAATTAGCGATGGTAAATTGTTAGAAAAAAATTTTATGATCAGTATTAAAGACGAAGGTGTTGGCATTCCTCAAAGATATATTTCTAGAATTACAGAAAGATTTTTTAGGGTAGATCTTGAACAAAGTAACAAGGTTGGTGGAACCGGTTTAGGATTAGCTATTGTTAAACATATAGTTACTCAACATCGTGGACACTATGAGATTCTAAGTGAGGAAAACCAAGGAACTGAAATTCAAATTTATTTACCAGCGAAAACTTAAATTTAAAAAATATTATATTGTAATAGTTTTAAAAGGTTTTTTTAACAATTCTTTACTTGATTAATGTTAATCTTTTAATTAATTTTTTTATATGGTTAAAATATTCAAAAATATTTTGATTTTTGCTTTTTTATTAAGCTCTATAACAACAAGTGTTTTTTCTAAAGATATCACAACATTATTAAGAAATCAGCAACTTACAGTTTTTGATATTGGAATTTTTAGATTAGAGGCAGATTTGAAAACTTCATATCCTTCTATTAAAGATCATTTAGAAGTTACTGAAGCTGAATTTTATACAGACGTAGTTACCTCGTATTCTAAAAATTCAATTGATTTAATTGTTTCTGTTCCTATGAATAGAAATCTCAAGAAGGAAAATTATTTTTCAGATTCTTTTAGATGTAGGAATATTTTTAATTCTGTAAGAGATTTTTTATTGAGGAATGAAAATTTGAGTAATTATAGATATACTATGGCTGCAAGCTATTTAACCTCTATATTTTCAACCCCAAGTTCATGGCCAAGCTGGAGATATGATGAAGAAATTAGAGAGGAATTAGTAAACTTAGTAAAACTAGAAATAACTTTACGTCCAACCAAAGAACTAGCTCTTAATGAACAGGTAAACCCTGTTTCATGTATTGGTGGCTTAGAAACTGATATTGATCAAATAATTATATCAAAAAAATACAACTAAAAAGTTACCTTTTTAACAAAAGTGTAACAATTCTGTAATATTAAAGATTCAATTAATTTGTACGAGTCACTCATCTTTATATTAATTAATAACGAAAGGATTAAAGATAATGAAAAAACTAACTATAGTGATCGCTTCTTTAGTTGCTTTATCAATAGCAACTGTTGCTCAAGCAAGAGATCAAATTAAGATAGTTGGTTCTTCTACAGTATTCCCTTATGCAACAGTTGTTGCTGAAAGATTTGGTGGTTCAGGATTTAAAACTCCTGTAATCGAGTCTACTGGTACTGGTGGTGGAGCTAAACTATTCTGTGCTGGTGTAGGTGAACAACATCCAGATATTACAAACGCATCAAGAGCTATGAAAGATAAAGAAAAAGCTCTATGTAAGAAAAATGGTGTTAATGATATCGTTGAGATCGTAATTGGTAACGATGGTATTACATTAGCTTACAGCAAAGATGCAAAACCAGTAAACTTTACTAAAGAACAATTATATTTAGCACTTGCTGCTCATACAGTTGTTGATGGTAAATTAGTTCCAAATATTTATAAAACTTGGGACCAAATTGACCCTAGCTTACCAAAACAAAAAATTTCAGTGATGATCCCACCAGGAACATCAGGAACTAGAGATGCTTGGAATTCTTTAGTAATGAAAAAAGGTATGACTAAAGAAGCTAAAGCTCTTTATAAAGCTGGTTTTGAAGCTGGAAATAAAAAATACAAAAAACCTCAAAAACTTTACAGAGAAGATGGTGCTGCTATTGAAGTTGGAGAAAACGATAGTTTAATCATCCAAAAGTTAACTCAAGATAAAGAAATGTTTGGTTTCTTTGGTTTCAGTTATTTCTTAGCTGCAAAAGATAAATTGCAAGCAGCAAGTATTGATGGTGGACAACCGTCATTAAAGTCTATTCAAGACTACAGTTATGCTGTTGCTAGACCTTTATTCTTCTACGTGAAAAAAGCACACGTTGGAGTAATTCCAGGCTTACATGAGTTTGTGAAAGAATTCACAACTAAGAAAGCTATTGGAAAAGGTGGTTACTTAGCAGACATTGGTTTAGTGCCATTAGATTCTAAGTTGTATAAAACAACTAGAACTAATGCTACGAAGCTAGTTGCTATGGGTGATTAATTATTCCTCAGTTAACAAATGATTAAAAAGGGGGTCTTTTTAGACCCCTTTTTTTTAAAAAAAGAGTAAAGTCCTCACTTAAGGAGATTCTGTGAACTTAATATTATTTACATTTATTGTTCTTCTAGGTTTCACAAGCTATTATTTTGGACGCAAAAAAGCATATACAATTCAATCTACAAAAAAAAGATTAACCGCATTACCACAATTTTATGGTTATTATCTTGCAATCTGGTGTGCAATACCAGCCTTTATAATTTTTTCATTATGGGCAATTTTTGAGCCCACAATTGTAAAACTATTAATCTTAAGTGATTATTCAAATCAAGGTTATCTTGATGATGAATTAAATTTAATATACGAAAAAACAAAAGCATTGTCTCGAGGTCAATTCACTGGAGAAATTACACCTTTTATTGAGGCTTCAGCTGAAAAATATTTAAGTCTTCGATCAATAGCTCAAAGTTCAAAAGTTGTTATAGTATTATCTGCAATTATTTCCTCTGTTGCTTATGCATATAAAAGAATTTCATCTAATTCTAGAACAAGAGAACCAGTTGAAAAATTTTTGAACGCAGTTTTATTTACAGCTTCTTTAGCTGCAATATTAACTACTGTTGGAATAGTTTTTTCACTTATATTTCAAACCATAGATTTTTTTAAAGTAATTCCATTATTTGATTTTGTCTTTGGAACTCACTGGTATCCAGCAAAAGCTTTTGTTAGAGATTCTTCTGAGGCTTTAGATCCGACAATGTATTCAGATACTTTTGGAGCAGTCCCTATTTTTGCAGGTACTTTTTTTATTGCATTTATTGCTATGTGCGTTGCTATCCCAATTGGATTAATGAGTGGAATTTATTTAGCTGAATATGCATCAACTAAAGTTAGACAATATGCAAAACCATTAATTGAAATTTTAGCTGGTATACCAACAGTTGTTTATGGTTTTTTTGCTGCCCTAACTGTTGGACCATTTTTGAAAGAATTAGGAACTTTAATGGGTCTTGAAGTTTCAGCTGAAAGTGCTTTAGCAGCAGGAGGGGTAATGGGTATTATGATCATACCATTTATTTCAAGTTTAAGTGACGATGTAATTACAAGTGTGCCTCAAAGTTTAAGAGATGGAAGTTACGCTATGGGAGCAACTAAATCAGAAACAATTAAGAGAGTTATTTTTCCCGCGGCATTGCCGGGGATAGTTGGATCTATTTTACTTGGTGTTTCAAGAGCTATTGGAGAAACAATGATAGTTGTTATGGCCTCTGGTTTAGCTGCTAATTTAACTTTAAATCCTTTAGAGTCTACTTCAACGATTACAGCTCAAATTGTAGTTATTCTAATTGGTGATCAAGCTTTTGGCGACCCAAAAACGCAAGCTGCTTTTGCTTTAGGTATGTCATTATTTTTAGTAACACTTTGTTTAAATATTGTGGCCTTAAGAGTTGTTAAAAAATATAGAGAAAAATATGAATAAAAATAAAGAACAATTATTAAATAAAAGATATAAAGCTGAACAGCGATTTCGCTTATACGGTCTGAGTGCAATTTTTATGGCACTTTTATTTTTAACAATCTTTATTTTTAAAATTTTTTCAACTGGCTATTCAGCTTTTCAAAAAACATGGCTTATTGTTCCAGTAACTTTCGATGCTGAATTAATGATGTTAGACCAAAATCCTTCTAAAGAAGATTTACAGGACGCTGATTATTACGATATAGCATTAAAATCAATGGCTGATTTAGATCCAAACGCCAATGAAGATCAAGAAAATGAATTGAAGAGAATGGTGTCTTATTTTTTTGAAAAAGAAATTAAAAATGAACTTTTAAATGACCCTTATTTAATAGGAAAAACAAAGGAAGTTTATCTAACTGCTTCAGATGATTTAGACCAAGTCTTTAAAGGAAATTATCCAAGAGATTTACCTGAAGACCAAAGAAGAGTAAGCGATTATCAATTAAAAATTTTTGATCAACTTGTTGCAAATGGTAAGGTTGAAAGTAAATTTAATATAAGTTTTTTTACAAATGCTGACTCAAGAGAAGCTGAGCTAGCTGGAATAGCAAGTTCATTTATGGGCTCAATTTTTTCTATACTTGTTTGTTTAATGATAGCTTTTCCTGTTGCGGTTCTAGCTGCAATCTATCTTGAAGAATTTGCCCCTAAAAATAGATTTACTGATTTTATTGAAGTAAATATAAATAACTTAGCAGCAGTTCCATCTATAGTTTTTGGTCTATTAGGGTTAGGAGTTTTATTGGCTATATTTCAATTACCAAGATCTACCCCATTAGTTGGAGGTATCACTTTGTCCTTAATGACCTTACCAACAATAATTATAGCTGCTAGAGCATCATTAAAAGCGGTTCCACCAAGTATAAGAGAGGCAGCACTTGCTATGGGAGCAAGTCGAATGCAAACCACAATGCATCATACAGTTCCTCTTTCTATGCCTGGTACGTTATCAGGAACAATAATTGGTTTAGCTCAAGCTTTAGGAGAAACCGCACCCCTCATTTTAATTGGAATGGTTGCTTTTGTTAACACGATACCTGGATCACCTATGGATCCTGCTGCAAGTTTACCAGTTCAAATTTATATTTGGGCTGAAAGTGCTGAAAGGGGATTTGTAGAAAAAGTATCGGCATGTATAATGGTCTTACTTGGGTTTTTAATAATGATGAATTTATTTGCCCAAATAATAAGACATAAGTTTGAGAAAAAATGGAGTTAAAATGATAAAGATTAAAGCAAAAGATGTTGATGTTTTTTACGGAAAAAAACAAGCACTCTTTAATATAAGTTTAGATATCGAGGAAAATCAAGTAACGGCATTAATTGGTCCATCTGGTTGTGGTAAATCAACTTTCCTAAGATGTCTTAATCGAATGAATGATGTAATTGATATCTGTAATGTTAAAGGAGAAATTTTAATTAATGACTTTAATATCAATGATAAAAGTTGTGATGTAGTAAGACTAAGAGAAAAAATTGGTATGGTTTTTCAAAAACCTAATCCTTTCCCAAAAACTTTATATGAAAATGTATCTTACGGTCCAACAATTCATGGTATGGCTCAATCAAAACAAGAAATGGATGAAATTGTTGAAACTAGTTTGAAAAAGGCTGCACTATGGGAAGAAGTAAAAGATAGATTACATGAACCTGGAACTGGATTATCTGGAGGACAACAGCAAAGACTTTGTATTGCTAGAGCGATTTCTGTAAGACCAGAAGTTATATTAATGGATGAGCCTTGTTCAGCATTAGATCCTATAGCAACAGCGCAAATTGAAGAATTGATTGACGAGTTAAAAAAAGAGCACACAATAATAATTGTAACTCATTCTATGGCTCAAGCAGCACGTGTTTCTCAAAATACAGGTTTTTTTCATTTAGGACAATTGATTGAACATGGATCTACTGATAAAATATTTAAGAATCCTGATAATAAAAAAACACAAGATTATATAACAGGGAGGTTTGGATAATGTCTGAAGCACCACATACAGTCAAATCTTACGAAGAAGAACTAAAAAATCTTAATGCTAATATAATTAAAATGGGAAGTGCATGTGAAGATTCTTTAGGTAAAGCAATTCAAGCCATTACAACAAGAGATAACAATATTGCAGAAGCTGTTATTCAAGAAGATGAAAAAATAGATAAATATGAGACTTTAATTGAACAGCAAGTTGTGAATTTAATTGCTTTAAGACAACCTATGGCAATTGATTTAAGAGAGACAGTAACGGCTTTGAAAATGTCTTCAGATTTAGAAAGAATAGGTGATTTAGCAAAAAATATATCTAAGAGAACACTTTTGCTTAACGAAAATCTTCCAAAGAACTTGGTAGACTCATTGAATAGAGTATCTACCAATGTTCAAAAACAATTAAAATCAACATTAGATGCTTATCTAGAAAGATCTGCGCCAATGGCAGTAAATGTTTGGGAAGGTGATGAGCAAATAGATGATCTAACAAATCTTTGTATGCAAGAAGTTATAAAATATCTTAAAGAAAATGAAAAAAATTTAGAAGATGGAACCCATTTATTGTTTGTAACTAAAAACATAGAGCGTATTGGTGATCATACTACAAATGTTGCAGAACAAGTTTATTATTTAGTTAAAGGCGAATATTTAGAAGGTGATAGACCCAAGGGAACAGAGCCAATTGTAACCGGAGAAAAATGATTTATGTCAGCTCATGTTTTCATAGCTGAAGATGAAGCATCAATTGTTAGTTTGTTAAAGTACAATCTTGAAAAAGAAGGTTATAAAGTCAGTCATTCAGAAAATGGAGAAGATGCTCTTAAACAAATAAAATTAAAACAGCCAGATTTAATATTAATGGATTGGATGTTACCAGAATTATCTGGTGTTGAAATTTGTAAAAACTTAAAAAAAGATAATAAGTTTAATGATATTCCTGTCATTATGTTAACTGCAAAAGGGGAGGAAGAAGACAAATTAAAAGCATTTGATACAGGTGCAGATGATTATGTAACTAAACCTTTTAGTCAAAAAGAATTGAATGCTAGAATTAAATCTTTATTGAGAAGATCTAAACCTCAATCATCATCAGACATTGTAGAATTTACTGATTTAAAAATAGATCGGATTACAAAAAGAGTTTATAGAAAAGATAAAGAAATTACTTTGGGTCCAACTGAATTTAAACTCTTAGATTTTTTTATCAAAAATCCAAAAAGAGTTTATTCAAGAGAACAACTCTTAAACAATGTTTGGGGAGAAAATATATATGTTGAGTCTAGAACAGTTGATGTTCATATTAGAAGATTAAGACAAGCAATTAATATACAAAATACAAAACCTTTAATTAGAACAGTAAGATCAGCTGGTTATTCTTTAGAATCTTGAAGATCTTTGGGTCTTATAAATTTTTTTAATACTCCCTTTTTCTCAACTTCATTCCAGGATTTAATATCAAACTCAATTTTTGCAAATGCTGCTGTTGGGAATTTATAATTCATTAGTTTAAAATTATTCGTATTATGATTTTTTGTAAGATTTCGTACTAAATTTTTCACTGATGGTTCATGGTTTATAATCAAAATTGATTTATATTCACTGGATATTTTTTTAATTTTTTTTACAATTGCATTCTCATCAACTAAATATAAATCTTTTGAAAAATTAACTTTTTTTGGCTTATTAATTTTCTTGGATAAAATTTGAAAAGTTTTTTTTGTTCTTTTTGATGATGAAATTAATGCATAATCAAATTCAAATTTTTTTTTAACAAAAAATTCACAAATCATTTTTGCATTTTTCTTGCCTCTTTTAGTAAGTGGTCTATCAAAATCATTAATACTTAAATCATCCCAACTAGATTTTGCGTGTCTCATGACGTATAATTGATACATAAAATCTAAATATATGACTGCTTTAAAAAAACAACATAAAGAAGAGTTGAAATCTAAATATATAAATAGAGAGCTTTCTTGGTTAAAATTCAACGATAGAGTACTTTTAGAGGCGCAAAATATCGAAAATCCTCTTTATGAAAGAGTAAAGTTTTTATCAATTGCTGGGTCTAATCTAGATGAATTTTTTATGGTCCGTGTAGCTGGGTTATATAGTCAAATAAAACAAGAAGTTGACTCACTAAGCTCTGATGGTTTGACACCTGAAGAGCAAATGGATGAGGTAGTGCTTGAAACTAAGAATCTATTAAAAAAACAGAACAAAATTTTTATTCAACTGATTATGGAATTAAAAAAAAATAATATCAATTTAGTTAAACCAGTTAATTTAAATACTAAGGATAAAAAAAAACTTTTAGAAATATTTAAAGAAGAGATTTACCCTTTATTAACACCATCAGCAATTGATCCTGCACATCCATTTCCATTTATAATCAATCAAGGAAGAGCAATTGTAATGAAGTTAAGAAAAAAAAATAAAAAAAGGATTTTAAACTCAATAATAGTAATACCAAAAGCATTATCTAGATTTATTGAAATTGAGTCTTCAAAAAATCATAAGAAATTTGTGATTCTAGATGATGTAATAAGTTTTTTTGCTAATGAAATTTTTCCAGATCATGATTTAGAAAAGAAAATGATTTTTAGAGTAATAAGAGACAGCGATGTAGAGATTCAAGAGGAAGCAGAAGATTTGGTTAGATCTTTTGAATTGGCTTTAAAAAGACGTAGAACGGGTGATATTGTTCGTTTAGAGGTTCTTGAAAATAGTGATAACGAATTGATAAGATTTATAACTAATAAATTAGATATAAATCCTGACTATATTTATGATGTTGCTGGCCTTGTTGGAATTCAAGATATAGATCAAATATGTAAAGTAAAAAATCCAAAATTAAGATTTAAACATTTTACACCTAGAGAAGTTGAAAGATTAAAAGAATATAATGATAATTTTTTTGAAACTATTAAAAAGAAAGATTTAGTTGTTCATCATCCTTTCGAAACATTTGACTCAGTAATTGAATTTTTAAACCAAGCAGCAAATGATAAAAAAGTTATAGCTATAAAACAAACTCTATATAGAACAACTCTAGACTCACCTATTGTTAAAGCTTTAATAACAGCTGCAGAAAACGGAAAAACAGTTACCGCTTTAATTGAAATTAAAGCTAGATTTGATGAGGAAGCTAATATTCAACTATCAAGAAGTTTAGAAAAAGTAGGTGTTCAAATTGTTTATGGTTTTGCTAAATATAAAACTCATGCAAAATCATCATTAGTTTTAAGAAGAGAACATGGTAAAATACAAACTTATTTTCATTTAGGAACTGGCAATTATCATCCAGTAAATGCTAAAATTTATACTGATTTGTCTTTATTTAGTTGTGATAAGAAAATGGCATCAGATGTTGAAAAGTTTTTCAATTATGTAACAGGATACGCAAAACCAAAAAATTTAAATAAAATTTCTATTTCGCCAGTAAATATGAGGCAAACCTTAAATGAAAATATTGATGCTGAAATTAAAAATTCTAAAAATGGAAAATTTGCAGCTATTTGGGCAAAAATGAACTCTTTAGTAGATCCAGAAATTATTGATAAATTTTATGAAGCTTCGAATGCTGGTGTAAAAATTCATTTATTTGTAAGGGGTGTTTGTTGTTTAAGACCAGGAGTAAAAGATAGATCAGAAAACATATTTGTAAAAAGTATCATAGGAAGATTTTTAGAGCATTCTAGAATTTACTGCTTTAGTAATGGTACAAAAAAAATGCCTAATAGAAATGCAAAAGTATATATTTCGTCAGCTGATTTAATGCCGAGAAATTTAAATCGAAGGGTAGAACTTCTAGTCCCAATTGAAAATGAGACTGTTCATGAACAGATCTTAGATCAAATAATGTTGGCAAATTATCTTGATACTAATCAGAGCTGGGAACTTGAAGCTGATGGTAATTATAAAAAAATTAAATATAGTAAGAGCGATTCCTTTTCAGCTCATGAATATTTTATGAATAATCCGAGCTTATCTGGAAGAGGTAAAGCTAAACTAAGAATGCAGCCTAAACAACTGCACTTAAGATTGATTAAAAGTGGAAGTAATTAAAAGTAAAAATAGTTTAAAATTAAATCAGGCGAAATTAGCTATAATAGACATTGGATCAAACTCTATAAGAATGCTAATTTATGAAGATTTCAGTTCTTCTCGTGTGCCTTTTTTTAATGAAAAAGCAGTTTGTGAACTTGGAAAAAATTTAGATAAATCCAAAAAACTTCACAGATCTGGTACCGAATATGCTTTAAAAGTTTTAAAAAGATTCTCTGAAATTTTAAATGTTTCAAAAATCACAAATCTTAAAATCATTGCAACAGCAGTTTTAAGAGAAGCAACTGATACAAAACCATTTATTAATGAAGTTGAAAAACTTTTTAAAACTAAGATTAATATATTATCTGGTGAAGAAGAAGCTGAATGCTCAGCTGAGGGAGTAAAAATAGGCTTTGAAAATGTCAATGGATTAGTTGCTGATCTTGGAGGTGGAAGTTTAGAATTAGCTCGAGTTGAAAATAATATAGTTACTAATAAAACCTCATTACCTGTTGGAGTTTTAAGATTATTAAATAATCCTATAGTTAAAAAAAGAAATTTAGCAAAATATATCAAAAAATTATTAAGAGAAGAAAAATGGCTTTCAAAAAAGAAATTTAATAATCTATATTTAGTTGGAGGTACCTGGCGAGCATTATTTAAATTACATCTTTTTCAAAATAATCATCCGGTACATATAATTCATCAATATAGTATTGATAACAATGTTTTATCTAAGTTTGTTGAAAAAATTTCATCTTTTAATAAATCTAAACTTAAAACAGTTGAGTATATTTCAAAATCTAGAACAGTGTATTTACCTTATAGTTGCATTATACTTGATGAAATTATGAAAGTTACAAATCCAAGAAATATAATTTGTTCTATAAGCGGTTTGCGTGAAGGTTCTTTATCAATTGACTATTTTAAAGATGTAAAAGAATCAGAAATTTTTCATAAAGCACTTGAGAATATTGCAAAAAAAAGAGGTGATCTAGGATCGAACTATAAAAAATATTATGATTTTATTCAGCCAGTTTTAGAAGGCAATGAACATTTTAATAAGAAATTATTATATCTGGCATGTGTATTAAGTCATATGGATTGGGGATTAGGAGCATTTCAAAAAGCTGAATTGGTATTTCAAGAAACAATAAATACTCCTTTACTTAGATTGACTCATAAAGAAAGAATACAATTAGCTTTGTCATGTTATTGGCGGTACTGTAGTATCAAGTATAATCCAAAGATGGAGTATCTAACTTTTTTAAATAATAATGAAATTTTTTCAAGCAAACAAGTTGGAGCAGCATTGAGATTTTCACAATCATTGACCTCGATATCTACGATATTTCTTGAAGAGTTTAAATTGTATAAAAGAGGTAATGCTGTATTTTTAAAAATTCCATCACAACATCAAGAAATAATCTCAAAACAAGTTACTAAAAGATTTAAAGCTCTTGCTAGAGAATTATTTTTAGAGCCAAGAATAATTTATTCAAATAATTCAAAATAACCTAAATTAATTAAACTTTAATAATAAGTAAATATTTCTGTAACTTAATCTTTGTAGTTTAATTATAAATTTAAACTATTCTTACTTCTTCCCTCGTTTAAATTTTGTTAATTAACTACTTTCTTCCTTCTCTTAAATGAGAAGGGAGAAAGATGATTTGGATTTAATTATTTATAGATGCAGGAGATTGCTCTGCATTCTTCTTAGCAATTTTTTTTGCTTTTTTTTCTGCAACCTTTTTTTCTAGACCAGCAATTTTAATATTAAGGCTTGATAATTTTTTTTCTTTAGCTGTTATTTTATTTTTAAGTTTATCAATTGATCTTAATATCTTTGTTTTTTTCTTTTCATTTTTTTTTAGTTTTTTTCTCATTACTGCC
>CACPJN010000002.1:0-166737 GCA_902634235.1 uncultured Pelagibacteraceae bacterium
AATTGTGCTTAATATAATAAAAAAAAAAATCATAATTTTTGGAATGCCTATCATAATTAATTTCCATCCACAGCAACAATTGTTAAATCATCTCGTTGAACTCTTCCTGACTTAATTAAATCTGAAATTATTTTGGAAAGTCTTTGTGAACCAGGAAGACTTTGATATTTTTTAATAAAATTTTGAAAACCTTCTTGTCCAAGCATTGTGCCGCTCGTATCTTTCATCTCAGTAATGCCATCAGTAAAAATATACATAGAACTTTCTTTAAAAGAAATTAATTTTTCCGTAAACTTAAACTTAGGTGCAATACCTAATGGCGGTCCGGCATCTTCAAAGTTTGAAAAATTTTCTTTGTTAGAAAAAATTAATGGCGGTTCGTGACCAGCGTTTGATAACAACAATTCTTTTTTTAAACTATCATAAATTCCTACTACCATCGTTACAAACATTCCACGCGATGCTGTTTCACATATCTCGTCGTTAAGAATTTTTAAAAGTTCTGCTGCTGAAAAAATAGTTTTACTTAAACATCGATAAAGACTTGAAGCTTTAGACATTAATAAAGATGATTTAATTCCTTTGCCAGAAACATCTGCAACACCAAAACCAAATTTTCCATTTCCTAAATCGGAAAAATTATAAAAATCGCCTGAAACAACTTTTGCAGGAATATTTATACCTGCTATCGGAAAAGTTTCATCTTTATTTTGTGATAATAAAGTTTTTTGAATGTCACCTACAATTTCAATTTCTTTTTGCATTCTATTTTTATCAATTAATTCTTTCGCTGTCTTTGCATTTTTAATTGCAAGAGCTGCTGGACCTGATAAAGTTTCAAGAAGTTTCCTATCATTTTCTTCAAAAAGTTTTGTGGTTGTTTTTTTGTTTAGACAATGAATTACACCAATACACTCTCCTGAAACTAATAAAGGAGAACATAAAACAGAATAAGTAGTAAAATTAGTTTTATTATCTAAATCAAAATAAAACTCTGCAATTTCTCTTACATCTTTTCTTACATCACCGACTCTAATACATTTTTTACTAAGCGCTGCCTTACCCATAACTCCTTGAGTAATAGGTATTTCGAAATCTTCAAGATATGCTTGATACTTTGATGCAATACATTGAAAAACTTGTTTTTTATCTTCAATTAAAAAAACATTTGCAGCTTGAGCATTTATTCTTTTAATAATCGCTTCTAAAGAATTTTGTAATGTTTCTTTTAGATCTAGAGATCCTGCAAGTTCATTATTCATTTGAGTTATAAGAGCTAAGTCCTTGCTTGAGGTATCTTCCTCTATATTTATCACTGGTTTTTTAGATCCGAAAAACATAATATTATATTGGCAATTTATCTCTTTTTTGGTAATTTTACAAAGTATGGAAGTTTTAATCTATTCGCCTAATTTTTACCTTCATATTCAAGATGCGGTAATATTTGTACAATATTGTATAGATGGAATCTTAGAAATCGCTTCAAGAATCAAATTATAATCAGTGTTAGTAACTTATATTGTTGTATTCATCCTTGGTAGTTTGTGGGGCAGCTTCAGTAACGTGTGTATCTATAGATTGCCGGAGAGAGGAAACGTGGTTTTTTCGAGATCAGCATGCAGAAGTTGTCAATCGAAAATTAGTTGGTTTGATAATATTCCATTTGTCTCATTTATAATTTTAAAAGGTAAGTGTAGGAATTGTAATTTTAAAATACCGTTTCAATATTTTTTGGTAGAGTTGATAGTTAGTTTTGGTTTTCTTCTATCCTTTTATTTTTTTGGATTTACTATTGCAACACTATTATTTTTTATACTCACTATTTTTTTTACAATTATTTTTTTTATTGATTTAAAACATTTTATAATTCCAAATGAATTGACGTTTCCATTAATGGCAATTGGATTTTTTAAATCATTTGATCCCAATCTTAATAAATATTTATTTCCAGATTATATTAATTCACTAATAGGAGGTGTTGCTGGTTACCTTATCATCTGGTTTATAATTTTTGCTTATAAAAAAATAAAAAATAAAGAGGGAATGGGTTTAGGCGATGCAAAACTTTTATCAGCTTTAGGTTTTTGGTTTGGATGGATTTGTATTCCCTTTATATTATTTTTTTCTTCATTCGTCGCTCTAGTGATTGCAATTCCAAGTTTATTAAAAAAATCTAAAACAATGACATCACAAATTCCATTTGGTCCTTATCTTGTCTTAGCTTGTGTAATGTATTTATTTTTGTTTGAACAAATTATAATATTTTTAAATCAATGAAAAAAATTCTATACGTAATTATTATTTTTTCCATCTCGTTTTATTTAACAATTGAGTTCATTGGAGATAGATTAATAAAAAATAGACTACAAAAAAATATTTCAACTCAATTAAATAGAGATGTATCTATCGATAAATTAAATATTAACTATCTAAGTGGAGAAGCAGATATAAAAGGCTTAGGTTTATTAAATAAAAAATTTGAAGGTTACTTACTAAAAGTTGACACTATTATGGTTAAGCTTGATGCATTTTCATTGTTTACTGATAACATTGTTATCGAAAATGTTTTATTAAAAGATATCAATATTAATTACTATTTTAATTACAGCGATCAAATAATTTCAGATAACGTTAGGTCATTAAGTCAAGATATCAAAAAAAAATCAGCTGACACTCAATCTAATAAGTATTTTAATATTAAAAATTTAGATGCTAAAAATATTTCTTTATCGGTTCTATCTCCAACTATAGATATTGAAAAAAATTTTTCTTTAAGTGATATGAATTTTAAAAATATTGGAAATACCGATCAAAGTAACGATTATAAAAATACTTTAAAGAAAGTTTTCAATGATATCCTTAATAAAGTAAAAGAAAAATTTTCAATCGAGGATGTTTTGGAAAATCTTGAAAATTTCAATACAAATGAGATCGAAAATAAAGTTAAAGATAAATTTAAAAATAAACTTAAAAAACTAATTAATTAGAATTTATTTAGAAACTACTATCTCTCCAGCCACCTCTGTTTGAAATAACATCTCCTGGAATAGATAAAATTGAAAATAAAGTACTTTCATCGTCAGATGGACCTGCGACGTTAGCAAATAATTTATCAGAGAAAATAACTAGTTCCGATAAAATACCTTCTCTTACATATGCACATCGATTATTGTTTGGATTAGCTACTTCATCAGTCAAATCATCAGGTATAGCTAAATTTAGAGCATCTGCATTATTAGTTCCGCATTCATCATCTGTTGCACAGATAAATGCATGACCTTGATTACATCTATTAAGGCCTATCGGTGGTTGATAAACTGGAAAATAAACTTTTCCTTTAAACAACGTAGGTGATGCTGATGCTTTTCTATAAGTTCTTTGATTATTATAAGATCCGTCTTGTGTTTTTTCGAGATGCACCACCCAAGCCTCCCTACCAGTATCCAATGGACAATTTTGGTCTTCATCATCGTTTCCTGTTACGTTTTGACAAACACTTGCAGCGCCAACGCTTAAGGTAGCATCATTTGCACCTTTATGCGCATTCTTAATAAAATTTTGATCAATTTTTAAAGGTGTTCCACTCGGATCTTGAACTGCTTTTGGAATTGTAACACCATTTAAATGATTGAAATATGGATAATGCTTATCTTTTACACCATATAAAATATTATCAAGTCCATCACCCCTATTTCCTAAATCTGTAAAGTTACCAGTAGAACCAAACAAATAAAAAGCTCCATCGTCAAATCCAATACCTGCATCCATTCCAAAATATGAATATCTTCCATTTCTTTTTGTGGCATCAAGCCTGAATAAAGTTGTTTGATCATAAAGTTCGGTTATACCAGACGTAAGTACACCATTCTCATATCCTTTAGTATTATTGGATAAATTTATTTTTGTAATTTTACCTTCAAGATCATTTACATAAACAAGAGCTCCTCTCCAAGGAATATTTGGAGCTGTATCAGGAGTAATAACAACTGGAGCTCCTACAATAGCATTTGGTATATCGCTTCCATTAGGTGTTGATATTACTTCTGAACCTATTGATATACCACTAGGAGAAGTATCAACTATAGTTATTGGTCCACCATTAACATTTGCTGCAAATATACTTCCAGGTTTATCGTCAGCGTGACCTTCGAGATCGACTAAAAAGAGCGCTGAGCCCCCACATAAGTCATTTCTTGCATTACCACCTCCTAGTACTGCAACATATCTATCTGTTTCAATACGACCATCAGCAGAGGTAGGCATCCTAATTATTCTTGGTGTTGACCAAGTCTCACCTAATCTCGAGTAATCATAAGCTTCATCAATGTTCGAAGCTCCTAGACAAGCTGTTACATTCACCAAATTTGAGGCAGACTGAAGAGTGTCAACTGTTATATCGTTTCCTTGGGCATCCTGAGTGGTTGTTGTGACTGTCGACTGAGCAGCATTATAAACCTTATCATTTTCGAATGTTATTTGTAACATGCTGCCACCTGCACCATCATCAGTTATTTTAGCTGATGATATTTTAATTGGAACTGTAACGTTATTAACAAGTTCAGTAGCACTTAAGATACCGTCTGGTATCGACTCATCTTTATCATAATCTAATTGAAGAGTTGGGAAGTGATAAGTTTTACCCGTATAACATGAATTAGTTCCATCATCTTTAAAAGTTGTAGAAGAAACACATTGAGCTATCGCATCTTGTTCTGCAGTAGATTCTCCTGGTGGATCAGTTTTTTTATTTTCCTCATCATCTTTCTCTCTTGCTTCTTGATAATTATCAATAGCCACTTCTCCCTCAGCAGACTCTCCTAAATTAGTTGATGATTTGTTATATTCATAATATTCAACATCGCCATTTACGTCTGCAACTAATACTCTTGAATTAATTCTATCATTAAAAACTGAAAACATATGTATTGGACCTTTGCCTCCAAGTGGTAACGGAGTAGTAACATCAATTGCTGAAAAACCTGCTCCCCCTCTTCCGTAAGGAACGAATAAAATAGTTCGCCAACTCTTAGAGCCTTCTAGATCACCCGCTTGACTATAACCTCGAATAAACAAATCATGGACCACTGGGGATCCATCAACTCCAAAAATAGGATTAGTTCCACCACCTCCTTCTACATCTCCATCTAACCCTGGATTGATAATTTGAGGTAATAGTGAGCCGATAAAAGGTGGAATAAATGCCCATTCCTCTTTTCCAGTTTTTGCGTTTATTGCATGCAGCATTCCACTGTTAGCACCTGCATAAATTATATTTTCTCTTGTTGCATATCTATTCATAAAGTTTTGATAGCCATTTGTGGCTCTGTGAAAAGATTCTTCATTAGGTCCTGAGAACGTTATACTTGAGTTTGGAGGGCCAACCTCTACTAATTGAGAATGGTAGATGTCTCCCATAACATGATCTCTTACTTCTCTTACATCACAATCAGCATCATAATCAAAATAATCATTACCTTTCATAAAATTAATTAAGCCAATCACTTCATCACCTAGGACCGAGTCTGAACCGACATCTGAACAGTCAGATGACGCATTGTGGTAATCAGGAATTTGATAACCTAATTTATCAAACAAACTTTTAATAGCATCAGATTTACTAACGTTAAAATTGTCCCAATTTTCTAAATATGGATTATTAGGCATGGCGGACCAAATATTTCTAGTATCGGCCTCACTACCTGGAGATGATTGATTTTTTATCATAGTTGCTGCACTCCAATTACCATGTAAATTCCCTGGCGCTGTATCGTGCTCTACTGTTCCATCTGGTTTTAATTTTTTTCTTAATAAAGTCCCTCGCCATTCACCATATTGTTCATAAGCAAATTGTGCTTGGTATAGTGAGCCCCCTTCTTGAATAGTCGCTGTAATAGATGGAGCTGTGAAAGCAAGTTTGTCTGCAATAATTTGTCTTATCCTTGACGTCAGCTCTGATTTTAAATCTTCTGGAGTTAATGCTATAATTGCCTTTTCACATTCCTCGTCTGCATCACATTCAGCTGTGGTAGTTGCTGTACTTGAGCCTATTCTTGCAAGTGCATGAAATCTATTCAAAGGTACTCCGGTTATTCCTCCTCCGTAGGCAACATAAATAGATTTAACACCTTTTTCTCTTAATCTTGCCATTCTAGCAGCTGTTTGACCACCAGCACCTAATACTCCTGTATGGTTCATAGCACCATCACCGATTACAATTACATAATTCAATTGACACTCAGAATTTGGATCTAAAAGTTGTCCACCAGCATTAGCATCGTTAAAATAATCTTCCGCCATTTGTGAAAATGCATTTGCATCTGTTCCCCATGCCATTCCAAGCGGATTAAAGGCGCCCATGATTCTATCAGCTCCCTCTGGGCCGACTGCAACATTTATACAAGCATCTGAATAACATATTGAGCTAGTGCCATTTGGATGTTGATTTGCATCTAATGCTGTACCTGCATCCGTTTGAACAGTAGT
The DNA here is from genome assembly GCA_902634235.1 of uncultured Pelagibacteraceae bacterium. Classification (GTDB taxonomy): domain Bacteria; phylum Pseudomonadota; class Alphaproteobacteria; order Pelagibacterales; family Pelagibacteraceae; genus Pelagibacter. Next base: position 6,484 of record CACPJN010000002.1, read on the forward strand.
ATTAACATTTTCTATTATGTCAGCACCATTAGCGTCTTGGCCAGTAACTACTTGTGTGGTTTCAGTAGAAAAAGAGGTGTTCACTCCTCCCCAGCCACCATAGTACTGACATCCATCATTTCTATGACAGAATTGTCCTCCTCGTGGCGCACGTCGTCCTGGTTGTTCACCAGCATTCCAATGACCAAAACCAAAGTAAGCACCTGTTGTTAAAGTTGTGTCGTTCATAATCGCGTTAAGAGCTTGTTTTACTCCGTCCCACCTTCTTAATCTTGGACCACCCATTTGCTGTTGCCATGCTGTATTTCTATTTGTTGTAGTAAAAAGAGTTTCATTAAATTCGTCTACGTAACCCCCATTTGAAGATGTTAAAATTCTTGTTTGGCCTGAGTTATGATCACTTTTTATATGAAGTCCCCATGGAGCCTGAAAATATACATTGTCTGCTGCTAAAGAACCAGCAGCTCCAATGTTAGATGCAATACTCGCTACACCAGCTCCAATACTAGTTGCAACACCACAAGTATTTCCTGTCCATTCAATTTTTTGTACTGCATGATTAATATGTGAGGTTGTGTAAACAATATTACTATTGTCTGGTGATACTTCTACTCCTGTAGCAAATGCCATTTGACTTGTTAGAGTTGGCCCATTAATAGCTGAGCACCTTCTTTGTTCATCACCTAAATCAAAAGCACCACCTTGGGGTTCAAGCGCATATCCAACTAAATCACCGTTCTCACCATGATGAGAAAAATAAATTGTTGTTCCCTCATTGTTAACACTAAATCCACCGAACCTTCTAGATATATGATTGCTATCGTTAAATGTTGTTTCACGACATTGCATAGTGTTAAGATTACAAGATTTGAAAATTCCTGCTCTTCTACCCACTGCACCAGCCATGAATAAATAATTATTTCCATTTATAGTTTTAACATCTATGTCGCCGATACCACCTCTGCTAACTGCAATTGCAAGTAAACATCTCCTACCATCCTCAGAAAAACCAAAAACAAAATTTCCAGTTCTTCGTTCTCTACTGTTGATGAAAATCATATTTTCAGCAGTTGTAATTACATTGGTAGTGACATTTTCAACAAATTTAATTCTACCCGCTCTTCGCAATCGTTGACCAGCAGTGCCTCGAGTTGCATCCACTTCTTGAGTGCATCCCGCCCTCGGAACTGATCTTATAGGCCTAAAACTTGTATCCCTTGCGCCAGCAGCAGTGTATCTTATAACTGACCCCATTGCTCTTCTGGCTTGTTGTCCTATTAAAATTCTATCTGCAGAATCATACGTTACACCCCAAGCTCGTCCAAGACCATCTCCACCAATCCATCTTCCCATACTTGCTGAACTATCCACTAAAAATAAAATATTAGCTGCAACATTATCACCTGCTCCTGGTGGAACTGGTTTAGCATTCGCATTACTATTAAAAATCAATACAAATAAAAATAAAAATAGTTTTATACTTTTAATCATACTTTATCCTAATATATCGACTACCTCTTCTCCCGACATGTAATCTACCATTTCGGTGTTAGAAATTTCTAATACTTCAACAATTTCTCCTAATATTTCAACCTTACTGTAGTAAATTATTAAGTCTCCAACACTTAAATTTTTATATCCTTTCCAATTTTCTTCCTTTACCTCAGCACCTGGATCTTGAATATAATTCTTAGTAAATTCGTAAATTTCATTTTTAAATTCGTTATCTGTTGAAATTAATTTAATACCTGAGATCCTAGATTGATATACTGTAACCTCCAGATCGGCATTTTCTAAAGATGATCCTTCGCAATAATCAATTGCATACTTTTGAAACCTTGGAATAACATTTGGGCCATATACTTTTTCATTGTACACATCTAAAAATTCAAACTTTTCAACTGCTGTGCTAACGGGTGCCCCAATAGGAACTTGTAGTAAGGAGCATGCAAAGGAACTGCTAGAAAAAAATAGAAAAAATAAAATTTTAAAAAAAATATTCCTCACTATAAAATTATAAGAATATTAAAGAAATATTTCAATACTCATTGATGTTCATTTTAAGCGTTCTAATTAGAATTAATGCGAAAGAACTATTATTTTTTCTAGAGGAATTAATATTTGAGGATTATTCACATTCCCCATCATGCCACACCCAAAAATTCTATAGGCAGTTCCTTGTCTTTGAGTCGTTTCTGATGTTTTTTTTAAACTTCCCCCAGAACCCTTGTAAACTGATGTGCCAGAATTTACAGAAAAGAACTCATACCTATATTGTCTAAGTTTGGTCTGTTCATCAACGATAGCATTTGGATCAGTTATATCATTTAATGGAAGTTCTCCCTCAGTAAAAATAGGCTCTATTAAACTGTAAAAGCTTTGATTTTCTATTTGTTCTATCACTCTAAAATTATCGCTTCGACTCAAATTTCTAAAACTTTTAAAACATGGTGTTTGGTTTGGAGCTGGACTACTTGCGCTTGCATTAATTGGTATATATCTATCAGCTGTTCTTCTATTTCCATTTTCATCTAATGGGCCCGCCATCTTATCGATTAAACTCTTTTCAGCTTGCATCAAAGCTGTTTCTGCAACGAAGAAGGTTTGTTGGAATTCGTCACTACTATTGTTCCCTTGATGATCAGATGAGGCAACAACAATTAACGCCCCTCCCATTAAAGACATGGCTAATAATAAAACAAGCGACAGAACCAACGTAAATCCTTTTTGATTTTTTATCATCAAAATGCTCCTCCAATATTTCTTGTATAAACTGAGACAATTACAGAATCTCTTAAGTATCTGTCTGTTGTTGACAAGTTTCTATCAGATAATCCAACTACTGTTCTAGCTTGTGCTTTTTTAAAAAAATGTTCTTTTGATCTAAAAATGAGTTTTATATCTACTCCGCGAATATCTAACAATCTGGCTCTTAAATCAGTGGAAATACCTTGATCAGGCGCAGGAAATTTTCCACCTTCTTGAATTATTCTTCCATTTTGATCATAAGGAATGAACTCCATGTCTTCAACATGATCTCTAATCATTACGCCAGGTGTGCATATAGCGCACACTTTTATATCAGGTTGCTTTGGATCTGGTGTCGGAACTGTTCTAGGTTTATCTTCCCATGTTCCTCTTAAGTCTGCTACTGTTAATGGTATAGTGTTACCATCATCATCCGACTCAGGTTGAATTGAAAAGCTACAATCATTTCCATTTCGTTTGATATAACTTTCAATTCGTTTGTAAACAGCAAAACTTCCCTCATTATTTGGTTCAGCGTAATAGGTTATTCTATACCTTTTAAATGGTTGAAAATAATCGTTCTGATTAAAATCATCATAGACAATTTGAATCTGATCACAACAAGTGACAGATGTTTCTGAACTTACTGCCTCCTTTCCTAAAGTATTTTTTCTAATTACTATAGGGTTATGACTATGTTCTGGTTCATCAAATCCAGTCTCATAATATAAATTACTTAGTTTTGGTAAAATTGCTGGGGGACTACAAAAATCGTCAGTGGCTTCTGCAAAGTCTTTAATTTGTTGGTGGCCCGCATAATATTTAAAGCCAGACATACGAATATCTCGCATTAACATGCTAACCAAATCTCTACTGGATTTACTAATTTTAGCTTTTTCAATTACTTTAGAATAAGATTGATTTACAACATTATATGAGGTGTACATTGCGGCCATCATTATTGTTGTAATTACTATGCCGATTAAAATTTCAATTAATGTTAATCCGATTATATTTTTAAAAATTTTTTTGTTCATTTAAATAATTTGTAATCTGTTTGAAAATATAAGTACTTTCTTTTTTTTCCGTCGTTTAAGTTCATTTGAATTCTGCCAATATACATTATTTCGTCTAATACATATGGTACGTCCTCGCCATTTATATCACGCTCATTAGTATTTACGTACCAAGCTGAATTTAAAAGATTTCCATCATCATCAGTTGGTTGTACAGTCCATTGACTTGCAATCTTAAAAACAGTAAAATTTCGTTGCTCATTTTGGCCTTTGCAATTTAAGTAATCTTTATTATTGAGTAATGCCGACCACTTGGCAGTTTTTTTGGTTACATCAGTAGTTCCCCCAGAATCATAAACATTTCCTGAGTTTGTCGCATTATTAGCGTTTGAGGGATTTTGACAAAATGAGGTATCAATTGAATTTTCAGTGATGTATTCAGAGAAATTCCCCGAGGCCCCGGCATCTATATTTAAACTTCCTAATGTATCTTCAGCAATCATATTTGTTAAATAACCTGCTTTAGTTCTCTCACCAGATGTATAAATCGATTGAATTGAATAATTTGTCATTTGCAAAATTGCAACAAAACCTATTCCAACTATAGCTGTAGAAACTAAAGCTTCTAAAAGTGATAAGCCTGAGATTTTTTTATTTTTTTTGAATTTCATCTAATTATACCAAGTCCCCCCCGACCAACCTTTTTTACCTTCATCGTCAAAACTATATTGATTATCAAATACACTTATTGACAAATTACCAAATCTTCCCCATCTCACCGCTCTTAAATATGTAATTTCACTTGATGGATTGGGTAAAGTTATTTCTTCATCATCAGCATCTTGAGCTTCATCTCCGTCATTCCCATCAACTGGTTCAGCAGTTACTGTCATTGCTGTCAAACCATCTTGAACATCTTCTTCATGATCTATTGGACATATAGTTTGAGATGCTGTTCTTCTGCACACAAAAAACATCTCATAAGGAATACTAGTACCAGGTTCTGCTAATGGACCTGCTCCCTCATAATACTTACCATTTCTTGCAAAACAAATTGCTGCTCTTCCAGCAAAGTTGGTAGTTACATCCTCAAGAAATATTTGATAAACTGCACTTTTAACTTCATCACTAGTCCCACTCTTATCTGTGTCCCAATAGGCATCTTCTACCTCTTGATCGACCATATCTCCCTCATCATTTTCAAATTGCTGTGTTGTTACGGATGCCACATCTAAAACACATCGGCTCATACCTGTCATATCAGTGTTCCATGTATTGTTATTACCATCATTAACTTTTGTTGCTAAAGTTTGCATGGTCATCCCTCTAGATAAAACTGTTAGACCAACACCTTCATTGTTATCAAAAAGAACTTGAACATAACCAAAAGTTCCTCGGTCTGTTTGAATTAAAATGTTTTTCATTAAAGCTTGAATTTTTTCTGCTCCTGATCGTACTTGTCTCTCTTTATACCATCCAGTAAAATTTGGGTAAGCAACAGCAGAGAGTATCCCTACAATGGATAACACGACTAATAATTCAAGTAGATTAAACCCCTTAATGTTCTTTTCCTGCTCCTGCATCTATCTTTCCAGCTTTTACAAGTTCCTCTAATGACTTTGCCATAGTAATCATTCCATCTTTAACAGCTGTTTGCATGATGCTAGGGATTTGATGAATCTTTGCTTCTCTAATTAAGTTTTGAATTGGGGCTGTACACTTCATCACTTCAAAAGCACCACAACGGCCTTGACCATCTTTTGTTTTAAGAAGTCTTTGAGTTACCACCATTTTTAATGATGTTGAAATTTGAGCTCGAATTTGTGCTTGTTGCTCAGGTGGAAACACATCAATAATTCTGTTGATAGTATTCGGTGCACCACTAGTGTGCAGTGTTCCAAAAACTAAGTGACCAGTTTCTGCAGCTGTTAATGCAAGCGAAACTGTTTCTAGATCTCTCATCTCTCCAACTAAAATAACATCTGGATCTTCTCGAAGGGCTGCTTTTAATGCAGATGCAAAGGTTTGTGTTTGTTTACCTACTTCTCTGTGAGAGACAATACTTTTTTGATCTTTATGAATAAACTCCACTGGGTCTTCAACTGTAATTATATTGGCTGTTCGGGTTTTATTAATTTCATTTATGATAGCTGCTAGTGTTGTTGATTTTCCAGAGCCTGTTGGACCAGTAACAAGTACGAGACCTTTGTGCATGTCTATAATATCATAAAGAACTTGGGGTAGATCAAACTGTCCCATTTCTGGAATCACACTTTCAACTCTTCTCAATACTGCGGCAGGACCATTTATTGTTTTATAAAAATTAGCCCTAAATCTTAAGCCACTTAAGGTCACCGATGAATCTAGTTCATGCGTTTCATTAAATCTTTTCATTTCTACTTCATTACAATTAGTCGATAATAAATCTTGTAGGTCCTGTGACTTGACCACAACTTCAGGAACTTTATGAATTTCACCTGTTTGTCTAAAGGCTAAAGGCCATCCACTTCTGATATGAAAATCTGAAATTTTCTTATTGTTTTTGGCTAATTCTTCTAATTTTTCAAACATAATATTTTTTATCTAGAAATTTACTTAAAGACAAGATTATACTTTTTTATGAAATCTCAAAAGGTTTAATTGCCCATAATGGTTAAAAAAATAATAATTTACTACTAATTTTATGCTAAAAAAAAGATGAATTAGATTAAAATTGCTGTAAAAAAATATGATGACCTTGGCTAAAAGAATATTACTTATATTTATTTTCTTATTTCCTTTTTCACACACATTTGCAAGTGTTGTTACTTTAGTAGATAATCTTCAGGTCAGTAATGGTACAGCCGAGGGTACAGTTAGAGCCGGACTTGCAGATAATACAGACAAAGAAGTTGGGGGTGTACAATTCAATAATGATGGAACAAAAATGTTTGTAAGATTTTATAGAGATGAGGGCGGTGAGACAGATTATAGTTTTATTGATGAATATGACCTATCCATTCCTTTTGACGCCTCTTCAGGTACTTACGCAGGAGACGATGAAAGGTGTGATTTAAATCATGGACTAATAGGGACCATAGATCATAACCCTTTTGATTTCTATTTCAGTAACGATGGTATGTATTTTTATTTTGCAAATAGAGCATTAGGTGGCACCCTTAAAAATAGTGTGCTTAGATTTGATCTTACAGTTCCTTTTGATATTTCGACTTGTAGTTATTCTCAAAGAACCAGTGATTTATTGACTGATGCAAATAGAAATAACTCTTTAGCAGGTGATGATGGGTTAGTTGACTCACATAAAAATAATAGACTTATGGGTGTTTCGTTAAGCAATGATGGAAAAAAAATGTTTATCATTACATATAATGGTAAGCTTCTTGAATTTAATCTCTCTACTCCATATGATGTTACAACTTTTTCAGTGAATAATAACGCTGGTATAGATGTGTCTTCACATGTAAATAATCCCATGTCAATTGAGTTCAGTGAAGATGGAACAAGAATTTTTATTGCTAATCACAGTCCAAATAATAATCCATCAATAACACAAGTTTCTTTAGATGCACCTTTTGATACATCCTCATTTACTGTCGATGGTAGAGTATTCTTTAATAATTCAACTCTTGGAAGTCTTAAACAAATAAGGACATTAACGTTCAGTAATAGTGGTTTAATAATGTTTGTTGGAGATGATTTCTCTGGTGGTACTGATATGGACCGAGTTTTTGAATATAATTTAGCTTGTCCTTTTGATATTATTGGAGGTAACTGTCCTTCTATTACAAAAAATAAAGACAGAACTGGCATGGCATTAGCTCAAATAGAAATTGCTAAAAGGACGATTGATCATGCAACTGATAGCGCACTCAATCGTTTAAAATGGATTAGAAGAAATAAAGATAAACAAAACTTAACAAACTTAAATATTGATATCAATTTTACCAATCAAAGACTAGCTTCTTTAACTGAAGTGGTTAAAGCCTCTGCTTCAAAAGTGAATAAAAAAAATAAAGATGAAGATGTGTTTTATTGGAGTGAGGGCAGTATTGCAATTGGAAGAATTGGAGATACTAGTATTTCATCCACCAAAAAAATTGATACAGATGCAATCACCTTTGGTGCAGATAAATTTACTGAAGAAAATGGAATACAAGGATTAGCATTTAGAGTTGGTAGAAATAATGTTGATGTTGGAACTGCTGGAAGCAATTTAGATACGGATACATTTAATATCACTTATTATTCTACAACCCCAATAGAAGATGATACTCAATTTCTTGATACTTTTATTGGGATTGGAAAATTAAAGTCTGACTTATTAACTGTTATTGATGGTAGAAATTTGACTGCTAATAGAACAGGAAAACAGATATATGGAACTATAAGAGTAAAAGATGAGATTAAAAAAGATAATTTGACTTTTATTCCCTCTGGAAGATTTGATATTGGTCACACTATTTTAGGATCCTATAAAGAAGTTGGTTCAGGTGGTATAGATGTAGAAAAACAACATCTTCGAACAAAAAAAATTAGAGCAGGATTTGCTGCAGTTCAAGATTTGTCTGATGATGAATATACCTTAAAAAGACATGGAAAAATTGAATACGTTATCGATATAGATCGTTCCTCAAATTTCAAATACACTTATACAGGTGATAGTAGCGTAAATTTTAGTGACACCTTACATTCTGGAGCGTTGCATAATATCAATGGGGAAATTGGCTTAGATATAGTTTTTCAAGATAATTTTAGTCTCTTTTTAATCTATGAACGTAATCAAGCTCTAGGATCAGGCCATACCGATAAAGTCCATATTGCAATAGGATATTTGCCCAATAAAGAAACGAATTATGCTTTTTCAATAACTGGTGAAGATAATTTAAAATCAAATTATGTTTTAAGTAAAAAAATAAACGATTATTTGATTGATTTTAAATTAACTAACAATGCTATGAGACCTGAAGAATTTGATGAGGCATCTATTAATTTATTGAGAAAATTCTAACTAGAAAAAAATATAATAAATCACCCAACCAATTAAAGTATACTCAAAAAATGATTTAAACATTGAAAGATTTTTTTCACTAAATTTTGAAGTAAGTAATTTTTTAAGAAAATAAAAACCAAGATGAACAAGAATTATTCCACTTGCAATTCCAATAATTGTGTATTGCATTGAAAAGTTTTTATAACCAAAATAACAAGCTGCAATCAAGGTTAGCCAAGAAACTTTAGATATAAATAATTTAAAAATTAAACCAGCTTTTTTACTAAAAATTGACTGAGTTCTTATTATTGAGTAAGACCAAATAATTCCTATTAGAAAAGTAATATATTTAATTATCAATTAAAAACCTCAATTTCATTGATAATACTGACAATTTTTTTTCCTTTTAGCACGGCATTTACTTGTGCACATTCATAATAAGCATTCGAACTTTCTTCAGCAATCTTTTTTAATTCTAAACATTTAGATCTACTCTCAGTAAATAAATGCTCTTTTAGCACAAGTGGATCACCTAAGTACATCATCAAACCAATAACTTCACCTTCCCTTTCAAATTCAGCCTTCTCTTCAATTTCAGCTACGCGATCTCCAACTCCTACTTCAAAGTCTTTTATGGCCACAAAGGCTTTGTAAACAACAAATATCAAGATTAAATAAAAAATTATTTTTATCTTACTCACTTTAGTTAATATTAGATATATTTATAAATAACCCGTAGTCTGGGTCCTCTTTAAAAAAATCATAATGGCTATCAATATTCATTTTAAAGTTATCAAATTTATTTTCATTTGAAAATTTTGCTGAACTGTCTTGAAAAGACATAGCATATGAAGACCTTTGAGAACCTCTATAATCTAAAGCAATTATAAAACTATCATTTTTGTTATTTCGGGATTGGTCCCTGTTGTATTTAGTCATTAAAGTTAGTCCATTATCTGAGATAAAATCAAATCCAATACCGCTCATAAAATTATGTGTAGAACTTTGAATATTTTCTAATGTAAAACTCTCACCATTAGACTCATAAGAGAATCTTTGTTTTGAGGCCGGACTCATATCCGCATAATATTCAAAATCAAAATATGGAACAAAAGATCCAGCTTCAAAATCATAAGTATTATCTAAACTTGTTCCTAATGAAGATGTAAAATTTCCGATATATTGATCCTTATATTCTAAATTTAATCCAGAAGATCCAGTTTCAGTGTAAGCTCCAAGATGAGTTATGCCGTAATTAATTTTTAATTTAGGGGTAAAATTTAATCGGTTTCTTGAAAACGTATCTCTTAAACTTAAAGACCCATATAACTGTTCACCATATCTTTCACCATCTGTTGAAACAGAACCACTATTATTAATTAAATTAGAATTAATAAAACTCATACCTAATAAGTTATCTGTAAATCTTTGGTCTCCCTTTGGTTTACTTGAATAAAAAGTTAAACTAAAAGAGTTCATATTAAGTGCACTTCCAAGAGTTCCAACATCAATATCATCAGTACCAAATCTTAATGCAATACCTCTCATGATATTATCTTCACCTTTTTTATCTGCACCAAGTGTGATTGCGGATGTATTGATGTCCTTTGCCGAGGAACCTGAGTCATCACCAACTTTACCAATACTAATAGTACCTTCGCTCCAAAAAGACCAACTTGAATTTTGATCAGTTAAATCATTTGAATTATCATTTGAGAGATAAAGAGGAATTAAACTATGTGATAAGGAATTTAAAATTTCATTATTAAATTGAAACTTTATATTTTGATTTGTTAAGTTTACTCGTCCGCTGTTTCGTCTTAACCACTCCATACGGTTCAATACCGGAAACGTGGTGTGTTGTATAAGTTTTTTTGTAGTTTCAGACTGTGTTTCAATAGAAGCAACATCATCTTTATTTGCTGTTGGATCGATACAATTGATCACTCCAAAACCACAAGTTAAGTTATATTCATTAACATCTTTATTAGCAGCATTATTATCTGAATCTAAAACAAACATTTTAAGACCATCAGCACTGAATGATACTCCACCAACAGCATCTATTTGACCTGAAATATCATAACCATTCGTCCTTGAGACACTCGATAAATCAAAAGGCGTACTTAAATTAAATTCTTGAACTTTATCTTTATTTTTTCCTGTAATAAACATTTTAGAGCCATCAGAACTAAAGGTAAATCCTGATGGTTGAGACTCAATAGTTTGAAAGGTTTTGTCACTTGTTCCAGTTGATTGTTTTTGAAGAGTTGGATTTGATAGATTATAAGGACTACTTAGTGAATATTGTTTAATCGAGTCAGTGCCTGCAGTATGATAAATAAAAAGTTTTGTTCCACTAGAATCAAATTCGATACCAACCGATCCAACAAAATCACCCTTAAAATGTTCTTCCACATGCGTGCAAGATGAAACATCATATGCAGTACTTAAGTCAAACTCTTCTATCGTTTCATCATTACCACCTTGGTGTTGGTCTACAAGAAATAATTTAGTTCCATCTGAATTAAAATCTATATCCACAACATCATCTCCTAAACCTATAAATGAACACTCATTCGAATTTTTTGTAGCTGTTGAAACATCAAAACCAGTGGTCAAATCAAACTCAAAAATTTTATTTTGACTCATTCCAACAACAAACATTTTAGTTCCACTTGGATTAAAGGCTATTGCCATTGGAATATTTTGGTTGACCTGTTTACTGTCAACAAATCCACTTACAGCTCCAAAAGCATTAATTTTAGGAAAGATTAAAAATAATACAGTCGCAATTTTTAGAGATTTTAATATTGAGTTTATGTGCAAAGATCTCATTTCAAAATACCGATATAACAAACATTCTTTTTATTTTAAATGAATTTATACCTTTTATTTTGGTTTAAAAACTAAACAAATTCCGTTATTGCAATATCTTTTTCCAGTGGGATTTGGACCATCATCAAAAATATGTCCATGATGGGCATTACAATTTTTACAATGATATTCTGTTCTGGCATAACCAATTAAATGATCTGTTTTGGTCTCAAAAACATTGGGTAGCGGCTCATAAAAAGACGGCCAACCTGAACCACTTTCATATTTAGTTTTAGCATCAAATAATCTAATTCCACAATTAGCACAATGATAAGATCCATCTCTTTTTTCATTATTTAATTCACTAGATCCAGGAGGTTCTGTGCCATCCTCAAACATTACTAATTTTTGCTCAGCTGTAAGATCTGGATTTTTCTTACTCATTATTAAATTAATTTAGCACAAGATTGATGTAAAAAAGAATGTAATTCAACTAGTTTGTTTAAATCTTTATTATAACCACCGCCTAGAACTCCACATAAAGGAATGCCTTTTGTAAAAAAATTTTCTGTTACGATTTCATCTCTTTTTCTTATTCCTTCATCTGTGATTTTTAATCTCCCCAAACGATCATTAAAATGAATATCAACACCTGCAATATAAAAAACAAAATCAAATTTTTCTTTGTTAAATTGGTTGAGGTTATCTTTAAGAATTTGTAAATATTGAACATCTTCCATATTATCCTCAAGCTCAACATCAAGATCACTTTTAGATTTTTTTGCAGGATAATTCGATTTTGAGTGCATACTAAAAGTGAAAACATTTTTGTTGTTTTTAAATATATCTGAATTTCCATTACCTTGATGAACGTCAAGATCAACAATCAAAATTTTACCAGCATAATTACGTTCTAATAAATATTGTGCTGCAACTGCGACATCATTAAAGACACAATAACCTGCGCCCTCATTAAAATTTGCATGATGACTCCCCCCAGCGGTATTGCACGCAATGCGATTTTTAATTGCTAATTTTGAGGCGAGAACAGTGCCACCCGTAGCAACCAATGATCTTTGCACTACACTATCCACTAAAGGAAAACCTATTTTCTTTACTCCATTCTCATCTAAAGTTTTATTCTTTATATGATTGATATAAGTTTCTGAATGAGCCCTTTTAAGTGTTTCTAAAGAGCAGGCGTAAGGTTTATAAAAATCTTTTACAATTTTTTTTTCTTTTAAGTATGCAGCTAAATTACCAAATTTTTTAATTGGAAATTTATGATCATCACCAATTTTTGCAAAATAATCTTCGTGATTGACAACCGACAAGTCCATTTTATTCAATTACACGGATTGGTTTTCCATTCACACAAGCTTCAAGAGCTTCGATCATTTGATTGTAAAAGATATTATAATTCTCTGCTGTAACATATCCAATATGTGGTGTGAGTAATGCATTTGGTAAAAACCTTAATTTATTATTTTCAGGTAAGGGTTCTTTTTCGTAAACATCTAGTCCCGCTCCAGCTATAATATTAGTTGATAAGGCAATTATCAAATCATCTTCATTCACAATAGGGCCTCGTGAAGTATTAATTAAAAAAGCTGTTTTTTTCATTTTATCAAATTCTTTTATCGTAATACAATTCTTATACCTTTCTCCACCTCGAACATGTATGGATAGAAAATCAGAATTCTTTAATAGATCTTCTTTGGTACATGGAAGGACATCTAATTCTTTACATTTGTTTAAGTTAAGATTTTCACTCCAAGCCATAACTTGCATACCAAAAGCTTTACCAATTTTAGCTACTTGCGAACCAACTTCACCAAGTCCAATCAAACCTAAAATTTTACCTTTCAACTCAACTCCAACTGTCGTTTGCCAGTATCCTTGATACATATTATCTATTTCCTCTTTTAAATTCTTTGCTAATCCCAATAATAAACACCAAGTTAGCTCAGGAGTTGGATTTGTATTCATCTCAGTTCCACAAACTATTATTTTTCTTTTTTTCGCAGCTTCTAGATCAATTGAACTATTTTTTGTACCACTGGTAATAATAAATTTTAATTTGGATAAATTATCTATTAAATCTTTTGTAATTGGGGTTCTCTCTCTCATAATTAATAATGCTTCAAAGTCTGATAATTTATCTAAAGTATCTGCATCATTTTCAAATGGTTCACTAAAAATTTTAATTTCGTATTTGCCTGATAATTTCTCAAGATCAACAAATTGTTGAGAGACATTTTGATAATCATCTAATATTGCTACTTTAAGCATTTTTTATTTCTTTATTTGATAAGAATAGACCTAATATAATTAAAACTGCTCCAATCAAGTGAAAAAGTTTAAATTGTTCGCCATAAAAAGATATTGCCATTATTGTGCTAAATAAAGGTATTAAAGATAAGAAAATTCCTGCTCGATTAGCGCCAATAATTGAAACCGCTCCTGCCCAACAATAATAAGATCCTATACTTGGAAACAATGCTAAAAAAAAAAGGATGTAAATTAAATCAATATTGATATCTACTTTTTGTCCCTGTGAAAATTCATACATAAATTGTGGGAATATAAAAATTAATCCAAAAGTACACAAAACATGAACTAAAGTAAGAAGAGGTATTGTAAATTTTTTTTTTTTAAGAAAAGAAGAATACAAACCCCAACTAATCACACCTCCTATCATAATTAAATCTCCCTTATTGAAATTTAGTGAAAGTATGATTTCTAAATTAAGTTTGGTTATAATAGATAGAATGCCTAATACAGAAATAATTAATCCTAAAATTTGATATCTATTGGTTTTCTCAATCTTAAAAATAAAACAAAGTAGAATTATAATTGCAGGAATGGCAGTATTAAATAGAGAGGCATTTATTACTTGGGTGTAAACCAGTGATAAATATGTAAAAGTATTAAATAAACCAACACTGGTAAATGCCAAAAAAAATAAGAGAGGTAGATTAGATAAAATTACATCTTTGTACTTTATAACCTCTTTGTAAGTAAAAGGTAATAATATGAACCAAACTAAAGACCATCTTAAGAAAACCAATGACATTGGAGGAATATTTGAGATAAATGCAAATTTACCAATCATAAAATTGCCAGCCCAAAATAATGTTGCACACACCAACATTATGTATGCTTTAGTATTCTGCATGAATTAACTAAATCTTTTTGAGCTATAAGGTTCTAAATTTAGATTAGTGTTTTCTTTAGCAATCATTCCAGAAACAATCTTTCCAGATATTGGACCCAATGTCCATCCTAAATGATGATGGCCAAAGCAATAAAAAACGTTTTTGTGATTCTTTGATGGTCCCATGACTGGCAAAAAATCTGGTAATGTAGGTCTAAATCCTAACCATTCATCTTCATGTTCAGGTAAATCATCTAGCATATATTTTGCATTATTAATCAAATTTTTAACTCTGGATTTTGAAAGTGCATTTTCTAAACCTCCAAACTCTACTGTACCCACTACTCTTAAGCCCTGTTCCATTGGGGTAATACCAAAACCTCTATTAGAAAAAATTACAGGCCTACTCAATAGATGGTCACAATCTTTAAAATGAACGTGATAGCCCCTCTCAGTATCAAGAGGAATTTTTTCATCTAAATTATCTGTCAATTTTTTTGAAAATGCACCACATGCAATGACTGCTTTATCAAAAGTATATTTTTGATTTTCAGTGACGAATACAGGTTTTTCATTTTCAAAATTTATATCTTGAATATTTGACTTATGAAATTTGCCACCCTTTTTAAGAAAAAGCTCAAAGAACTTTAATAAAATTTTTTTTGGATTTCTAGCATGTCGCGCATATGGATAATAAACACCTGCATGATAGAACGGTTTGATATTTGGTTCTAAATCATGTATCTCTTCTTTGGTAACTAGTTGTTGTTTTACTCCAAGCTCTTCTCTTACCTTAATTTCTAATTCTCTGCTTTTTAGATCTTTGTTATTCCAGATATATAAAATGCCTTTGTGTTCAACTAAATTTTCTAAATTGATTTCATCAAATAATTCATCGTAAGCAGGCAAAGCCAAATCTAAAATTTGATGCATATTCCTTGCAGTGTGCATCATTTTTTTCTTTGATGTATTCAATATAAATTTTAAAAACCATGGAATCATTTTTGGCACATAGTTCCATTTAAGTGCCAAAGGACCTGTGGAACTTAACAGCATAGCTGGAACATCTGTGAGTATGTCAGTTCTATTTAATGACAATGAAGCGTAGGGTGAAAAATGTCCTGCATTTCCATATGAAGCAGCTGGGCTTCCTGGTTCATCTCTATCAAAAATCGTTACTTCAAATCCTTTTTTTTGAAGAAATAACGCGTTAGAAATACCTTGAATACCAGCACCAATGATCCCAACTTTAAAAGAATTATTCATACAAATTTATACAGTTATTTTAGAAAAATATTTAAGCGACAAATTATACTTAGGCAATTAATTGTTGATTATGAACTCTTGCGCTCATAACTATTCCAAAACCTATCATAGTTGCCAACATTGAAGATCCTCCATAAGACATGATCGGTAATGGAGAGCCTACTATAGGTAGTAAGCCTAAAACCATGCTCATGTTAATTGTAATAAATACAAAAATCGCAGAACCAAAACTGTAACAGAAAATTTTAGCAAAATAACTTCGACTACTAGCGCCAATAGCTACGATTCTATATATAATTATTGCATAAATTAATAACAACAAAGCTGATCCCACAAAACCAAACTCTTCAGAAAAAAGGGTAAAAATAAAATCAGTATGTTTTTCAGGTAAAAACTCTAAATAACTTTGTGTCCCTTTTAAAAAACCCTTACCAAAAATTCCACCTGAACCTACAGCGATTTTAGATTGAATAATTTGATAGCCCGCACCCAGAGGATCTCTGTCAGGATTCAAAAAAGTCAAAACTCGTAATTTTTGATATGGTTTTAAAAAAGCTATTATAAAAGGGAGTGCAATTATAAAACCCATCATTGTGTAAATGAAATACCTATTATTGACACCAGCAAACCATAATACCGCAATTCCACTAATCGCAATTAAGAGTGACGTTCCTAAATCAGGTTGAACAATTACTAAGCCCATTGGTAGAATAATGATAATTAAAGAAGTTAAAATAGTATAAATTGAATTTACTTTTTCCAATCTCATTCTATGAAAATATTTTGCAAGACATAAAATTATAAATATTTTCATTAATTCGGATGGCTGTAGATTTAGAAAATAAAGATTAATCCATCTTTGTGATCCTGAGGATGTTATACCAAAAAAATATGTCCCAATTAATAAACCAATTACAACTAGATAGGAAAGGTACCCAATGGCAAACCAATATTTAATATTAATAAATGAGATTAATAACATCATTATTGTAAATATTGTAAATTTAATAAAATGACTTTTAGTATGGAATAAAACTTCACCTCCATCTGTTGAATACATTGTTGCTAAACTAATAGAGCCTAGTAATAAGATACAAAATAATAAGATGTAATCTAAATTTTTAAATTTTTGAAAGAGACTGAATCTATTAGTTATTAATCTTGAATGTTGATACATCTATATCTCTAAGTATTTTTTTTCATCCATTGACTGTCTAATTTTATGACGATCAATGATTAATTTAAATAATTTTGTTGCCATGGGTGCAGCTGTGGTACTTCCATTTCCTCCATGTTCAACAATCACACTCAAAGCATATCTTGGATTTTTATATGGACCAAAAGCTACATAAAGAGCATGATCTCTTTCTTCATAAGGAATTTCGAATGTTTTAAGATCTAGCTCTCTTTCTCTCTCAGTAATTTTTTTAACTTGTGCAGTTCCCGTCTTTCCAGCAAACTGATATTTAGGATCATCAATTCTTGAACGGTATGATGTTCCCATCACTTCATTTGTAGAACCAAACATTGCATCTTTTATAATTTTAATATTATTTGAGTTTTCATATAGTGGCATATATTTATCGGATGGCTGAGCCTTAACATCATTATTAACAACAATATGTGGATATATTTTATATCCTCCATTGGCTATTTGAGCAGTCATTAAACATAATTGAATTGGTGTAGTTTGAATATATCCCTGACCTATTCCTGTAATAATAGTTTCTCCCAATAGCCATCCTTTGCCTAGAGCATTTTTTTTCCATTGTGTATTTGGAACTAATCCTTTTTTTTCAATTTCAAACAATTCACCAAAAACTTTTTCTCCTAGACCAAATTTTTTTGCTGTCTCACTCAATCTGTCGACCCCAAGTTTTCTAGCTATTTCGTAAAAATATGTATCACATGACTGTTTCATCGCATTTCTTAGACTTACAAATCCATGACCCTTTTTTTTCCAACAGTGATATGTCTGCCCATACATTTCAGTTTTGCCAGTACACTTAACTGTAAAATTAGTATTCATAATACCGTTCTCCAGAGCAGAAAGCGCAACAATTGGTTTAATAATTGAACCTGGCGAGTAATTGCCTTGTAAAGTTTTATTAACTAATGGTTTCATTGGATCATTTCGGATTAATTGCCATTCATCTTGGCTTATTCCAAAAACGAAAAGATTTGGGTCAAATGATGGGCCTGAATGCATAGCTATTATTGCTCCAGTATAAATGTCCATTACACAAATTGAACCTGCCTTATCTTTTAATAATTCATTGGCTAGTTTTTGAACTTCTGTATCAATAGTAAGTCTGATTGTTTTACCTTTTTCTCCTTTTTGAAATTCTAATTGACTAATTCTTCTACCATAGGCATTGACTTCGTATCTCTCAACATCATTTGTACCAATAAGACTTTTCTCAAAAGTTTTTTCTAAGCCAATTTTTCCAACTTTAAGACCAGGTACAAAATTCTTTTTAATTGATTCATTTGTATCAATATCATTTTGGTTTGCTTGACTAACATAGCCAATTAAGTGAGTGAAATTTTCTTTAAAAGGGTAATTTCTTGAAATTGAAATAACGGGTTTAACACCGTTCAAATCATACAAATGATTATTTATTTTTGAAAATTTTTGCCAACTCAGATTATCTGAAACAATTAATGTTTCCCATGGTTTAATCTCTTTTTTTTTCTTTAATACTTTATTGAATTCCGCATCAGATAATTCTAACAAATCTTTAATACGATAAATTACGTATCTAAAATCATCAACTTGCTCTGGAATTATGTGAAGTTGATAGGCTTCAAAGTTACCTGCAATTACATTTCCAAAATAGTCATGAAATTCTCCTCTAACTGGGGCTAGTTTCCACTCTCTAATTCTATTTTTATCTGAAAGCGTTAAGTATTTTTTATTTTCTTTTACTTGTAAAAAAAACAACCGACTTACTATACCTACCATTATAAAAAATTTAAATGATCCTATTATGAACATTCTTCTATTAATAGAATTAAGTTTTTGGACGTTGTCGCTTGGAGAATTAATCATCTAAAACCTTCATGTAATATTTAAAAATTGTAACAAACATTATATAAAATAAAAATGTAAAAAAAGTATTAATTAGATAGTTCATCAAATTAAGCTCGAGTGAAAAAAATAATGTCAAAATTGAATAGTTAAAAGAGTTTATTAAACTTATTATAAACAAGAAATAAAACCAATCTTTCACAGGATTTGGCCTGATAGTGATGTTTCTTATATAAGCTGCAGCAATACAAATTAATATATAAGATAAACTACTTATACCTAACGGCAATCCAACAACTGTGTCATTAAATAATCCTGCTATAAAAACTAAAAAATAATCAAAATTTTTAAAATCTTTTAAAGTAAAGAAAAAGATTAAAATAAATGGAAAATTAAAAGAAAAATATTTAATATTCAAATAATTAAAATCAAACTCATTTAATACAGATATAAATAAAATCAAAATAGGTAACCAGGAATAAAACTTCAAAAATGAGCTTTTGGTTCTTAAACTAGCCATCTAATCCTCCTTTGCTTAAAACACAATTCTTGTATTCATCACTTCCAACTTCAAAACCTCTTGAATTAAAAAATGATTTTCTACATTTATGACCGTGATCTAAATTCAATTTTAAGAATTTTAACTCATCGATGTCTACATTTGACTGATCAATTATCCTTTTTTGAGACAAAATTTGATCATTCATATCCGTAAATTTCAGGTTTAATTCATAGACTTTACTTTTCAAATTTTCATTTTCTTCTTGGAATTTTTGATTAGTTTCTTCAATAATCTTTAATTCATTTTCTAAAATTTCTAGTTTTGCATTAACTGGATTTTTGACTTGGTCGCTTTTATCCTCATCACTTTTCTCTGTTTTTATAATTTCAGTTTTATTCCTTATCTCTGCAAAGACATATTTTAATTGTGAAAAATCACTATAGAACTCCACATTATACTCATTAGTAACACTCTGATCGAAGGACTGTATTTTTCCAATAGGAATTCCACTTTTAAAGATAGCGCCAGTTCCAGATGTATAAACTATACTATCTTGCATTAAATCTTCAGCGAGACCAGATTTTATATATTTAATTTGACCATATTCATTTCCAGTACCGGTAACTATAGCTTGAATGTTTTGAGGAGCAATTGTGACGGGAACGTTTGAATTTAAGTCTGATAATAATAAAACTCTTGATGTTTTATAATTGACCTCAATTACTCTTCCGACTAAATAAGAACGGTCATAAATATTTGTTCCAATTTTGATATTATCTTTGCTGCCTTTATTTATTATAATACTTTTTAAAAAGGGACTGTCGTGATCCACTATTATCTTAGCTAGTAATTTGTTAGAGCTGGATGCATAATCATTGATTAATTCTTTAAGCTCTATATTTTCATATTCTATAATTTCATTAGATACGTAATTTGATTTAAGTTCCGCCAATTCAATTTTTTTTTTTTGATAATCATTAAAGAAAGTTGTGTAGTCACTAATTTGAAAAAAAGCATTTTTTATAAAATTTTCTGGGATTGAAACGATAAATGATGATCTATAGACTATTTCATTTATTCCTACTTTTGTGTATCTGATGATTTTAAAATCTAAAACTGATAAGGAAATTACAAATATGGATATAAATGCTAATGTGAGTAATGAAAACTTTTGTTTTGTGCTTTTTTTTAAAAAAGCAGATCTAATTGCAATTATAAAATCATCTCTGCCTGATACCATTGGTATTAATATTCAGTCAACATAGTCGAGAACGTTTGCTCTTGATCCAACGCTCTTCCAGTACCAATCGCCACACATGATAGAGGGTCATCAGCAATATGAACAGGTAATCCAGTCTCTTTAGAAAATCTTTTGTCAATATTTTTTAAAAGCGCTCCTCCACCTGTTAAAGTTAAACCCATATCAACTAGGTCAGCTGATAATTCTGGTGGTGTGCTTTCCAATGCATTTTTTATACCTTCGACCATTTCTCTTAAAATATCATTTAAAGCCTCAGCGGTATCCTCTTCTGTTATATTGACTTCTTTTGGTGTACCGGATCTTAAATCTCTTCCTTTTACGGCATAGGTAT
Organism: uncultured Pelagibacteraceae bacterium; assembly: GCA_902634235.1. Taxonomy (GTDB): domain Bacteria; phylum Pseudomonadota; class Alphaproteobacteria; order Pelagibacterales; family Pelagibacteraceae; genus Pelagibacter. The sequence continues at coordinate 27,603 of CACPJN010000002.1, forward strand.
TATTGTTGGTAGGGATAGCAGTGCCAATTTCTTTTTTAATTTTCTCAGCAGTGCTGTCTCCGATCATCAAGTTATATTCTTTTCTCATATAATTGACCATTGCATGGTCCATTGCATCTCCAGCTACTCTCAATGATTTAGAGTAAACTAATCCGCCTAAAGACATAACAGCTATTTCGCTTGTACCACCCCCTATATCAACAACCATTGAACCGGTTGCCTCTGAAATTGGAAGATTTGCTCCAATTGCAGCCGCTATAGGCTCTTCAATTAATTGAACTCGTCTAGCACCAGCAGCAAGAGCACTATCTTGAATAGCTTTTCTTTCAACAGGTGTTGAACCAGTTGGAACACAAATTAAAATTCTTGGGTTAGCAAAAGTACTTCTTTTATGAACTTTTTTGATGAAATGTTTAATCATCTCCTCTGTAACTATAAAATCTGCGATTACACCATCTCTTAAAGGCCTTATTGCTTGAATATTTCCTGGTGTCCTTCCAAGCATAGTCTTTGCTTCATCGCCAACGGCTAAAACTTGCTTTTTACCTCCTTGATCAACTATCGCTACAACTGAAGGCTCATTAAGCACCACTCCTTGACCTTTAACAACTACTAAAGTGTTAGCTGTTCCTAGATCAATAGCCATGTCTTGACTCCAAACTTTTTTAATACGATCAAATATTCCCATTATACTCCTCCTTTTATTTTCTGATGTTCAATATTTTTATATAACGATTTTTTTTCTCTTTTAATTAACATTTTATTTAATGCATTAAGATATGCGTTTGCTGAAGCAACCAAAGTATCTGTATCCGCTGACTGACCAACTGTAGTTCTGTCATTCTCTTCTATTTTAACACTCACTGTTGCTTGTGCGTCTGTTCCTTCAGTTACAGCATGGACTTGATAAAGTGATAACTTAACTTCATGTGGATAAAGATCTTTAATGCACTTAAATATTGCATCGACTGGACCATCACCTGTTTGAGATGTTTTCTTTATATCTCCAAAAACATCCAAAGTCATATCTGCTCTTTGAGGTTCACCTGTACCAGCAAAAACTTTTAAGGATTTAAGATTAATTGCATTAATTTTGTTATCAATAATCAAACTATCATCTACCAAAGCTACAATATCTTCATCATATATATGTTTCTTTTTATCAGCTAAAATTTTAAATTTTCCAAACGCTGCCTGAACCACATCATCAGTTACATCCGTATAACCAAGATCATTTAATTTATCTTTAAAAGCATGTCGTCCTGAATGTTTTCCCATTACTAAAGATGTTTTTTTTACGCCAACACTTTCTGGAGTCATTATTTCATAGGTTTCTCTATTTTTAAGCATCCCATCTTGATGGATGCCTGACTCATGCGCAAATGCGTTTTTTCCTACAATTGCTTTATTAAATTGTACTGGGAATCCAGTAGCATTAGATACAATCTTTGATGCTTTGCTTATTAACTCTGTTTTAATTCCTGTTTCATAGGGTAATAAATCATCTCTTGTTTTAATTGCCATTACAATTTCTTCTAAAGCTGCATTACCAGCTCTTTCTCCAATTCCATTAATTGTACATTCGATTTGTCTTACTCCCGCAGATAATCCTGACAAAGCATTTGCAACTGCTAAACCTAAATCGTTGTGACAATGAGCAGAGATAATTGCTTTATCAATATTAGGAACATTATTCTTTATTGATTTAATTGTTTTTGCAAACTCTTCAGGTATAGAATAACCAACCGTATCTGGAATATTTATAGTTTTTGCACCACAATTAATAGCAAGTTCAATTGTTTTGTACATAAAGTCTAAATCAGTTCTTGTTCCATCTTCACATGACCATTCCACATCATCAGTAAATTTTCGTGAATATGTTACGCTTTCTTTTATTGCACCTAATACTTGTTCATCAGTCATGTTTAATTTGTGCTTCATATGAACAGGGCTTGTTGAAATAAAAGTGTGAATACGAAATCTTTTTGCAAATTTTAAAGACTCGTGACAAGCATCTATATCTTTTTTTGTTGCTCTAGCTAATCCACAAGGTATTGAGTTCTTAACACTTTTACTGATAGCGCTAACTGCCTCAAAGTCACCAGGGGAAGATATTGGGAAACCTGCCTCAATAATATCGATCCCCATTTCATCGAAAACTCTTGAAATTTGAATTTTTTCTTCAACACTCATTGAAGCGCCTGGCGACTGTTCACCATCACGCATCGTAGTGTCAAAAATATATACTTTATCTTTTTCAGCCATAAAAATTAATGCGAATATACAACCTCTCGTCCAGATTGCAAAATAAAATGATCTATTTAACCCATATTGGGCCAAACTTACTTCTTGTCGCTATCAACTAATTTCTTTTTACCAATCCAAGGCATCATGGCTCTCAGTTTTGTACCAACAGTCTCAATAGAATGTTTTGCAAGTTCGTCTCTAGTCTTAAGAAAATTCTTTTGACCATTTTTACACTCTTCCATCCATTGCTTTGTAAATTTTCCAGATTGAATGTCCTCTAATACTTCTTTCATTCTTTTCTTAGTTTCTTCTTTGTTAATGATTCTAGGACCTGAAACATACTCTCCATATTCTGCAGTATTTGAAATCGAATAATTCATGTTAGCAATCCCACCTTCATAGATTAAATCAACAATCAATTTTACTTCATGTAAACATTCGAAATATGCCATTTCCGGCTCATAACCTGCCTCTACTAAAGTTTCATATCCATTTTTAATTAACTCCACAAGTCCACCACAAAGAACTGTTTGCTCACCAAATAAATCAGTTTCACACTCATCTTTAAAAGTAGTTTCAATGATACCAGATCTTCCTCCACCAATAGCTGAAGCATATGATAAAGCTAAATCTCTAGCTTTACCTGTACCATCTTGATGAACTGCCATTAAGCATGGTACTCCACCCCCTTTTTCAAATTCACTTCTTACAAGATGTCCAGGTCCCTTAGGAGCTACCATAAAGACATCTAAGTCTTTTCTAGCTTTAATTAAATCGTAATGAATATTTAAACCATGTGCAAAAGCCAAACTTGTTCCCTCTTTAATTCTTTGTTCGATATGATTTTTATAAATTGTAGCCTGAAGTTCATCAGGTGTTAAAATCATACAAACATCTGCCCATTCAGCGGCATCAGATAAATTCATCACTTTCAAACCTTTTGACTCTGCTTTTGCTTTACTTGCAGAACCATCCCTCAAAGCAACCACTACATCTTTCACACCGCTATCTTTTAAGTTTAAAGCATGTGCATGCCCCTGGCTTCCATAACCAAAAATGGCAACCTTTTTTTCTTTAATTAAATTTACGTCAGCATCTTTTTCATAAAACATTTTCATTTTCTCTTCTCCTTTATCAATTTATTTGAATGTATCTGCACCTCTGGTCATTGCTATTGCCCCAGTTCTTGAAGTGCTTGTAAGACCATAGGGTTTTAATTTCTTACTCATTTTATCAATTTCTCTTCTTAAAGCGGTTATCTGTACTACGATTGATTTACTTGTTTTATCTAAAATTACAGGATTAAATTTCTTACACTCTTTAAGACACTTTTCTATCTTTTTTTTCTGGGCAACAATCTTAAGTAATGCCATCTCTTTAAAGATAACTTTTTTATCCTCCCTTTTAAAATCTGCAACTTTGTGCACTGGGACAAGTTTTTTTAATTGAAGTTTTATTTGATCAATCACTTGTGGTGTACCCGTAGTCACAATAGTAATTCTAGAAATATTTTTTGCTGCATCAACTTCAGCAACTGCCAAAGATTCAATATTGTAACCTCTTCCAGAAAATAGACCAACTACTCGTGCTAAAACACCAGCTTCGTTATCAACCCAAACAACAAATATATGAGTATCTAATTTGCCTTTTTTAGTAGGTGTACTGTATGCTGATTTTGGAGATGACATTAAACTAAAGATTTTCCTTTTCCAGTAATCTTATTTTCGTCTTTATCATTTGGACCTAAAATCATCTGATTATGTGGCTTTCCAGATGGTATCATTGGAAAACAATTCTCATTAGGATCTACATGACAGTCAAATATCACAGGACCCTTATAATCAATCATCTCTTTTATTTTATCATCTAATTCATCAGGATTATCAGCTTTAATACCTTTACATCCGTAAGCTTCAGCTAATTTTACAAAATCAGGTAAGGCTTCGGAGTAACTTTCTGAATAATTTTTTTCGTGAAGAAGCTCTTGCCATTGTCTTACCATTCCCATGTATTGATTATTTAAAATAAATATCTTTATTGGTAAGTTATATTGAACTGCTGTAGACATTTCTTGCATTGTCATTAACACTGATGCTTCACCAGCAATATCTATAACCAGTTTATCTGGATGAGCAATTTGAACACCAACAGCTGCTGGAAGTCCATATCCCATCGTTCCTAATCCCCCTGACGTCATCCATCTATTTGGTTTATTAAATTTGTAATGTTGAGCAGCCCACATTTGGTGTTGACCTACCTCTGTGGTGATAAACGTATCTTGATTTTTTGTTAACTCATACAACCTTTTTACAGCATGTTGAGGTTTAATCTCTTTATCACTATTGATAAATCCTAAAGAGTCTTTTGTTCTCCACTTTTGGATTTGTTCCCACCACTTTGAAATTCTTTGTTTATTTGAGTCTTTCAAACCGTTTTGTTTTTTCTTTATTTTTTTAATAGTAGATTTAATTACTTCATTAACATCTCCAACTATTGCAAGATCTACTTTAATAATTTTATTAATTGATGAAGGATCAATATCAATATGAACCTTTTTTGACTTTGGTGAAAATTCATCAATCTTGCCTGTAATTCTGTCGTCAAATCTTGCACCTATATTAATTAATAAGTCACAATCATGCATTGCATTATTTGCTTCATAAGTTCCGTGCATTCCTAACATGCCAATAAATTGATTGTCATCTCCAGGGAACGCCCCTAGACCTTGTAAAGTTGAAGTTATTGGAAAACCAATTAATCTTACAAATTCTTTTAAAGACTCACTAGCCTCTGGACCTGAATTTATTACTCCACCACCTGTATACACAACTGGTTTTTTTGCTTGTGAGAGTAAGTTAATAAATTGATCAATTTCTTCGTCAGAAAATTTATTTTTTAATTTTCCATTTAATTTTTTTTCTTTTTTAATTTTTGTGTAATTTGCTTTTGCAAATTGTATATCCTTAGGTATATCAATTAATACAGGTCCAGGCCTTCCAGTAGTTGCAACTTTAAAAGCTTCGTGCATTACTTTTGATAGATCCTTTATATCTTTGACTAACCAATTATGTTTAGTACATGGTCTAGTAATCCCAGTCGTATCACATTCTTGGAATGCATCTGTTCCTATTAGATGGGTTGGTACTTGGCCCGAAATACAGACTAAAGGAACTGAATCCATATATGCATCTGTTAATGCTGTAACTACATTAGTGGCACCAGGACCAGATGTAACTAACACTACACCAGGTTTACCCGATGATCTTGCGTATCCCTCTGCTGCATGACCTGCTCCCTGTTCATGTCTTACAAGTATATGTTTGATTGTTGAGTGATTTTTTAGTTCATCATAAATCGGTAAAACAGCTCCACCTGGATAACCAAATATGTATTCAACGTCTTGATCTTCAAGACATTTAAATACTATTTCTGCACCAGAATATAATTTAGACATTTGACCAATCTAGTCTAAGTTGTGCTAATTGGTCAAGAATAGATATTATTTTTCTGTCAAAAATTTCTTTACTTCAGAAAAGTGAACAGCAAAATTCATACCCTCAGATTTGTCTTTATGGAGACCTTGAGTATTCACACCTACAACTTTATCCTCAAAAAACAAAGGTCCACCTGAATTTCCTGGATTTATTGCTGCATCAGTTTGTATGAATAAAACATCCGGGAGACTTGATATACTATAAGTACTATTTTCTTTTCTAATAGCACTTATCCAACCTTTTGTAAGAGAGAATTTTCGTCCTTTCGGGTGTCCTAATGCTTCTACCATTTCTCCTTGTTTTAGTGATCCGCTATGAAATTTTACAGGCACACCGCTCATGTTCGTCTTTAATAATGCCAAATCTCTTTTTAAATCTTTTTTAATAATTACTGCAGAAGACTTTTTTCTATTCTTATCAATGATTGAGATAGACATTGATCCTTCTACTACATGGTAATTAGTAATTATTTCATCTTTGTTTACGAAAAAACCAGATCCCATACCGGAAGATGTTTTAACAACCACTACACTCTTAAATCTATCGTCTTTAGACTCAAAAGATGATTTGCTAGATAAAGACGCTGTTTGTTCATTTTTTTTTTTTGAACCAAAATTAAATATATTTGACCAGAAAGAACTCCCTTTAACTTCTTGACCTAGAAATTTGTAAGCTATTTTTTTTGACTCTAATTTTTGGAAATCTCCGCCAGTTTGAATTTTAGTTTTTAATACATTTGTTGATAAATCTTTTAACTTTTCATTACTCCACACAGCAACTTGTTCTTCAGTTGAATATTTGGCAACTAATTTTTTATAATTTTTATCTTGTGGATTTAAACCATATGCAACATTAAAATTTTTTGTTTCATTAATCTTAAGATCTTTTTTATAAAAATTTCCTTCATTATAACGTAGTATGTCATAGGAAGAAATTTTTTCAGATTTCATCACCAACACATCATAATTATAATTACCTAATCTCTCTTTTTCTAAATACATTGGTGTTGAAGAAAGTTTAGCTGACCAGCTTTCTAATCTTTGTCGAGCATTTTTTCTTGCTTTACCAGCTTGAGCTTGTTCTGCAAGTCCAGCCCATTGGTTTATAACTGAACTCCACCCCCCATAAGGATTATAATTCGTAGCTGCATTTGTGCCTCTTTGAAAATTTCTTTCTGCAATTAAATAATCTTGTTCTGCTCTTCTTAGTTCAGCCTCTATTCTATTAATTTCTGGATTAGGGATTTGATCAATACCTATCACAATCTTAGACATCATTCTATTCTCCGACGTCTTTACAGAAGATGTTTCAAAATCTCTTGGTATCAAAACAAGAATATTATTATTAAATTCTATTAGTTTATCTAAATAATCTTTATTTATATTTGTTTTCTCAACAAATTCGATATCACCATTGATCTTTGGGAATAAATTATGGTTTACAATTGAATTGTTAACATAAATAATTTTTAAATTTTCGTTAATAGATTTTTCAATATTTCTTTTCTCACTTTGACTTATTGTTGTATTTTTTGACTGAGCTTTATTTTGAACTTTAGCAATCTTTTTTTCTTCTAATTTTTTTTTGTTCTCAGAAATTAACTTCTGTTTTCTCTCCTTAGCTTCTCTTTTTTTTAATTCAGCTTTTAATTTACGATCTTGTTGTTCTTTCCTTTTTTTAGCAATCCTCTCTTGTTTTTTACGGTCTGCCTCTTTTTTTCTAGCTTCTGATTGTTGTTTTAATTCAGCTCTCTTTTTTTTTTGAACTAATAATCTTTTTTCTTTAGCAATTTTTAATTTTTCTTTTTTTTCTAGCTCCTTGGCAAGTCTCGCTATTTTTTTTTGCTGAAGTGCTAGTTTTCTTTTCTCAGCACTTGTAAGTTCTTTTTTTTTATTTACTTCAGTTTCTATTGAATTTTCTTGCTGGACCTTTTTTTGAATTTCAGGATTCTTTCTCAAATCTTCGAGTTTTGCCAAACGAAGATTATCTCCTAATTCAATTAAATATAAAAACTCACTCTTTGTGATTAATTCTTCACTATCTGAATTACATTTTGTTTCCTCAAATATTGGGTAAATAAAACCTTCTTTATCTAAGCAAAAGTTTTCTTTTGATATAGCTTTGTTTGAAAAAAAAACTAGTACAAAAAAAATAACTATTAAATGTTTGAAAATCTTTAACATTTAATTTAACTTAACTTTATGAAATTGCTAATTCAAGTAATACTTTTATTTATTTTTTTAGGCATATATGGCTTAAATGCATCAGAAAATACAACTATAGATGTAACACAAACCTTAAAATTGGATAGGGCATTTGAGAATACAAAATACATCTTAACCCCTGGAAAAAAAGCAAGAAAAATTTTTCAAGAAAATATTGATAAAATTAATGCTGAGTGTTGTGATGAAGATTTTAAACAAAAAACAAAAATTGAAGAAATCAAAAATATTCTTCAAAGTTGCTTAGATAAAAATTGTGAGAAATACGCTTTACCTATATTTAATTCAAAAAAACCACCACAAAAATTAGTTGCTTTTAGGCTTATTTCAGAGATTGATGATTTAATCTTAGAAAATGAAAATTTTAAATACAAAAAACTTGCACAACAATTTGATACTAATAGAAGTGAAAAACTCAAAAATGAGGAAGATTTAGAAATTTTAAAAAAAAGTATTAAGGATTTAGAAAATGAAAATTCAAAATTAAAAAAGACGGTTGATAAAATGTTAAAAAGTTATCAAAACAAAATTTCAAAACTAGAGAAAACTAATAGCGAATTAAAAGATGATTTTCAAAAAGCATTTGAGATGTTGCCAAAAAACAAACAAAAAAAATTTAAAAAATAGTAAACTAAATAATCTTTTGTAAAAAATTATCTATCTCATCAACTTTTATTTCATTCCAATCTTTAAATTGACCTCTCGCCCAAGTTTTCTGTCTTTTTGCATATTGTCTTGTCTTAATTGAAATATTTTCAATTAATCTCTTTTTTTTAATTTCTTTTTTTAAATATTGTTTAATTTCTTCAACACCTAAAGCTTTATTTATCATTTTATCTTTGTGCAGATTCATCATTGTTAATTTTTTAACCTCTGCTATCACACCTAATTTTATCATCTTATCTATTCTTAATCTTATTTTTGTCAACAATTTATCTTTTGGGATATATAATAAAATTTTGTAGAAATTATTCTCTGAAAAAGATGATTGAGTATTTTTAAACCATTGAAAAATTGATTTCTTTGTAAACAATTTAATCTCGTAGGCTCTTATCACTCTTTGGGTGTCACTGACCTTTAATCTATTTCTAACAGATGGATCTAACTTAAGTAAGCTACTATAAAACTTAGAAGAGCCAAGTGTTTTATGTAGAATTCTAACTTTATTTCTCAATCTTAGTGGAATATTTGGAATATTTACTAAACCATTTGTTAGAGCTTTAAAATATAGTCCAGTTCCACCCACAACAATAGGAACTTTTTTTCTTTTTTTTAATTCCAAAATTTTTTTATTTACTAGTTTAAGCCAATCACCTGTAGAAAAATTTCCTTTAACACTTTGAAAACCATATAAATGATGCTTGATATTTTGATATTCTTTTTGAGATGGTCTTGCTGATAAAATTTTTAATTGCTTATAAACTTGCATGCTATCAGCATTAATAATCTCACCGTTTATCTTTTTAGCTAATTTTATTGCAAATTGAGATTTACCAGATGCTGTTGGACCATAAATTAAAATAATTTTGGATTTTAGATCCATTCTTAATCAAGTTTCACACCAATATATCTTCTTTGATTTTGACTATTATAGATAACTAATAAGATAGTTTTTTGACTACTATTAAGAACTTGTTTAACAGCTTGATTTAAATCATTTACAGTTCTGATTTTTTTCTTTTGCGCCTCTAGAATAATACTATTTACTTCAATAGAGTTTTTTAAGGGACTATCATTTTCAATTTTTGTTATTACTAAGCCACTCGTTTGATTTGGAAGATTTCTATTTTTAATATCATCTTTTGTAATTTCTCTGACTGAAATTTTTAAGTTATCAATACTCAGTTCCTTCTTTGGCTTACTCTTTTCTGCAACTTTAAAGTCTTCAGAAGTTTCAAGTCTTCCTAGTGTAATTTCTTTAGTAATTTCTTTCTTATTTCTCCAAATTTTGACTATTACTTTTTTTCCAACCTCAGTTCTTGCAACAATAATTGGTAATTGTTTCATCTCTGATATCTTTTCTCCATTAAATTCTAAAATTATATCACCAGCTTTTACTCCAGCTTTATCTGAAGGACTATTTTCTGCTACACTTGCAACCAAAGCTCCTCTAGGTTTATCTAGTTTTTCAACTTCAGCAATTTCTTTTGTAACATCTTGAATTCGAACACCCAACCATCCTCTCTTTGTTTCACCAAATTCAATCAACTGATCAATTACAATCTTGGCACTATTTGATGGTATCGAAAAACCAATTCCGATAGATCCGCTTCTACCTAGAATTGCTGTATTGATACCAATCACATCTCCATTCATATCAAATAAAGGTCCTCCAGAATTTCCTGAGTTAATTGATGCATCAGTTTGAATAAAATCTTCGTATCTAGACAAACCTATAGACCTATTTCTTGCAGAAATAATTCCAGATGTAACAGTACCACCTAATCCAAAAGGATTTCCAATCGCAATTACCCAATCCCCTATTCTTGCTTTATCTGAGTTACCAAATTTTACAGGAATAAATTTTTCTTTTGTATCGAGTTGAAGTACCGCTATATCAGATAAAGGATCTGCACCTATTACTTTTGCTGTAAATTCTTTATCACCATTTACTCTTACTATTATATCCTCTGCATCTTGAATTACGTGATTATTAGTTACAACTATTCCTTTTGAGTCGATAATAAAACCTGAACCTAGCGCTGTGGATTGTCTCTCTTGAGGTGTCCCAAATTCTTTAAACATATCCTCAAATGGAGAACCTGGTGGAAATTGAAAAGGAAAAGGATTTGTATTGGTTACAACTGTTTGTTTTGTTGAAATATTTACAACGGATGGCATCAACTTTTCAGCTAAATCAGCAAAAGAACTCGGTGTATTTTGTGAATAAGCTGCATTTATAAAAAAACTAAATATTATCGTAGTTAAAAATATTTTAAGTTTTTTCATATTAACTCTTTATATAATAAATTATAAAAAACCCAATCACCGCAAAAATCAGGCCACCAGATCTTAGTTGACTATCTTTTAAAAGATCTAATTTTTTTAGCATATTTTTCATTTTTGATGGAAATAAGGCGTATAAAATACCTTCAATGAATAGGAAAAGACCAAAAGCAATGATCAATTCCTTCATAAATTCTATTCTGATTGAGGTTTTATATTTCCAAAAAATTTAAAAAATTCACTGTCAGGAGATAAGATTAAGGATGTTTCCCCTCCAATTAATGCTTTCTCGTATGCTTGCATTGCTCTATAAAATGCGAAAAATTCTGGGTCTTGGCCGAATGCATCTGCGAATACTTTATTTCTCTGACCATCTCCCTCACCTTTCATTATCTCTGATTTTTTTTGTGCATCTGCTAAAATTACTGTAACTTCCTTATCAGCTGTAGATGTGATGGTTACTGCCATCTCTGCACCCTTTGCTCTAAATTCTTTAGCTTCTCTCTCCCTTTCAGTTTGCATTCTTCTAAAGATCGCGTCACTATTTGCTTGAGGAAGGTCTGCTCTTTTAATTCTTACATCAACAATTTTAATACCAAAGTTTTCTGCCTCATTATTTACACCCTCTTGGATAAGTGCCATTTGTTTGGTTCTGTCTTCAGATAAAAGTGTTTGTAATTCTTGTTGACCTAATACGTTTCTTATTCTTGAATTTATAATTGTTGCTAATCTTGATCTAGCAACTCTTTCATTACCAACTGAAATATAAAACTTTAGTGGATCTATAATTTGGAACCTTGCAAAAGCATCTACGATTAATCTTTTTTGGTCTGAAGCGATAACCTCCTCTGGTGGAGTATCTAAATTAAGAATTCTTTTATCTAAAAATACTACGTTTTGTATAAAAGGTATTTTAAAATTCAATCCAGGTTTTGAAATAATTCTTTTAGGATCACCAAATTGAAGAACTATGGCTTGATTTACCTCTTTGATAATAAAGATTGAGAAAAATATTGTTACGGCTATTGCAATAACTACTCCTGCTATAATTTTGCTAGCGTTCATTTTAATTTGTCACTTTCTTTTTTTGTAATTCAGGTAGAGGTAAATAAGGTACTACACCTGAACCAGCATTTTTTTCAATTATTACTTTATCAATATCAGCTAAAACTTTTTCCATTGTTTCTAAGTACATTCTTTCTTGAGTTACAGATTTTGCATTTTTATACTCATTATAAATTGCTAAAAACCTACTAGCCTCACCTTCTGCTTTTGCAACAACTTCTTTTTTATACGCTTCAGCAGCTTGAAGGATCTTTTGTGCTTCCCCTCTTGCTCTTGGTATTACATCATTAGCATAAGCTTCAGCTTCATTTTTAGATCTTTCCATATCAGCTCTAGCCGCCTGTACATCTCTGAATGCATCAATTACCTGGTCTGGTGGGTCAGCTTTTTGAGTTTGAACTTGAGTGATTTGAATACCACTGGTGTATTCATCTAAAATTTTTTGTATAATCTCCTGAGTGTCTGTTTCAATTAGTGATCTACCTTCAGTTAAAATTGGTTGAATATCAGATCTTGCTATAACTTCCCTCATTGCAGTTTCAGCTGCTGCTTTAACCGTGCCTTCAGGATCTTGTATCTTAAACAAAAAATTTCCTGCATCTTTAATAACCCAGAAAACTGAAAAATCGATATTTACAATGTTCTCATCACCAGTAAGCATTAAACTTTCTTGAGGAACATCAGCGACACCTCCGGATGTGGAAAATCCGCTATCTCTCTCTGATCTAAAACCAATATCAATTCTATTAACTTTAGTTACTTTCGGAGTAAGAACTGACTCTACTGGAAAAGGTATGTGATAATTCAATCCCGGCTGAGTAGTTTTAACAAATTTTCCAAACCTTAAAACCACACCTTGTTCATCAGGTAAAACTCTATAAAGGCCGCTTGCTAACCATACAAAGCCTAAAATAATTAATACTAAAATTGCTTGTTTACCACCAGATGAACTTCCACCAGGTAAAAATTTTTTTAATTTTTCTTGAAATTCTTTTATAATTTTATCAACATCAGGGGGTGTTGGACCTCTACCTGAGCCATTACCGCTTCCGCCTCCTCCAGGGGGTGTTCCCCAAGGACTTCCTCCACTTTGTTTGAAATCATCTGGCATATGGCAATCTATATAATGTCTTTATGTGGAAAAACAAGTTAAGATGTATTTATGCCAAAGGAAAAACCAGAATTAAGTGACGCAATGAGAGCTAAAATGAGGAGAAAAACGCCTGAGAGAAATCCAATTAATGGTACTAAGTTTACTATAGCTGTCTCAAGTGCGAAAGGTGGTGTTGGAAAGTCTACTTTCGCAACAAATCTTGCCTTAGCTTTAAAAAAAATTGGCTGTAAGGTTGGAATATTAGATGCAGATATATACGGCCCATCTGTTCCTAAAATGCTAGGAATTAACGAAAAACCAAAAAGTGATGGTCAAAAATTAGAGCCAATAATTAAATATGAACTTCAGTGTATGTCTATTGGTTTTCTCACTGATCAACAGACACCTATGATTTGGCGAGGTCCTATGGTAACAAGTGCAATTAAAACTTTTACCCAAAAAGTAAGCTGGAAAGATTTAGATTTTATTATTGTAGATATGCCCCCAGGAACTGGTGATACTCAATTAACTTTTTCACAAGAAATTAAAATAGATGGTGCAATTATAGTATCAACACCTCAAGAAGTTGCTTTGTTAGATGTAGTGAGAGGAATAAAGATGTTTGATAAACTTGGTGTAAAAATTTTAGGATTAGTTGATAACATGAGTTTTTTTATTGGAGATGATGGCAAAAAATATAAAATTTTTGGCGAGGGAGGTGTTAAGAAAACCGCGGAGGATTTTCAAAAAGAATTTTTAGGAGAAATTCCTATCAACTCAGAAATTGGGAAATTAGCTGATCAAGGGAAACCCATTGTCGAGGCTAATCCTGAGCACGAAATTTCAAAAATTTATCTTGATTTTGCTAATAAAGTTAAATCATCTTATCTTTAAGATCGAACGCAAACATCAATTCATTCCATTCTCTTTTAGAAAGTCCTGAGCTATCTAAATCTACATTTTCACCCTTAATAAGTTTTTGAATGATTGTCTTGCCTTTAGCTGAAACTTCAGTACCCCCAACTCTATAATCCATAAACGCATCGTAAGTAATTGGCACCCACTTCTTTACTGTTTTGAGCATTATGTCAGCATAAACTCGTATTTCATACTGCGCATGACTATCTGCTCGTAGTCTTAAAAAATTCATAAGATTTAATAAATCAGTTTTCCAATACCACTGGGTATAGGTATTTAAAGTTAAATTCATTCTAGCAAGTTCTCGCGCTAAACCTTTTTTGTTTTCATCAATAGTCGTTCCATCATATCTTTCATTGAGCATCATCTCATAATTATCATAAGTTCTCTCAGCATCTTTTTTTAAAAGATCCAAAACTTCTTTTGCTTGCTCGCCCTCAAGAACATCGCCTCTTCCTTGTCTATTACTTGATGACTGTGCAGCCAAATTTTCTGCTGTAGGTAAATAAAACTCTTTATCCAAGATTGAATATCTAGCTGAATATTCATTTACATTTGCAGTTCTATGTCTAATCCATTGACGAGCAATAAATATTGGAAGCTTCACATGATATTTAATTTCACACATTTCAAATGGCGTACTATGCCAATGTCTCATTAAATATTTTATTAATCCAGCATCTGTCGAAACTTGTTTAGTTCCCTTCCCATAAGAAACTCTTGCAGATTGGACAATAGAAGTATCATCACCCATGTAATCTACTACCCTTACAAATCCATGGTCAAGCGCGGGCATAGCCTCATAAAGTATTTTTTCAAGCTCAGGGGCAGTAACTCTTTTTGTCGAATTTTGTTGAGATTGTTGATCTTTGATCTCTTGTGATTGCTCTTTAGTTAACTTCATGATTTTTATTGAATCTCTTTTAATTGCTTTTATATTAATAGCGTTGGCTTGCCAACTACGACGATAAACGAATTTCGTAATAACCATTGCGGACGTGGGGGCAGTACCCACCACCTCCACCATTTACAACTTATGGGGGTGAACTAGATTCGACGGGTGACTAAAAGCTATTCTTTCGTTCGGAATTGTTCCTCCGTAAAGGGCTAATTTATAATTGCTAACGAAAGTTATGCACTTGCTGCTTAATTAACTCGGTTAATTAAGTAAACGGGGTTTGGGGCACCTGGCAACAGAACGCCCCTTCCAATATTAAGAAAAATTTTGTTTATATTTTTTTTTGAAATTATGAATTATAATAGGATTTTATAAAAGGAGAAAATAATGAGTGGACTTGAAATATTATTGTTAGCAGCTGTTGTTTATTATTTTGTTAAATAAAGTAGATGGGGTTGGGGGCAATAGAAACTCTCTTCTTATTTACCGATTTAATTTACAAGATCATAATTATTTTAAAGATATAACATATCAGATAGTGTTATACTCGTTATAACCTAGTTAAAAATTTTTATTTATTTTTTTGCTAAATTTACTGTTACTTGCTGGGGGTATATAAATGCTGCTCCAGATTTTCTATCAATTATATAACCAATACCACCACCTAAAATTACATTTCCCCATGTAGCGGAGTCTTTGTGTCTTGATGGTAAGCTTGCAACACCATTGTTATAACCTTCTTTTATACATGTTAAAGCCAAGTTTACTCTGGAACTTGTAATTACTGCACTTCCTGGAGTTGTTAAAGTCCATGAACCTTTATCATTTGAAAGTGTGCATGTTGCACCTTGAACGTTCGAAGTAACCGTTATGTTTTGAGAACTTCCAGACATTGTTGAGGCACATGAAGTAAATAAAATAAATGATACTAATAATGTCACAATTTTTTTCATATAAGATACTTATCAGATTTTTTCATGATTTGCGATACTTTATTGAGTTCAAACGTGTCTTTTTAACTCATTCTTTACTCTTACTATTACATAGAATTAATATAATTTTATAAATTAATTAACTATAATCAGAAATAGATAGGGACAACCGTTAACAGAATGCTCTTGTATAAAACAATACATATGATTCGATTATGCAAACATTAATCATTTTAGCACTTGTAATAGTTGTTGCCTGGGTTCTTTTCAGGCCTTTCTCCAAAAAAGAGCTTGATAGATATAATGATAAAAATTGGCCAGATATTAATTTATAAATTAATTTAGATAATTCTTAATCATTTTTTTTTAAAAATTTTCCTAAATTCGGTTTGAAATAGTTGGGACCTTTCATTACTTTTCCAAATTCATTATATATGGGCTTACCATCTTCTCCTAATTTACTCATATTGGAATTTTGAACTTCATCAAAACATTTATCTAAATCTATTCCAAAAGCATGACCTGCACCATATGTTACATATAACAAATCAGTTAAAGCATCAGCAACTTCTAATAAATCTTTATTCTCCATAGCCTCTTTTAACTCACTTAATTCTTCTTGAATTAAGTTTATTCTTAACTGGTTTATTTTTTCTGTACTCAATGAAGGTTTATCTTTAATTTCTTGGCCAAAAGTTTTCATAAATTCACCAACTTTATTAAAATTTGTCATTTTGCTCCTATAAGTTACTTAAATTTTAATATATAATAAACCTGTTACTATCAATGAAATTTAGAAAAGAATTCGACAGTATTGGATCGATTAATGTTCCTGATGATAAATATTGGGGTGCTTCTACACAAAGATCAAAAAAATATTTTGATATTGGTGAATTTTTAGTAAGACCAGTTTTGATAAAATCTATTGCCATAATCAAAAAAGCAGCTGCGAAAGTTCATTCAAAAGAAAAACAAATTGCACCCAATCTATCAAAGGCAATCATTCAGGCATCAAATGAGGTAATTTTAGGTAAATTAAGTCAGCACTTTCCTTTAAAAGTATGGCAAACTGGATCTGGTACACAAACAAATATGAACGTTAATGAGGTAATAGCCAACAGAGCTATTGAAATTCTAGGTGGGAAAAAAGGTACAAAAAAGCCAGTTCACCCAAATGATCATGTAAATAAATCACAATCTACAAATGATGTGTTTCCAACAGCTATGCATATTGCAATAGCCCTAGAGACAAGAAATAAATTACTGCCTTCATTGGAACTGCTTAACAAAGAATTAAAAAAAAAAATTTCACAATTTAAAAGTATAATTAAAGTTGGTAGGACGCATCTTCAAGATGCAACCCCATTATCACTAGGGCAAGAGTTTTCTGGATATCAAGCACAACTTCAAGATTGCATTTCAAGGATAAAAAATGCTTTGAATGAAATATATTTTTTAGCACAGGGCGGAACCGCAGTAGGAACAGGCATAAATAGTAAAAAAGGTTTTGATAAAAAGGTCATTCAAGAGATTAAAAAAATTACAAAAATACCCTTTAAACCAACCAAAAATAAGTTTGCATCTTTAGCTGCACATGATGAGATTGTTAACTTTTCAGGAACTTTAAACACAACTGCCGTTTGCTTAATGAAAATAGCTAACGATATTAGATTTCTAGGTTCAGGACCTAGAGCAGGATATGGAGAACTTATCCTTCCAGCAAATGAGCCTGGCTCATCAATAATGCCTGGAAAAGTAAATCCAACGCAGTCTGAAGCTGTAACTATGGTTTGTGTAAAAGTTATTGGCAACCACAACGGAATTACGATGGCAGGCTCTCATGGTCATTTTGAATTAAATGTTTTTAAACCACTTATTGCTCACAACATATTGCAATCAATAGATCTATTAGCAGATAGTTCTAAAAATTTTTCTTTATACTGTGTAAAGGGTCTTAAGGCTGATAAAGAAAAAATAAAAAACTACTTGGATGATTCACTCATGTTAGTAACTGCATTGGCACCAAAAATTGGATATGATAATGCAGCTAAAATTGCAAAAAAAGCACTTAAAAATAAGACTACATTAAAATATGAGGCTCTTAAATCTGGGTTAATTAGTGAAAAAGATTACAATTTAATAGTTGATCCAAAAAAAATGATTTACCCGAAATAAACTTTAAAAAAATCATTTACAAAATTTTTAAATGTTATTTTATTGAAGAGTTTTCTATTTGAGTTAAATCTTTCTACAAAATCTTCAATTTTAGAATTTGATTTATTATCTATCTTAAAATTATCAAAACTTATTCTTTTCTGAGTAAAATTGTAATTAAAATCAAATTTAATTTGTTTAATCTCTTTTCTGTAATTTTTCTTTATTTGAAAAGATTTATAAAAATCAATATTATCTTTAATATCGAGAATCACCTTGCCTGTTAAATAAATTTCATCTTGATCATAACTTAATAAACTTTCTGTCAAGGATATCTTTAAATCGTCTTTCCACATTACATTTGAGTCAGAAAAAATTATGTTTCCACTTTCTATAACAAGATTTAGAAATAAATTATTTAATTCATCAATATTGGTAATATCTTTAACACTTAAATTAATATTTATATTTAAATTTTCATTATTGATAATCTCCGATTTTATTAAATTATACAGAATCGAGTCCTCATTAAATAAATTTTTAACACTTAGTCCCTCATAATCAAAATCTGCTTTAAAATAAAAGGGTTTAAATTCAATTAAACCACTGTACTTATTTTTTTGGCTTCCTGTAAAGAAATTCAAATTTTTTTTATTTAAATTATATTTCAGTGAGGTAGTTTTATTGACAAACAAAATTTGCATTAATCCTTTCTGAATATCTGTATCGTAAGTAATTTGATTTTCAATGTTAAGCCTAATTTTTTTTGAATTGAATTTTGTTGATACAATTTTATTAAACTTATCATTTTTTATTGTTAAGTTATAAGGAATATTGAAAATTTCATTCTTTGACTTAAATACATTAATCAAATTGTAAGTGTCATAATAAAACTCACTTTTTTTAATCTTATTTATAAATAGTATATCGTCATTTTTATTCTTAAAAAAAATTTTACTATTTTTGATAATTATTTTATTTTCGCTTGGTTCAGTTTTTAATAACTCCTCAAAAAAAACTAAATCTTCATTATAAATATTAAAAATAGCTTTATTAAATGTAAGATCTTTTAATTCTACATTATTAAAAGAAAAAAAATTTTTAGCCTTTAAATTAACCTTAAAAACATTCACTAAAGCTATCTCTTTATTTTCGCGTAAAACTGATAAGTTGTTTACGACAAAATGTGGTTTGGGCAGAAGTCCGTATTTTACTTTTTCATTAAATTTAATATTAATATTATATTTTTTGTAAATCTGATTCTTTATTTCTGTCTGTATAAGATCTTTATTGTACAGTGTGGGTAATAGATAATAGGAAATTACTAAAAAAGTAATTGCTATTAATATTAAAAAAGCTTTACTATTCTTAGAAAATTTTGATCTTCTTAAATTTTTAATAAAAAATTTTAATTCATTAAAATAACTTTCTAATGTGTTATTTATTGATACAAATTGGCTCTTAATATTTTTAATAAATTGATTATGTTTAGGCATTGTTTTAAACAACTTATATTAAAATTTTTTAAATGGTAAACTCTGATTTTTTTAAAAATCTCAATAAAGACCAAAAAGATGCTGTAAAACATCTTGATGGACCCTTATTGATTGTAGCTGGTGCAGGTTCAGGAAAAACTAGAGTTTTAACGAGCAGAATTGCTAATATAATTCAAGAAAAAAAGGCATTTCCAAATCAAATTTTAGCAGTAACTTTTACAAATAAAGCAGCAAATGAGATGCAAAACAGAGTAAGTAATATTCTTGGAGCATCATCAGTAGGTTTATCTTGGCTTGGTACTTTTCACTCAATATGTGCCAAACTTTTACGAAAACATGCTTCTGCTATAAATCTTAATTCAAACTTTACAATTATAGATACAGATGATCAAATAAGACTCATCAAAAATATTTGTAAAGCTGAAAATATTGATGTCAAACAGTTGGCACCAAAATACATCTTAGCAATTATTGATAAATGGAAAAATAATGGATTTTATCCTAATGAAGTAAAAATAAATTACAAAAACATTTATGAAAAAATGATCTTACCAATTTATAAAATTTATCAGCAAAAATTAATTGATCTTAATTCATGTGATTTTGGAGATTTAATATTACATGTCGTAAAAGTTTTTGAAAAAAACACTGAGATAAGAAATTTATACTCAAAAAACTTTAAATATATTCTTGTAGATGAGTACCAAGATACAAATTTAATACAGAGTAGATGGCTTAATTTATTAGCTCAAAAAAATAAGAACATTTGTTGTGTAGGAGACGATGATCAATCAATTTATAGTTGGCGAGGTGCAGAAATTAAGAATTTTTTAGAATTTGATAAAATTTACGATAATACAAAAATAATAAAACTTGAACAAAATTATCGATCGACCCAAAATATTTTGTCAGTCGCCTCAAATTTAATATCTAATAATCAAAATAGACTTGGCAAAACTTTAAAGACCACAATGGAAGATGGTGAACTTATCAAACTGAATTGTTTTAAAAATGGAAAAGACGAAGCAACTGGTCTTTCAGATGAAATAGAAAAAATTAAAAAAGAATATTCTTATAACAAAATAGCTATTCTTGTAAGAGCTATATTCCAAACTAGAGAATTTGAGGAAAGATTTCTTAAAATTGGAATTCCATATAGAATACTAGGAGGCATAAAATTTTATGAAAGAGCTGAGGTTAAGGATTGTGTAGCTTATTTAAGATTGATTCATCAAGAAAAGGACGATTTGGCATTTGAAAGAATTGTAAATAACCCAAAAAGATCAATTGGGGACAGCACAATAAAAACGATTCATGAGTATCAAAAAAAATATTCTCTAAGTTTAGAGGCTTGCACAAAGAAAATGTTGCAGGAAAATTTAATAAAACCAAAAGCAAAAATAGGTTTATTATCATTTATAAATCTTTTAACGAAATGGAGAAATCAAAGCAAAATTGAAAAAATCAACCACGTAAAGTTATTACAAATTGTACTGGATGAGTCTGGTTATTCCTCTATGTTAAAAAACAAAAAAGATTTAGAAAATGAAAACCGATTAGAAAATATAAAAGAGCTTTTAAGCGCAATGAAAGAATTTGATAATCTAGAAAGTTTCTTAGAACATGTGGCTCTAGCAACATCAATAGATCAAGAATGGGAAGGAGAAAAAGTCAATATGATGACTATGCATGCCTCCAAAGGACTAGAGTTTGATGTAATATTTTTACCAGGTTGGGAAGAAGGTCTTTTTCCAAATCAAAAATCAATCGAAGAGAAAGGTCAAAAAGGTTTAGAGGAAGAAAGAAGACTGGCTTACGTTGGGATCACAAGAGCAAAGAAAAAAGCTATAATATCATTTTCAATGAATAGATTTTATCAAGGAGATTGGATCGACAGCATGGCATCTAGATTTATTGATGAACTCCCAGAAAAATTTTTAGAAAAAAATTCATATTTTGATGAAAATAAAGATCAAGGTGATGATTTTGAATTTAATCAAGATTTTGAGGTAGAAGATAACCTAAGAAGTCCTGGCTGGATAAGATACCAAAAAAGAATTAAATAAATGATCGAAGCAAGGATTAGAAAACTTAGAGATCAATTTGATAAGTTAAAAATTGATGGTTATGTGGTACCTAAAAATGACGAATTTTTTTCTGAGCACTCAAAAATAGATCGTCTTAAAATAATAAGTAATTTTAGTGGTTCGGCTGGTTACGCTATAATATTGAAACAGAAAAACTACTTGTTTGTAGATGGAAGATATTCTCTTCAGGCAAAAATGGAGTCGGGAAAAAATTTTTCAATAATCGATTTTCATAAAATCATTAATTGTAATTTGTTCAAAAATTTAATACTTGGGATAAGTCCAAAATTCTTTGTATCAAATCAAATTAAAAATTTTTTTCTAAAAAATAATAAAATCGAATTGATTAATAAAGACCTAATAGGGTCAACTTATAAAAAACAAGTTAATTTTAATAAACCATTTTTTTCATTAAATGAAAATGCTGTGGGTGAAAATTATAATAGTAAAATTAATAGAGTTTTGAAAATTATTAAAAAAAATAAATGCGATTCTATTTTTATCAGTGCACCAGAAAATGTAGCTTGGCTACTAAATATTAGAGGACATGATAATCCAAACAGTCCAATACCTGATTGTCATTTATTTCTAAACAAAAATGGAAAATATTATTTAATTGCAGATAAAAAAAAAGTTAAGAATTTAATCAAAGATAAAAAAATTAGCTCTAATCGAATAATTAATCCAAATGATTTTAAGTTATTTATAGAAAAACAAAAAAAAGGCAAAATTTTAATTGACCCAAAAACATGTTCTTTATTTTTTGAGCATATCATTAAAACAAAATTCAAAATTTTAATGAACGGAGATCCAATTTATCTGATGAAGTCAATTAAAAATAAAGTGGAAATAAAAAATATGTTACATTCTCATATATTAGACGGACTAGCTCTAACAAAATTTATCTATTGGATTAAAGAAATAAATAAAAAAAAAATAACAGAGTTTGAGGCTCAGAATAAACTTGAGGAGTTTAGAAAAAAGAATTCAAATTATTTATATCCAAGTTTTAATACAATAGCTGGAGCTGGCGGTAATGGAGCTATAGTTCACTATAGAGCTACAAAAAAAAATACGAAATATATTGAAAGAAACGATATTTTTTTGTGCGACTCTGGTGGTCAGTATAAGTATGGAACTACTGATGTAACGAGAACAATCTGTTTTTCAAAACCTAAAACTAAGATCAAAGATATTTTCACTAGAGTCTTAAAAGGACATATTGCAGTTGTTCAAGTAGATTTAGAAAAATCCAATACTGGTAAACTGATAGATAAAAAAGCTAGAAAATATTTAAGGGATAAAAGTTTAGATTATGAGCATGGTACAGGGCATGGTGTTGGTTTCTTTTCTAACGTTCACGAAGGACCACAATCAATATCGAAATATAATAATATTAAAATTCAAGAAGGGATGATTTTAAGTAATGAACCTGGTTATTATAAAAAAGATCAATTTGGTATTAGAATTGAAAATTTGATCTATGTAAAAAAAAAGAATGATAAATTAACTTTTGATAATCTTACCTTGGTACCCATTGATAAAGATTTAATTGATTTTGGCAGATTAACAAAAAATGAAAAAAATTATCTTTCTAATTATAATCTACTCATCTACTGTAAATTATATAAATTTCTTAATAATGATGAGAGAAAATGGTTATTAAGTCT
Source organism: uncultured Pelagibacteraceae bacterium (assembly GCA_902634235.1). GTDB lineage: Bacteria > Pseudomonadota > Alphaproteobacteria > Pelagibacterales > Pelagibacteraceae > Pelagibacter. Next base: position 50,825 of record CACPJN010000002.1, read on the forward strand.
TTTTTAACATTTTGTTCCATTCCTCTTGATTTAAAACTTTTATATTTAACTCTAAAGCCATATCCACTTTTCTTTTTGTTGGTTTTTCTCCGACAATTAGGAAATCAAGTTTTTTTGAAATATTACTAATAATTGAACCTGAATTAAGCTCTATCAGTGATTTTGCTTCTGCCCTGCTCATTCCGTTTAGTTTACCTGTTAACATGAAAGTTTTATTAGATAGTAAACTTGTTTTTTTGGTTTCAATTTGATTTTTAATAGTAAGTATCTTCTCTAATTCCTCTAACACCATAAAATTTGTATCATTTGAAAAAAAATTTTTTATTGAATTTATTTGTGTTTCTCCAATTCCATCGACATTCAACAATTCCTGAAAATCATTTTTTTTTGATAAATTTATTAGATTTGACAACTTTTTTAAATGTTTTGAAATTAATTTAGCATTTTCTAGACCAATGTGTCTTATACCTAAAGAATAAATAAATTTTTCAAACGATATAATTTTTTTTTCATTTATTGAATATCTTAAATTAGCGACAGATAATTTTCCCCATCCATCTAATTTTTCAATTTTATCATAATCTAAAGAAAAAATATCTTGTGGCAGCTTTATCAATTTTAACTCCCAAAATTGTTCAACAATCTTTTTTCCTAATCCATCAATATTAAAGGCTTCTTTTGAAACAAAGTGCTTTAATTTTTCTATAGCCATTTTATCACAATCAAAACCTCTATCAGGACATCTCCTTACTGCATCATATTTTTTTGTGATTTTATTAAATTCCTTTACTGTCTTAAATCCACAAGGACACTTGGTTGGAAAAATAAATTTTTTTATGTCTTTATCTCTTTTATCTTTATCGACTGAAACAACATGAGGGATTACATCACCAGCTCTCTCTATTATTACAGTATCTCCAACTCTTATATCTTTTCTAACAATTTCATCCTCATTATGTAAAGTTGCATTTGATACAACTACACCACCTATCTTAACTGGTTTAATTTTTGCAACTGGAGTTAAAGCTCCTGTTCTACCCACTTGAATATCTATATTCAGTATTTTAGAGACTGATTTATTAGCAGAAAATTTATGAGCAATAGCCCATCTTGGAGCATTTGTCACATTACCTAATCTTTTTTGTAAACTCAGATCATTAATTTTGTAAACTATCCCATCAATATCAAAATCCAATTCCCCTCTACTGTTTTCGATATTTTTATAATTTGACATTAAATTTTTAATTCCTGAAACAACTTTGTTTTGAGGATTTATTTTAAAACCCCATTTTTTCAATTTTTCTAAAAATTCAGATTGAGTGCTCACCTGAAGGCCTTTTTGATAACCGTAAGTATAAGCTATAAATTTCAGAGGGATTTTTTTTGTATCAGAGGGATTTTTCTGTCTTAATGTGCCAGATGCAGCATTTCTCGGGTTAGCAAAATTATCTTTGATTTTTTTAAAATCACTATTTTTTATAAAAACTTCACCCCTAATATCTATTTCTTTTGGAATATCTTTGTTTGTTATAAATTTTGGAATATCACTAATTGTCAAAAGATTAGATGTAATGTCCTCTCCTTGTTTTCCATCACCCCTAGATAATCCCTGAGTAAATTTTCCTTTTTTATAAGTTAAAGATGCGGATATTCCATCTATTTTTGGTTCAGCACTATATTCTAAAATTTTATCTTGTTTTTGATCAAGGAAATTTAAAATCTTTTTTTCAAAGTTTTTTAGATCTTCTTCACTAAATGCGTTGGCTAAAGACAACATTGGAACTTTATGTGAGACCTTTTTGAAGTTCTTTGAGGGTTTAAAACCAACATTTTTTGATGGTGAATCTTTATGTTTTAAAAAAGTATAATCTTTTTCTAACTTTAATATTTCTTTTTTGAGTGCATCAAATTCAGCATCACTTATTTTTGATGTATTTTTTTCAAAATACAAAAAATTGTTATATGTAAATCTTTTTATTTTTTCTTTATATAGTTTAATTATTTCCTCTTTTTTCATTATTAAAAAAAAGATTTTATCTTATCTAAAAGTTTTTTGTCGGTTTCTTTATTTTTCTTTTTTATATTAAAACTATAATCTTTATTGAAAATTTTGTATGACTGTTTGTACCACTCACCAGATTGGTAATTATAACCTAATATTTTTGCGTATTTTCTGGCTTCGTTCTCTAATCCTAAAATGTAGTAAATTTCCACTAAACGATGCAAAGCCTCTTCGACAAAAATCGTAGTACCATAATTTTTAACAATAAATTTTAATCTATTCACAGCAGCAATCCATTTTTCTTTTTTTATGTAATACCGAGCTATATATATTTCTTTTGCAGCTAAAGTATCTTCAATCAATTCAAGCTTATACTTCCCATCCAAGGCATAATCCGTATCTGGGTATTCTTTAATTATAAAATTAAAATATTTTTTTGCCTCTGTTAAAGGTTTTAAGTCTTTTTTTTCATCAACTATACTTTCATAATAATTCATAGCTAATAAATAATATGCATAATCCAAGTTTTTATTTTTAGGGTACAAATTAATAAATCTCTCTAATTCATCTACTGAATTACTATAATATCCAAATTGAAAATATGCATATGATGCCATTAAGGAAGATCTCGGAGCCCAGTCTGATTGTGGATAAAGTAATTCTGCCTCATTAAATTTTTTTGCAGCAAACAATGCATCACCCATATCTAAAGCCTCAACACCAGCATTGTAAGCTTCGATCATTTGTATTTCTATGCTATCACCCTCTACTTTAGTCACAACTTCTTCTGACTTCTGAGAGCAAGAATGTAGTAAAATAAAAATAAATATCAAAAAATAGTTTTTCATAGTAATGGAAAATATTTACCAGTTTTTTTATTAAAACTAAACTATTAAGCTATAGATCTTAAATGTCGTCTATTAAGTATTGTATTAGAAACTGCTTTTTTGCTTACTTCAATTATAGAAAAATTTTCATCTACTGAGAAAACCTTTCTAAGAAGTTGATTAGTAAGTTTATGACCACCTTGAGAGCATTTTATACTTCCTATAATTCTGTAACCTGATAAAAACAAATCACCCATACAATCTAAAATCTTGTGATTAACAAATTCTTTTTCATTTCTTAACTTTTCTTCATTCAGAATTTGATTATCTTTTACTACTATTGCATTGTCTAAAGAACCACCTAGACCTAAATTTAATGACCTTAATTTTTCAATATCTTCATAAAGGCAAAATGTTCTGGAGTTAAATATGTTGCTTAAATCATCTTTGTAAACATCTATGCAGTTTCTCTGATTGCTAATTAACGGGTTCTTATATTTAATTTCAAAATCAATATCTAAACTAAGCTTACTTGGTTTGATTGATATTGTTTTATTATCAGATGAAAATTTTATATCTTTTTCAATTTTAATTATCTTTATTGGTGTGTCGCTAGTCTGTATCCCAGCTTTCATAATTTCTTCAACAAATACTTTTGCAGAACCATCTAGAATTGGTACTTCTTGATTATTAATTTCAACCAAGGCGTTATCTATACCAATTCCATAAAAAGCACCCATTAAATGTTCTATTGTCGAAACTGAGACTCCATTTTCATTCGTTATAGTTGTACAGAATGACGCGTTACTTACATTGAATATATTTGGCAGAATTATATTATTATTTTTAATGTCAACTCTTTTAAAAATAATTCCTGTATTTGGGTTTGCGGGATAGATATCAAGAGTAACTTTTTTTCCACTGTGTAGTCCAATTCCCTCAATGAGGATTTTTTTTTTGATTGTTTTTTGGTTTAAAACAGACATTTAAAGATGTTTATTACGGAATTTTGGAAGATCAAAAACAAGAAATATTACTAGAAAATACAATCTTAGCTAAAAAAATTAAAAAATTTCTCAAAAAAACCCTGATTTTTTCTAGTTTTTTGCACTAACAAAATTTCATTATTATTATGACCGTCAATAATTTTCTGACACATAGAAAAAATATCCATTTTTTTATCTTTTTCATCATTACTAAAATAATCCCTTATATAACTTGCGCTTAAAATTTGCTTAATCTCTATGTGATAATTGCCTAATTTCCTCTTAAGTTCCTTAAATAAATCTTTTGAATAACAAACAAAATTTATTTCTAAAGATAAATTATCAAATTTTACATTATCAGGTAAGGATGAGAAGGAATTATCGTCTACTAAATATTTATCTATTATCATATGAGCAATAACTTTGTCGTTATAATTTTCTTTTATCTGACTTCTGGCATCTTTAAGTAATAAACCTAAACTTTTCTCATTCAAAAAATTTCCATAATTCTTTTTTTTTAAGGAAAGTTTAATCTTAAAAGGTTCTTCATGATCTATTATCAAAATAATCTTTTTTATAAATCTTTTAAGGTATTTCTCAATTTGTAGAATATTAGAGGAAAGAAATTTTTCTAATTGAATTAATTCTGAATCGATTGACTCATTTTTTAAAATAAATTTATTTTCAAAAAGTTTATCTTTTGTATCACTTTTCCATATTAAAATAGATATTTTTTTTTTACCAATATATAAGAACGTTTCAAAACTATTTTCATTATTCATTCAAAATTACCTGTCCTTCTATTCTGTTATCTATAATTTTAATATTTTCAATTTTATTTTTAGATATTAATTCCATTGATATATTTATACTTTGTAAAAATTTTTTTTCTGGTAATTTAATCAATAAACCATCTAATAATTCGATATCCCATCTACCAGAATTAAAGAAATAAATTTTTTTAATATTTTTATAATCTAGCTTGGACTTATCGATAATTTCTTTTAATTTTAAAAACTCTGTATTAGTAAAATTCCCAAACACAAAAGGTTTGTCAATTTTATTATTCTTAACTTTTATTAGCTTTCCATTAGATCCTATATAATAGTTAAAACCATTTTTATATGTAGAAGCCAAAATCCTAGTTTTTTTAATTTTTATTATAATTGTCGAAGGAAATTTTTTAAAAACTGAGTAAGTTTCAATTAAAGAATTTTCATCTAGAGTTTCTTTTATTTGAAATGGATTTAAAAAATATAAGTTTTGTAGTTTTAGATGAGTTAGTTTATTTTCAATTTCCAAATTTTCTATTGTATCAAGACCTAATACTTGAATATTTTTTAATTTAGGGTACTCAATTTTTTTTAAAATTTGATTATTTGCAGAACTAAGTATTAAAAATAAAAAAAAATATATAAAAATTTTTTTATTTTTTTTTGAAGGCATCTTTTAATATAAGTTCTAACAATTTGATAAATTTAATACCGCGATATGCTGCTATTTCAGGTACTAAAGATAAACTTGTCATTCCTGGTTGAGTATTAATTTCTAAAAGGTAAAATTTATTTTTATAAAATTTAAAGTCTGATCTTGTAACACCCGCACAGCCAATTAATTTATGGGCTTTTAAAGTAATATCCATTAGTCTTTTGTATTGAGTTTTAGTTAAATCTACAGGTATGATGTGCTTTGTCTTTGCTTTGGAATTATATTTTGCTTGATAATCATAAAACTTTCTTTTCGGGATTAATTCAATAGCACCCAATTTTCTTGCGCCAATTATTGCTGCTTGAATTTCTCTTCCTGGAATAAATTTTTCGATAATAACCTTTCTGTAGCTTTTTAATGAATTCAATTTTTTTATAATATTCGATTTTGAACATATAAAAACGTTGACACTTGAACCTTCATTTGTTGGTTTAATCACAACTGGAAATTTTAGCTTTTTATTGATCAGTTTTATTAATTCTAAATTTGATTTATTAAATGAGTAGGAGATATATTTTGGTGTAAGTATATTATTTTTGATAAAAATTTTTTTAGAAAGTTCTTTATCCATAGCTATCGCAGATGGAACAACACCCGAGTGTGTATAAGGTATTTTGGTAGTTTCTAGTATCGATTGTATATATCCATCCTCTCCAAACTGACCATGAAGAGCATTAAAAATAATTTTTGGTTTAAAAGATTTGATAACATCTAATAATTTAAAATTTGGCTCAGTAATTTTAGCTTTATAATTATTCTTATTAAGTTCTTTTGCTACTTGTTTACCTGTATCAAGGCTTATTGCTCTTTCTTTTGATATTCCACCCGAGATTATTAGTATTTTTTTCAAATTATTTTAATATTTTGATTTCTTTTTCTAATTTAATACCTGTTTTTTTCAAAACTTTTTCTTTTACGAAATCAATTAATTTTATCATATCCTCAAATTTTGCCTCTCCCTTATTAACAAAAAAATTACAGTGCTTTTCAGAAATATGGGCGTCTCCAAAACTTTTATCCAAGGGGACAGACTCTTTTATAAGCTCCCATACCTTTTTTTTTGTTTGTAATATTGGATTTTTAAAAGTACTTCCAGAAGTCATTATTTTTGAAGGTTGATTTTTTTCTTTTTCATTTTTTAATCTTTTCATCTCAGATTGTATCTTAAGGGAGTCACTTTTTGTGCCTTTAAACGATGCACTAAGAAAAATTAAATCCTCTGGTAAGTCATTTTTTCTATATTCAAACTTTATATTACTTGACGGTATTGTTCTTACATTACCTAATTTATCTATTGCCTGAACAGAACACAATATATCCTTAAACTCTTTACCGAAACATCCGGCATTCATCTTTATTCCACCACCTACTGTTCCTGGAATACATGATAAAAATTCTAAGCCGCTAATATCATTTTTCATTGCAAAATCTGATAAAGATTTATCCAAAACCGCACTACCAGCGATGATCATATCTTCGCCATGAAGAGAAATATTATTGAAATTTTTACTTAGTTTGATTACTACACCATTAATTAAACCGTCGGATATCAAAGTATTAGAACCTGCTCCTAAAATAAATATTTTTTCTTTATTTTTTAATCTTTTAAGAAAATTTACTAAATCTTTTAAATATTCAGCTTTAAAAAAAATTTTTGATTTTCCACCAATGTTAAACCAGTTTTTTTTTTTTAAATCGTAGTCAAATTTTACATTATCACCAAATTCTGACAACAATTCTTTTAAATTATCTTTTTCCATTAAATAAACTCTGGGATACTTCTCATCCAATTAGAAATAGAACCGGCTCCCATTCCAATTACAATCTTTTTTCCATACATATTATTTTTTACAAATTTAGCTAAGCGTTTGTTGTCGTTAATTAAAAATAATTTTACCTTTGAATTCTTAATAATTTCTTTTGCAAAATTCATATAACTAAATCCTAATTTTATTTTTTCTCCAGCAGTATAAATTGGACACAAAATAACTGTGTCTGCACTCTTAAATGAGAAGGAAAATTCTTTTCTTAAGTCTTTTAATCTAGAAATTCTATGAGGTTGAAAAATACATACCTTATCATAATTTTTGTACACTTTATCTACACCCTCTAAAACAAATTTGATCTCTGTAGGATGATGTGCATAATCATCATAAAAATCTATATTATTGTAAGTAAATATTTTATTAAATCGTCTTTGAACACCTTTGAACTTTGACAGCCCTTTTTTAATATCTGAAATTGAAATTCCAATAGTCAAAGCAACTGCTGCTGCTGCTACAGAATTTCTTACATTATGAATTCCTAACAATGGTGTTCTTAATTTTTTTATATATAATTTTTTTTTATTCTGTACTTTCACTTGTAAGTCAAATTCAGTAAATTTAATATTATGTTTAACTTTTTTAATATGAAAGTTAGCCTTAGGATTTGTGCCATAAGTATAAAAATTTTGGTTTTTTAGTTTTTTTACCAAATCTTTATTCATTTTATCATCAATGCATATAAAAGATTTACCGAACGATGGGACTTTTTCAATAAATTGATTAACGTACCTTTTCAAATCATCTATTGATCTATAAAAATCCATATGTTCTTTATCTAAATTTGTTATTATAGAATACGTGGGTGGAATATGAACAAAACTTCCATCTGACTCATCCGCCTCTAAAATTGACCAATCACTTTTACCAAGTTTTGCAGTATTGTTTAAAGAATTTATTACCCCTCCATTTATAATTGTTGGATCTAGTTTAGTTTTTTGAAAAATTGAGGCAATCAGTGATGTGGTGGTCGTCTTTCCATGAGAGCCAACCACCACAATATTTTTAGTTAAAGAAACAATGTGTGCTAACATTTCTCCTCTAGAAATTATAGGTAAATTTTTTCTCTTAGCCTCAATTATCTCTAAATTATTCTTTTTGATAGCAGAGGAAACTACAACTATAGTGGCGTTTTTTAAATTTTGTTTTTTTTGTCCTATAAAAACTTTGATTTTCTCTTTTTTTAGCCTTTCAATATTTTTATTGAAACTTATATCACTTCCCTGAATTGTGAAGCCTTTAGCTTTCATAATCAAAGAGAGCCCACTCATTCCAATTCCTCCTATTCCAATAAAATGAATAATTTCAGTTTTTGCTAGTTCAATTTTCATTGATAATCTTTATTATTTTTTGATTAATATTTGTCCAGTTATTTTGACAATTTATTTTTTTTAAATTCTCCTTTTTTTTAAGATAATCACTTTTATCATTTAAAATTTTTTTTAAAAGCTCCTCAATTTTTTCTTCAAAATTTTTTTGCTCAATTAACCAGCAACAATTATTTTCCTTGTAAAATTTAGCGTTTTCTAACTGGTGATTATCTTTAGATGTCGGTAGAGGAACTGCCACAAAAGGGATGTTCATAAACGATAACTCTGCTAATGTAGAAGCTCCAGACCTTGTTATACACAAATCTGATTTATCAATCATTTGAAACAAATTTTTATCAAAATTAAAAATTTCATTTTCAACTAAATTTTTTGAATAAAATTCTTCTAAAGAAAGGATATTTCTTTCTTTTGTTTGTTGGATTACTTTAAGTGAATTTGTTTTGGAAAGATTCACAATAATATTCCTTAAATCTTTATCAAAAATATTTGCTCCCTGACTACCACCCACAACCATAATAGTAAATTTTTTTGAAGTTTTTTCCTGTCTTCTAAAATTATACATTTTTTTACTTATCAATGGATAGATAGTTGTAATTTTTTGATCATATTTCTTGGGAAAATTTTTAATATAATCTGAGTAACAGAATATTTTTTCACAAAAACTCAAAAAATATTTATTAGCTCTACCAATAACTTGATTTGGCTCTATCAAATAAATTTTAATTTTAAGGAATCTGGCTGCTAATACTATTGGGAGAGACATATATCCTCCAGTAGAGATAACAATATCAATATTCTTTTTTTTTAATAAAAAAAAAGATTTTAAAGACAAAAATAAAACTTTAAGCAAGCTAATGGGATAAAAAAAAATTTTATTAAGTTTTGGTGTATTAATTATTTCTAGTTGATATGAATCTTTCTCAAAATATTTAAGGCCTCTTTTGTCAGTCGATATTATTAAATTAGCCTTTTTTATCAAATGTTCACACAATACTTTTGCTGGTCCAACATGACCACCAGAACCTCCTGTTGAAATAAAAATATTTTTTTTCATACTAATTTATTTTTCTTTTGGTTAAATTTAGAATTATACCAGATAGTATGGAAATACTGATTATTGACGAACCACCGTAACTTATAAATGGAAGTGTCATTCCTGTTGTTGGAAAAAGTCTTATGTTTACACCAATATGAATCATTGCTTGAACTAAAATTAAACTAGCACAACCTACTAAAACTAATTTTGTTCTCTCTTCATGCTCCAAATAAACTTTCTTAAAAACAGAGTAAATAAATATTAAAAATAATAACAAAATTAAGATTATAGCAATCACTCCAAATTCCTCAGAAATAACTGATATAATATAATCCGTATGCGCTTCGGGGACCCTATTTTTCAAGGTACCCTCTCCAATCCCTTTTCCAAAGTATCCTCCACTCGTAATGGAGTCTATTGCTTTTTCTGATTGAGCATTATGAGTTCCAGTTTCAGTATTAAAAAAAGAAAATATTCTGTTTTTAATATATTCAAACTTAGGCACAAAATTTATTAATAGATAAATTCCCATAAATATTATTAAACAAGAAGATATTAGAAAGATTATGTTGATACCTGAAATAAAAATAAGTACAGACCAACTAAAAAAAACTAATAAGGTTTGCCCAATATCTGGTTGAGCGGCTAATAATAGAGCAATAACCAAAGTGATCAAAAAGGATAATAAATATTTAAAATAAATATTGCTATATCTATTAGTGCTCAAGATTAAACTTATCAAAATGATTAAAAAAGGCTTAACTATTTCAATGGGTTGAAATCTTGGTAAAAAAAATAAATCTATCCATCTTTGAGCACTGTTAACTTCAACACCAATTATTGGAACTAAAAATAGTGAAATTAAAGAAAATAAAAAGAAAATCGGAGAAATTTTAAATAATCTCTTTTCATTAATGGAAGATAATAAAAAAATTATAATTAGACCTAAAATAACAAAAGATAAATGTTTTAAAAAAAAAGTGTAATCATTTGTATCTAGTTTATCTGAAACTAGAAGAGACGTAGATACGAGTGAAAAAAATAAGCCTATAAAAAAAAGTATTATTATTAATGAAAAGATAAATTTATCTATATTTTTCCACCAGTCGTAATACAAACTATATATTGAATTTTTATATTCCATTTGTATATCTTTTTACTAATTTATTGAAATAGGATCCTCTATCCTCAAAATTTTTAAAACTGTCAAATGATGCCGCGCAAGGACTAAAAAATATAGTTCGATTTTGTAATTTTCCATTTTTTACATCAATAAAAATTTTTTTTAAAGCATCTTTAATACTATTAAAATTTTGATACTTAATTCTGCCATCCAACTCCTTTATAAAAGGTTTTTTGTTTTTTCCGTAAATGAATGCTTGAATATTTTTATAATATTTTCTTGGAAGTATTAATTTATCACCTTTTTTAAATATACCACCCAATAACCAATAAATATTGTGATTTGTTTTTAATGCACCGATAGATGAAGAAAAACTAGTTGATTTAGAGTCATTAATAATTGTTAGATTATTTTTTTTGAATATTATCTGTTGACGATATTTGAGTCCCTTAAAATTTTGAACAGTCTTTTTTAGTATCTCTTTTTTTATCTTAAGCTTGCTCGTGATTTCCAAAACAAAAGATAAATTTTCTACATTTGTTTCATTCAAAAAATAATCGTTGCTTATTTTAATTAAAAAATTTTTTACTTTTTTAGTATCAAATTCAATAATTTTACTTTTAGCTTTGAGTGACATAATTTTTTTATGAATATAACCATTATCTTTCCTTACAAAGAAAAAATCTGAGTTTGATTGATTTACCAGTAATTTAAACTTTGCTTTAACGTAATTTTTAAAAGTTTTATGTCTCTCTAGATGATCTGGAGATAAATTTAATATCGCAGCATATTTAGACTTAAATAATTGACTGTATTCTAATTGGTAAGATGATGCTTCAATTATAAATATCGTTTTTTTTTTTATCTTTTTTGCTGAAAGAATTGGATTTCCTATATTTCCTACTAATCTAACATCTATTTTTTGACTTGAAAAAATTTCATATAGAAGCTGGCATGTAGTTGATTTTCCATTAGTGCCTGTAATTGTAATATTATCATTTTTATAGAAAGCATAAAAAATATCTAAATCAGAAAAAATTTTTTTTTTATTTTTTTCTAAAAATTTTGATAGTTTACATTTATACATGTCTATGCCAGGACTTAAAATTATTAAATCAAATTCTGTACTTAAAATTTTTTTGTAATTTATTAAGTTATTTTTTAAATTCGGAAATTTTTTTTTTAGAAGAAAATCATCAAACAAAAAAACATTGCTTTTATTTTTAAGAAAATTATAAGTGGAAATACCTGTCTTACCTAAGCCATAAATCAATATTTTTTTATTTAAAAAAATATTTAAATCTTTATTCATTATCTAAGTTTTAAGGTAGCCAAACCAACCATCGCTAAAATAATCGATATTATCCAAAATCTAATTACGACAGTGGACTCTGGCCAACCTTTTTTTTCAAAATGATGATGTATCGGTGCCATCTTAAAAATTCTTTTTCCAGTTAGTTTAAATGAAATTACCTGAACCATGACTGAAACTGCCTCTAAAACAAAAAGACCGCCAGTAATGGCTAGAACAATTTCATGTTTTGTTATTATGCCTACAGCACCCAAAGAACCGCCAAGTGACAATGATCCTGTATCTCCCATAAAGATTTTTGCAGGCGGAGCATTGAACCATAAAAATCCTAAACATGATCCAATAATTGCTCCACAAAAAATTGAAATTTCCCCAGTTCCCTCAATGTATGGAATTTGAAGATAGTCTGCAAATACTATATTACCAGTTACGTAACTTATAAATGCGAAACAAGCAGCTACTAATATTACTGGTACAGTTGCCAAACCATCGAGGCCATCTGTGAGATTGACTGCGTTTGATGAACCAACAATAACAAATACTGCAAAAGGAATAAAAAACCATCCGAGGTTAATTATTAAATTTTTAAAAAATGGAAAATATAGATTTGTAATTTCTTGATTATCAACAAGAAAAGTAAAAAAAATTACACCAATTATAGCTAATAGAATTTGTAAGATTATTTTTAACTTTGATGAAATACCTAACGAGTTGCTATGTTTAATCTTCTTATAATCATCTAAAGCTCCCAATAAACCAAAAGAAATTGCTATATATAAACAAAATAATATATTTATATTTGATAAATCTGCCCAGCATAGAACTGAAACAATTAGACCAAATAAAATAATTGAACCACCCATTGTAGGTGTACCAATTTTTTTTATAATATGCTCCTCAGGTCCATCATCGCGAATTGGATCTAGAATTTTTTGATTCGAAAAAAATCTTATGAGTGGATTCCCAAGAATTAGAACAATAATTAATGAAGTAAAAACAGATAATCCTGTTCTGAATGTTAAATATTTAAAAACATTTAAAAATCCAAAATGATCAACGAAATTTAGTAAAAATTGATAAAGCATTATTTTACACTTTTTAAATCTTTTACTATCATATTTAATCCTGTCGCATTTGAGGCTTTAACCATTAAATAATCATTATTATTTAAATCATTCTTAATCAATTTAATAATCTGAGATTTAGATTGCAAAATTACTCCTTTTTTAGATTTTGATAGTCTATCAAACAAAAAAATTATGTTTTTCCCTTTTACAAATACTTTATCAATTTTTGTCTTATTCAATAATAGAGCAATTGATTGGTGTAATTTTTTAGAATGAATTCCTAATTCTAACATATCTCCAAGTATAATAATTTTTTTTGATTTATTTGATGAAATCTTGTCAAAGTTAAGTATTGCTGATTTGAGAGATAAAGGATTCGAATTATAACTCTCATCGATAAGATTTAAAGATTTACCATTAATCTTTAATTTTGAAAAATCACCTCTTCCTACTGGACTTTTAAAATCTAAAAAAATATTTTTTCTTAATTTAAAAATATCTAAATACACGCTTTTAATAGCTATAGCTGCTAAAATATTATAAATATTGTTTTCAAAATCATTTGAAATTGAAAAAGTTTTTTTTTGACCTTTAATCCTTACTTCAATTTTATAATTTACACCATTCTTTTTAATATTAGATAATTTTATGTCTGATTTTTGATTTTTAATGCCAAATGAAAGTAGTCTCAAATTATTCTTAAGAACTATCTTTTTATGTAACTTGTAAAATCTATCGTCCGCATTTAAAATAACATATCCATTACTTTTAGTATTTTGAATTATTTCTGATTTAGCTAAAGCGATATGTTTAATGCTTTTAAAATTTTTAGCATGAGCATAATTTATATTTGTAATAACACTCACATCTGGTTTTATAATCTTTGATAAGTAATCTATTTCACCTTTTTTATCCATACCGACTTCTAATATTCCATAATCATCTTTCTGATTTAAATTAAATAGACTTAAAGGAACTCCATACTTGTTGTTAAAAGATTTTGGAGAAATGCTCACTTTAACAATTTTTTTAAGAGAATATCCTAGCAATTCTTTTAAAGTTGTTTTTCCACAACTGCCAGTTATTGCAATAATCTTAGTGTTAATATTTTCTCGCAAAATTTTTGATACATCAGTTAGGAATTTGAGACTATTCCTTGTCAATATTTGATGTTTTTTATTAAGATTTTTTTGAACTTTATTAACAACAGCAAAAGACGCTTTTTTTTTAAATGACTCTGAAACAAATCTATTTCCATCATTTTTTTTTCCTTTAATTGCAAAAAAGATATCATTTTTTTTGATTTCTTTTGAGTCAATCCTTGCTTTGTTCATTGGTCTATCTAGCTTAAAGTTCTTAATACCAGATACTTCTTTTAAAATATTAAGTTTCAAATTATTAGATAAATTCGAATTTTTGATTTTTATTTCTTTAATGATCGTTTTCTTATCAGATAAATGAATTTTTTTTTTGCCAATATCCTGAATTTCCTCATGTCCTTTACCCGCAATTAATAAAATTTCACCTGTATTCAGTCTCTCTATAGCTTTTTTTATTGCTTTTGATCTGTCAGAAATTTCATATATTTTTTTTCTTTTTATTCCTTTTTTAATTTCTTTTCTGATTTGCGCTGGGCTTTCATATCTTGGATTATCATCGGTAAGGAATATTTCATCTGAATAAATATCTGCAATTTTTCCCATTTTGGGTCTTTTGTCTTGGTCTCGATTACCTCCACATCCAAATAATAATAAAATTTTTTTTTCTGGAAATTGTTCTCTTAAATTGAGAAGACAAGTTTTTAAAGCGTCAGGAGTATGTGCATAATCAAGAATTACTTTTGAGTGATTTTTAATCTTACCAATTTTTTCGAGTCTGCCTGCGACTGATTTAATTTTTGGAGCTACATTTAAAATTTTTTTTAAATCAATATTACTCTTAGCAGCGGCAATTATTGCCATTATCAAATTTTTTAACTGAATTTTTCCTATCAAATTTAAATTAATATCGTAAATTAATTTTTTATACTTAATTTTCAATACCTGAGTATCTCCACTAAACCGATGTGATATGATTTTAAAATTTTTTGTGTGATTATTAAGTGTATAGACGCTTAAGCCTCTTTTTTTTGAAATACTTTGTATTTTTTTGAATTCAGGTATTTTATCATCAGTTATTACACTACCTCTGGGTTTAATAAGTTTCTCAAATAGATAAAGCTTTGCTTTAAAATAATTCCTAAAATTTTTATGATAATCAATATGATCCTGAGATAAATTTGTAAATATTCCTGTTGAAAATCGTAAACCATCCAATCTATGCTGCTTAAGACCATGGCTTGATGCTTCCATTATCACATTATCTATTTTGCTATCTTTTAATTTTTTTAAAATTTGTCCTAAATATAAAGGGTCTACGGTTGTATTTGGTAAACTATGATTAATTTTATCTGATTTTACCCCCAAGGTTCCAATTGAGGCAACTTTTTTTTTATTCAGTCTAAGAATTTGATAGTAGAAATTTGCGATAGATGATTTTCCATTTGTTCCAGTTACTGCAATAAGATTTTTGGGTATCATTTTATGAATTTTAAATGCAATCTCAGCAATTAACTTTCTTATATTTTTAGTTCGAATATATAATGCTCCATCAATCTTTTTTTTGGTTTTATTTTCTGTGACAATAATTTTTGACCCTTTTTTAATTGCAGCTGATATAAATTTATTTCCATCAACAGTGTTGCCTTTAATTGCAAAAAAAATATTATTTTTTTTTAATTTAGAGCTATCAAAAGAAATACCTGAGAAAGATATGTTTTGTAATTTTTTATCAACTTTAGGAAAATAATCTTTTAATAACATTAAAAATTAATTTGATTATATTTTGTGGCTAAAATAGGCCCAATTTTTTCTATTATTTGACCACTAACTTCAACAGTGGTCCAACCAGCTGTATTAAATGGAGTGCCCTTAAATTTTATATTTGACCCATCTCTATAGTGATAAATATAATCTTTGTTATGTTTCGGCTCATCAAGCATCACTGCCAAAACAAATTTTGGTTTAGATATTGGAAAAATAGATACAAAAGAATTAATTTTTTTATTCGAATAGATACCATCTTTACTTTTTTGAGCAGTTCCAGTTTTTCCTCCAATTTCATAACCACTAACATTTGCTAAGGAGGCTGTACCTTCTTTTGTAGTAACTATTTTTCTTAAAATTGGTAAAATTTTGTCTGAAACATCATCATTTAAAATTTTTTCTTTTTTAACTTTTTTATAATTCATTAATAATTTTGGTTGTATGTTGTATCCTCCATTCGCAATAATCGAGTAGGCTTTTGCAATTTGAAGTAATGTTGTTGTAATACCATGACCAAAAGATGCTGTTGCAAGAGGACATTTACCCCACTTAAATTCTAAAGGTTTTCCGACTTCTTCAATGTCAAAATTGATTTTATTTAATATTCCAAGCTTAGACAAAAATAATTTATATTTGTCTTCTCCAACCTTTTGTCCAATTCTAACCGAACCAATATTTCCAGATCTTATCAGAATTTCTTCAGCTGTTAATCGGGAAGGTATTTCATTATCATATTCTCTTATTGGAAATCCAGCGCAAGTTAATGATTTTGGTAAATTTTTAAATTCAGTTTTAGGTTCAATTATTTTTTCATTTAATGCAGCGGCTAGCGTAAATGTTTTAAAAATTGAGCCAAATTCATATACCCCTTTTGTAGCTCTATTTATAAACCTTGTGTCAGAAATTTTTTCTCTTTTATTAGGGTTAAAATCTGGAAGTGACACTAGTGAAAAAATTTCCCCATTTCCTACATCCATTAAAATTGCCGAACTTCCTTTAGTTTTAAAAATTTTATTATATTTAATTAATTCCTCCCTAATTAAAAATTGAACGTCTTTGTCTACTGTAAGTTTGATTGCTTTTTTATTGATTTTTAATGTTTCGTCTAATGTCTTTTCCAAACCTGATATTCCATTATTATCACTATCAATCTGACCAATAATGTGACTAAACAAATTTTTTTCTGGATAAATCCTGGTAAGTTTCTCTTCTGGTTGAATAGCTTTATCACCTAGTTGCATTATTTTCTCATATTTTTTCTCAGATATTTTTTTTTCAAAATAAAAAAAATTTTTATTCTCAAGTTTTGAATTAATGCTTGAATAGTCTTTGTTAGGAAAAATATATTTAAGATTCAACAACAATCTTTTTTTATCAATAATTTTTTTAGTACTGATGCCAATATCTATTGAACTTACAGTTTTTACCAAAAAACTACCATTTCTATCAACTATGTCTGCTCTATATAAATTGTTGGATAGTGGTTTAAAGTTAGTGAAATTCTCTAAATTTGACGTTCTTGATCCAAGATGAATTAAATGAATAGAATATATTAAAGAAATGATACAAAAAATAAAAAATATGAATGCTATTCTATTAAATATTATATTTATATTAGATTTGCTTCTATTAAATAAAAAATTATTTTCTTGGTCCTCTAGTAAAATCCTTGTTTTTTTAGTTTGCATTATTAAATTTCAGACTTTCTATATTTAGGTCGTTGTTAGATCTATTAATAATCTTAATATTTTGGATCTTTTTTTTTATTAATTCTTCCTCAAAGTATTTATTTTGAAATTGAAGTAATCTTTCCGTCGAACTTAAAAAATCGTACTCTAATTTGATATTTTCAAAATCTTTGATTAATACTCTAAGATTTTCTTCTGAGCTAAAAATCAAATCGTCAATTCTTTTAGTCGAATTTTTAATAAAAGCTGTAAAAAAAATTAAAAAAAAGATTGTAGAGATTATCAAAAATTTTTTCATAATTTATCCCCAAAATTTTCTATCTCTATTAAATAATTGAATTTTTCGAAGATATCAGTTTCAAAATTATAAAAATCTTTTTTTTTAAGAGCATACCGGAGTTTTGCTGATCTAGATGAAATGTTTTCTTTAAGTTCTATTGGTGAGGGTGTTATAGGTTTTTTTTGAAACATATAAAATAGAGTATCTGGTTGGCTTATTTTTGGAAAATACCGCGATATACTTTTTTTTTCCGATAAACTTTTAAAAAAATATTTTACTATTTTATCCTCTAAAGAATGAAATGTAACTACAGCTAAAGTCCCATCTTTTTTTAATATTTTGGTTGCTGCAACAAGGCCATTTATTAACTCACTTATTTCTCTATTTACAAAAATCCTCAAAGCTTGAAAGACTTTTGTTGCACTGTGAATTTTAAAATTTTTTTTTCTTTTTGTTTTTTCGATTATTTTTACCAAACCTTGTGTATCAATTATTTTATTCTTTCTTTCTTTAGCAATATTAATTGCAATTTTTTTTGCTTCTATTTCTTCACCAAAAAATTTAAATATTTTTTCTAATTCATCTATCTTTAATTTGTTTATTGCTTCTTTGGCTGAAAAATCATTAATACCAATTTTCATATTCAAATCTCCATCAGAATAGAATGACAGGCCTTTCTTAAGATCTTTAATTTGAGAATAAGAATATCCTAAATCAAAAATTACTGCTTTTATATTTTCTTGCCTGAGTTTTAATTCTCCTAATTGACTGAACTTTTTGTTTTTAAATGTAAACCTATTTGGAAAAGAGTTTAAAATTTTTTGTGCTTTTTTCTGACTATCTATATCTCTGTCTAGAGCAATTACTTTTGTATCTTCGTAGCTTAAAATTTTATTAGAATATCCACCTTGTCCGAACGTGCAGTCAATAAATGTGCCACCATGTTGAGGGGTAATAATACTAATTAACTCACTTAGCAGTACCGGATAATGTTTTGTAGTACCCGATACCATGGTGGCCTCCATTTATTTTTTTGAAGAACATTAGTTTTTTTGTCTTCTTAAAAATGCTGGTATTTCAAGATCATCCTCTTCTTGATCATCTGTATTAGAATTTAATAAATCATCTGAGGGTGTTGCTTGATTATCTGAACTAAATAAATCTGGTTCATCAGACTCAACTCCAAACTCTTTCAAATTTACTGAAGCATCTTTTAAATTATTGTCTAAAGCTTCTTGTGAAAAAGATACCTCATTTTCGTCTGATGTGTCTTCGATTATACTTTCTACATTTTGATTTTTTAATAATTCCTCATGATATTGATTATTTATTGTATTAACAGACTCATCAACATTTTCAGATACCACTTCATTCTCAAGCTTTAAAGCGTTCGCACCATGTGAGACTGGGTTTGCCTTATTGCCTGAAAAATTAAAAGTTGGATTTGATCCCAGGTTTGAAAAATCAGAATATCCAGGATTTCTATTTTGTATTCTATGAACCATGTTTATAACTGATTTAGTTTCAGGTTGTTGGCCATCTAATGACGTAGCAACAATTGACACCCTTATTTTTCCCTCAAGAGCTGGATCTGTGATAGCACCAATAATTACCTCTGCATCAGCCTCTACTTCAGATCTTATTTTGTTAACTACTTCATCTACTTCAAATAGCTTTAAGTCTTTCCCTCCTGTAATATTTACTAGTAATCCTTTTGCCCCCTTCAAAGTGTAATCATCAATTAATGGATTACTAATCGCCATTTCTGTGGCTTTCATTGCTCTTCCTTCGCCTTCAGACTCTCCTGTCCCCATCATGGCTTTACCCATTGAAGCCATAACTGTTTCAACGTCTGCAAAATCTAAATTAATAATTCCAGGCCTTACCATAAGATCTGTAACACTTTGAACCCCATGCATTAAAACGTTGTTAGAAAGATTAAAGGACTCTTCAAATGTAGTTTGTTCATTAGCAATTTTGAATAAATTTTGATTTGGTATTACTATGATTGTATCAACGTGTTTTCTTAGCTCCTCTAACCCCACTTGAGCTCTCCTCATTCTTGAAGGACCTTCGTATAAAAAAGGAAGAGTAACAACTCCAACAGTCAAAATATTTAATTCTTTTGCCGCTCTAGCAATTACATGGGCAGCACCTGTTCCAGTTCCACCACCCATACCAGCTGCGATAAAAACCATATTTGCACCTTGCAAGATATTTATTATATCATTTAATGATTCATCTGCTGCGGCTTGACCAATATCTATTTTTGCTCCAGCTCCTAATCCTTTAGTTAAATTTAAACCTATCTGAACTTTTGATTTTGCCTTACTATGTTTTAAATCCTGAGCATCTGTATTTACTGCAATAAATTCAACACCTTGCATTCCGTTATCAATCATTTCATTAATTGCATTTCCACCAGCACCCCCTACACCCATAACTAATAGTCTTGGTTGTAACTCTTTAATTTCTGGAACTTTAAAGTTAATAGTCATTTTTTTATCCCCCGTTATTTGTTAAATTGACTCTCCCATTTAAGACTTGCTCGATTTAAATTTGCTTTTTTTCTTGCATTGACCTTAAATTTTTCAAATAAAGATGGTTCCCATATCTGGAATGTTTTACCTTGGCCGACAAAAACCATAGAGTTTTTAATTTTTGCATGTTTCAATAATTTTGGAGTAAGTGATATTCTTCCTTCACTGTCAAATTGTAAACTAATACTCTCAGATAGTATTGAAGTCGCAAAAAAATCTCTTTTGTCCTCAAAAGGGTTAAGAGTGTCAATCGCACTGGAAATTTTTTCTATTCGCTCCTGAGGCCATGCTTCAATTGATTGATGATTAAATGAAGGATAACAAATAATACCATTGTAACCTAAATTTGATAAATAAGATCTAAAACTAGAAGGCACTGAAACCCTCCCTTTCTTGTCCAACTTGTTTTCGTAAGTTGATAAAAACATAAACCATAAATTCCTTTATTCCTTAATTTGGGAATATATGGGACAATATGGGTTTTTTTTACAGGAGTCAATACTTTCAATCGAGAGTTTAATTAATGATATTTAGCCTCGAAAGACAGTCAAAACATGAACATTTTAGTTTTATGAAATTTAAGAATTGAAGCCAGATAAACTATAAGCCGGGTTCTGTCTTTTAAACTTATCATTTGTCTAGGCTTAAAATCACTTTTAAGCTCAAGCAACTAACCCTGATAACTAGCCAAGGACGGCTTTTTGTTTTTAAACAATGTTATCTCTACTTAGTCTTGCTCTCAGTGGGGTTTTCCAGCGTTCATTGTTACCAATAGAACCGGTGTGCTCTTACCACACCTTTTCACCCTTGCCATGTTATGGCGGTTTATTTTCTGTGGCACTATCCCTAGGGTTACCCCCGCCAGGTATTACCTGGCACTGTGTCCTTGTAGAGCCCGGACTTTCCTCTTTATAAATACAAAGCGATAAGTCGTTTATCTGGCATGTTTAATTTATTATTTAATTTGGAAATATCAAGTATAATAATTAGTTCTTATAAGACTTTTGCTTATTAATAAGCACTCTTTATCTATTTTGCCATTCACAAGACCTTGTCTGAATCTTCTTTGAAAAGCTTTTGTAAGATAAATCCTATTTTTTGATGAATTTCCTTTTTTAATTTTACAATATCCAAATTTATAGAGATTTTTTAAGAATATTTCCTCCTCAATAAAAGTTAATTTTAAACCTCGATAAATTTTTATCTTTTTATCTCTTAATTTATGCCAATTTATAAAACCCTTTTTAAATAAAATTTTCCAAGGAAACTTTTCACCTGGATCTTTTTTTCGATTAGGAGCTATATCTGAATGACCTAAAATATTTGTCTTTTTAATTTTATATTTTTTAATTAAAAATTTTATTAACTTTGATAAAGAAGAAATTTGATTAGATGAAAAATTTTTATAGTTATTATTATGACCTGGATTACTTATCTCAATACCAATAGAATGCTTATTCAATGATTTGTGATTTTTCCATAAAGACTTTCCGGCATGCCAAGCAATATAGGTATCTGGAACTATATTTATAATTTTACCGTTATCTTTTATGAAATAGTGAGCACTTACTTTTGATTTTGGATCACTCAATTTTTTAATTGCAAGAGTTTCACTTTTCATTCCTGTATAGTGGATAATTATGAATTTAATTTGTTTTTTTTTTCTTTCTGGTAAATCAAAGTTTATGGAGTATTTTTTTAACAAATTTAAGCCTATTTTTAGCGTCATTAATAACAAATTCTTAATTTACATTAATGATTTATATAATATAAACTGATTATGATAAGGTTTTTTGCGACAATATTAATTACAACTTTTGCGTTAACATCAAACATTCAAGCAGGAGCTGATGGCGATTTAATACTTGAAAAGAACAAACCGTCAGAAATTAAAGACTGTTCTGAAAAATTTAATAGGGCCACTTTTGCATTCAATCAAGCTTTAGATGGAATAGTTTTTAAGCCTGTTGCTAGTGTCTACAGAACCTTACCAAAACCTTTAAGAAAAGGAGTAAGTAATTCTTTAGATAACATATCTAATCTTGTTACAATACCAAACAACATACTTCAGGGTGATTTTAAGGAAGCAGGTGTTAACACTGGAAGATTTATTGTTAATACAACAATTGGTGTTTTGGGTATATTCGATGTTGCACATCAACTGGGTTTAACGGAGTATAGAAAAGAAGATTATGGACAAACTCTTGCTAAATATGGTGTAGGCCCTGGATGCTTCATAATTTTACCTGTATTAGGTCCAAGTACCACTAGAGATACGATTGCTTCAATAGCGAATTTCACAGGAGGTGATGCATGGTACAATGTAACGTCAAAAAACGATACTCAATATTTTAGTGAGGTAGATTATTTCAGTTCAAAAATCACTTCTGGTGTTGATTTTAGAGCAAAAAATTATGACTCCATTGAAAATTTAGAAAAAAATTCATTAGATTTTTATGCTTCAGTTAAGAGTTTATACTTACAGGATAGACAACAAAAAATTTTGAATACTAAAGGAATTGTTCAAACCCAAAATGACAGTGATTGGGAAGAAATAGAAGATAACTAATGTCTATAAAATGAATCATAGTAAATTCATTATCGTTCTTTTGTTGTATTTCGGTAGCTTAGTTAGTGTATATTCATTAGAACCTGATGTGTTTGTACAATCAACAGTTAATAGAGCATCAAAAATTTTATCTGAAAATATTTCAAAAGATGAAAAAATAGAAAAACTTAAAATTATCGCTAAAGAAACTGTAGATATTAAAGGTATTGGTTTTTACACATTAGGGCCAGCAAGAAAAAATTTAAGTAATGAAGAAAAAGAAAAATACTCAATCTTATTTGAAAAATACTTTCTTAAAAGTTTTTCAAATAGATTATCGGAGTATACAAACCCAAAAATAGATGTGATGAGTAAAAAGGTTCTTAATAAAAATTACACAATCGTAAATAGTATTCTTCAAGGAACAAAAGAAAGACCTGAAATACAAATAG
Source organism: uncultured Pelagibacteraceae bacterium (assembly GCA_902634235.1). GTDB lineage: Bacteria > Pseudomonadota > Alphaproteobacteria > Pelagibacterales > Pelagibacteraceae > Pelagibacter. The sequence continues at coordinate 74,192 of CACPJN010000002.1, forward strand.
ATTGGAGAATTTATACAAAAAATCCTGACAACCCTTTAATTAGAGATTTAATAATAGAAGGTTTAAGTTTGGCTAGAACACAAAAAGAGGAATTCTCATCGATTCTAGTATCAAATAATAATGAAATAAAAGTTTTGTTTAAAAGTTTAGAAGATTTTTCCAGCAATTAATCGCTTGGTGGGCCCGCCAGGACTCGAACCTGGGACCAATACATTATGAGTGTACTGCTCTAACCAACTGAGCTACAGGCCCAACAGGTGATTAATTATATCATTTTTATACAGTAATCAATTAAAGATAAAAATCTGTTGGTGGGCCGTGTTGGTTACGCTCCAACTACCCCTGCAATGTCAATGCAGTACTCTACTATTGAGCTAACGGCCCTATTGGAAAAATCTAGCTTTCTAAAAAACTTTTTAGTTGTTTTGATCTACTTGGATGTTTTAATTTTCTTAGTGCTTTAGCCTCAATTTGCCTAATTCGCTCTCTTGTTACAGAAAATTGCAAGCCAACTTCCTCCAAAGTATGATCCGTGTTCATTCCTACTCCAAATCTCATTCTTAAAACTCTTTCCTCTCTCGGTGTCAGTGTAGATAATATTTTTGTTGTAGCTTCTCCCAAGTTTGACTTAATTGCTTGTTCCAAAGGAGCCAATGCTTTTGTATCTTCAATAAAATCTCCTAAGCTACTATCCTCCTCATCACCAACTGGTTTTTCTAACGACACTGGTTCTTTAGATATTTTTAAAACTTTTCTAACTTTATCAAGAGGCATCCTAAGTTTTTTTGCTAATTCCTCTGGGGTTGCTTCTCTTCCAAATTCACTTAATATTAATCTCTGAGTTCTCACAATCTTGTTTATTGTTTCAATCATGTGAACTGGTATTCTTATTGTTCTTGCCTGATCAGCGATAGACCTTGTTATTGCCTGTCTTATCCACCAAGTCGCGTAGGTAGAAAATTTATATCCTCTTCTGTATTCGAATTTATCTACAGCTTTCATCAAACCAATGTTACCTTCTTGTATTAAGTCTAAGAATTGAAGACCTCTATTGGTATATTTTTTAGCAATTGATATGACTAAACGTAAATTCGCTTCTACCATTTCTTTTTTAGCTATTCTTGACTCTTTCTCACCTTTTTGAACTCTACTTACCAATTTCTTAAAATCTGTAACTGAAATACCAAGCTTATGACTTATTTCTATTAATCGTTCCTTTATATTCTTAAATTGTTCTTTATTTTTCGAAAAGAAAGCTTTCCAGGTTGAATTTGTATCTAAAAACTTTTTAAGATTAGGATTTATTTCATTTCCAATATAAAATTTAATAAATTCAGTTCTAGGTATTTTTTGATCCATTGCTAATCTCAATAAATTTCCCTCTAATGAAATTATTTTTTTATTTTCGACATAGTGTTTCTGTACTAAATCCTCCAAAACTGATGGGGATAATTGTAAAGATTTTATATTTTCCAATATTCCATTTACAATTTTTTCATAGCTTTTTTCTTTTGCTGAAGAAAAAGTTTGTGAGCTCAAAATACAATTAAGTTTTTCTTTTTGATATTTTATTAGTTTATTATATTCTTTAGTTAGAACATTAACCGTCTTTAAAACTTTTGGCTTTATCTCGGTCTCCATTGCCGCAAGAGTTGGATTAAAATCATCATCGGTCTCCTCAGTAGAATTTTCTTCTTTATCATTTTGACCCACGTTTTTTTGTTTCGCACTGAGACCTGTGCTTTCATCTTCCATATAATTAGTATCAATATCTATAATTTCTCTAACTAAAATTTCTCCACTTTGTAGTTTTCCATCCCATTCAAAAAATTGCTGAGCTGTAATAGGGCTTTGTGAAAGTGCAATTAGCATAATATCTTTTCCTGCTTCAATTCTTTTTGCTATTGCAATTTCACCTTCTCTTGAAAGTAATTCGACTCCACCCATCTCTCTAAGATACATTCTTATAGGATCGTCACTCTTCTCAATTGTCTTTCCATCATCTTTAGAAGATTTTTCTTTTTTTCTTAAGACTTTAAAATCAGATTTTTTTTCTACTAAGACTATATTTTCATCTAGGATATGAATAAACGCTTGAGCTAAATTTTCATCTGAAAGGTTTCTTTTACCTAAGGATTTATTAAGTTCTTCATGTGTTATAAAACCCCTATGGGTACCTCTACCCATAAGTCTTGCAAATGATTTAGTAATTATTCTTTCCACAGTAATTGAATTTGAAGAGTCCTATATAATATTAAATTTGTAAAAATCCATTATTAAATTGTATGGATTAATTGATATTTTGCTTTTTTTTGAGCTCTTTTTGAAGCTGATTAAATGTGGTTTCGCTCAAATCCTTTGAAAACTTTGATTCTAACTCTTGGATTCTATATTCGAGGTCATAATCTTTTAGATCGCGAACTGTATCATTTAATAATTCAATGATATCGTATTCATTATTTTTCTTGTTTTTTAAAATATGTTTAATAGGTGAAAATTTATTAATCCTATCAATTAGTTGATCATCGATTTCAAGTTTATTGATAGACTGTATTTCGCCAGTTTCAAGCTTGGAAACAATTCTTTCAAAAATTTGTTTATTCATTATTGAAAATAACTTTACATTTTCCAGTAAATGCATATTTTTTTGTATTAAATTCAAATTATTCATTATCAAATATAGTAGAGAAAATTCTTTTAATTCAATAGTTGTTAAGGATTTGCTTTCATTAAAATGTTTTTTTGTTTTATCTAAAGATTTGACCCTTTTCATAAAAAAATTTTTTTTATTTTGACTTATATTTGGAGTGAGTTCAGATATTTTTTCTAAAAAATACTCTAAAACATACTTTCTTATATAATTATCTTTAATTGTATTAGCTAATGATCTTAATTTTTTATCAAAAATTGCCATTGAAGATGGGTTATTTGAGGTATTTTTTTTATAATGATTAAAAATAAACTCATGTATTGAAATTTTATTTTCCTTTGAATAATCAATAAAATAATCTTTTCCATGTTTATTCACGAAACTGTCTGGGTCCTCATTATCGGGCAAAAATAAAAATGAGATTTGTTTTTCAGGTTTAAGTTCTTTTAAAGAATTTTCTGCAGCTCTTAAGGCAGCTTTATAGCCACTCTCGTCACTATCAAAACATATGACAATATCATCAAAAAATTGGTTTAAAGTAAAAATTTGTTTGTCTGTTAAAGATGTTCCTAAGTTGGCCACAGCGTTTTCAATTCCACTTTTGCTTAAACCAACAACATCCATGTAACCCTCAACTAAAAAAATATGGTCAATTCTATTTGATAACCTTCTAGCTGAATCTAAATTATATAAATTTGAGCCTTTTTTGAAAAAAGATGTTTCAGGTGAATTAATATATTTTGCGAGATAATCACTTTTTTCAATTATTCTTCCACCTAGCGCAATGGGTTGACCTGAAATATTATTTATTGGAAAAATTAAACGTCCTCTAAATCTTTCAACATAGAATTTTTTTTTTTCATCTAAATAAAATAATCCAGTTTCTAATAAATCATCAGTACTATAATTTTTATTTAATTTTTCAAAAAAATTAGGATTTTTGTTTACAAATCCTATCTTAAATTTTTTAACTTGGTCTTTATTTAAAGATCTATCTTTCAAATAATCCCTGGCATTTGAATAAATTTCATTTTTTAAAAGTTCGTCATGATAAAATTTTATATATTCATTAAAAATTGATGAATAAATTTTCCATTTCTCCTCTCTTTCTTCATCCTGTTTTGAAAAAATATATGGTTGCATTCCGGCAAAGCTTGCGAGTTGTCTTACTGCTTCACCAAATTTTAAGTTTTGAGTTTTCATTACAAAATCAAAAATATTTCCATGTTCAGAAGTTGCAAAACAATGATAAAATTCTTTCTCATCATTTACAGTAAACGAGGGAGTTTTTTCATTTTTAAAAGGTGAAAGACCTACATACTCTTTCCCTCTTTTTTTTAAATTAACAGTTTTTGATACAACTGATGAAACTTTCAGTCTTGTTTTAATTTCATCAAGATATTCTTTCGGATATTTCATTATTTATTTAATAATTGTTTTAGTAAAGCTCCTGCTTTTGCAAAATCAATTTCATCTGCATGCTTTTTTTTTAATTCACCCATAATCTTACCCATATCTTTAATTGAGGTAGCATCCAAACTAGAAATAGTTTGCTTACAAATTTTTTTTGTATCATCATCACTTAGCTGTTTAGGTAAAAAACTACACAAAATATCATGTTCTTTTTGTTCCACTTCTAATAAATCTAACCGATTATTTTTTTTGTAAATTTCTATCGATTCGGTTCTTTGCTTAACCATTTTCTTAAATAATTTTTTTATATCCTCGTCATCAGTTTCTTTTTTATTGGGTCCAGACCTGTTTGAAATATCTAAATCTTTAATCGAAGATAAAATTAACCTGTAAGTTGAGATTTTAGATTTATCTTTAGATTTTAAAGCCCTTTTGTATTCAGTCTCGATTGTTTCTCTTAATGACATAATTTAATAACTTACTTTAAAGAAAAAATTCTTCAAAAGAAAAATTGTTTTTTTACAATTTTATAATACATCTCTGTTGCGATAATAAATCAATTATAGTATTAACCTTTAACTTATGGGTTGTAATTGTTAAAAAAAGTAAAAAAAACTCAATTAAAAAATTTACAAAATTATACAGGCATTCTTGTTCTTGAAAATAGAAAGATTTTTAAAGGCATTGGAATTGGCTATCAGGGTGAAGCAACAGGTGAAGTCTGCTTTAATACTTCATTAACAGGCTATCAAGAAATTATTTCTGATCCATCCTATGCAGGCCAAATAATTAATTTTACATTCCCACATATTGGAAATGTTGGAACCAATAAAGAAGATGTTGAGTCTGATAAAATTTGGGCAAGAGGTGTGATATTTAATTCTGAAATAACTTCTCCCTCGAATTATAGAGCATTTTTGCATTTAGATGCATGGCTAAAAAAAAATAAAATCGTTGGAATTACTGGACTAGATACAAGAAGTCTAACAAATTTTATTAGAGATAAAGGGGCGCCTAAAGGGACAATTTCATATTCAAGAAATAAGAAATTTAATATAAATAAATTAACGAATTCCACAATTAAATGGAGTGGATTAAAAAACCTCGATCTTGCAGAAACAGTAACAACTTCAAAAAACTATATTTGGAAAGGTCTTAAAACTTGGAAAAAAGAAACAGGATATGAAAGAAGTAAAAAAAATTCTTTTCATATTGTTGCAATTGATTATGGTATAAAAAAAAATATTTTAAGATATTTTTCAGATTTCAAATGTAAAGTAACGGTTGTTTCTTGTAAGACTTCTGCAGAAAAAATATTAAATCTTAAACCGCATGGAGTTTTTTTATCTAATGGCCCTGGTGATCCAGCGGCAACAGGAAAGTATGCAATAAAAATAATTAATAAATTAATTAAAGCAAATCTACCTATATTTGGGATTTGTTTAGGTCATCAAATTTTAGCATTAGCTTTGGGTGCAAAAACAAAAAAAATGAAACTGGGGCACAGAGGTGCAAACCATCCTGTTAAAAATTTAGTTCATGATAAAGTTGAAATTACTAGTCAAAATCATGGTTTTGTAGTGGTTGAGGAAAATTTACCAAAAAAAATTGAAATCACTCATAAATCTCTGTTTGATAGTTCCATTGAAGGACTTAGATTAAAAAATAGACCTGTATTTTCAGTTCAATATCATCCAGAGTCAAACCCTGGACCTCAAGATAGCGTCTACTTATTCCAAGAGTTTATAAACGAAATAAAAAAAAATGCCAAAAAGAAAAGATATTAAAAAAATATTAGTTGTGGGGGCAGGACCTATAATAATTGGCCAAGCATGTGAGTTTGATTATTCAGGCACTCAAGCTTGTAAAGCATTAAAAGATGAGGGTTACAAAGTAATTTTAATTAACTCAAATCCTGCAACTATAATGACTGATCCTGATGTTGCTGATAAAACTTACATTGAGCCAATAACATCAGAAGTTTTAGAAAAAATTCTAAAAAAAGAAAAACCAGATGCAATTCTACCAACTATGGGCGGCCAAACTGCTCTCAATCTTGCAATGGAAGCTGAAAAAAAAGGGATATTAAAAAAATATAAGATTGAACTTATAGGAGCAAACTCTAGAGCAATTGCAAATGCGGAGGATAGGAAGAAATTTAGAAAAAATATGATTGAAATTGGTTTGGATTTACCTAAATCTGAAATAGTTAACAATATTAAGCAAGCATCTAAAGTTTTAAAAAAAATTGGTCTTCCTGCAATTATAAGGCCTGCATTTACACTGGGAGGTCTTGGTGGTGGTATAGCAAAAAATAAAAAAGATTACCAAAAGATAATTAAAAACGGGCTTCACGAATCTCCGGTTAGCCAAGTATTAGTTGAAGAATGTTTAGAGGGCTGGAAAGAATTTGAGATGGAAGTTGTAAGAGATAAAAAAGATAACTGCATTATTATTTGCTCAATTGAAAATATTGATCCAATGGGAATTCATACCGGGGACTCGGTTACTGTCGCACCGGCACTTACTTTAACAGACAAAGAATATCAAGTGATGAGAAATGCCTCTATTTCATGTTTAAGAAAAATTGGAGTCGAGACTGGTGGATCAAATGTTCAATTTGCCATAAATCCAAAAAATGGGAGAATGGTGGTAATTGAAATGAACCCAAGAGTATCAAGATCATCGGCTCTTGCATCAAAAGCAACAGGATTTCCAATTGCAAAAGTTGCTGCTAAACTTGCGATTGGTTACACATTAGATGAATTAAAAAACGAAATCACTAAAGTGACACCAGCTTCATTTGAACCTAGTATTGATTATGTTGTAACAAAAATTCCAAGGTTTACTTTTGAAAAATTCTCAACCTCTCCAGCTACTTTAGGTACCTCTATGAAATCGGTTGGTGAAGCTATGGCTATAGGAAGAAACTTTAAAGAGTCTTTTCAAAAAGCACTGGTTTCTCTAGAAACGGGTTTTTCAGGATTAGACAGAATATTTAATTTAAATAAAAAACATATAGAAAAAAAGCTTAGAGAAAATATTCCAAATAAATTGCTACTTGTTGCTGAAGCAATAAGAAAATATGTAAGCTTAAAAAGAATTTTTAAGTTATCAAAAATTGACCCCTGGTTTCTTGAGCAAATTAAAGAGATAGTAGATTATGAAAATAAAATTAAAAATGAAGGCCTACCAAAAAATTTTAGTGATTTTAATAAAATTAAATCAATAGGCTTCTCTGACAAAAAATTAGCAGAATTATCAAATATATCTGAAGATATTGTAAGAAGAAAAAGAACTGCTCTTAAAATTTTACCAGTATTTAAAAAAGTTGATACTTGTGCAGCTGAATTCAAATCTTACACACCTTATATGTACTCAACATATCAGCGAAATTTCTCTGTAAAATCAGAATGTGAAGCTGATCCGTCTGAAAAAAGAAAAATTATTATTTTGGGAGGCGGCCCTAACAGAATAGGTCAAGGAATAGAGTTTGACTATTGCTGTTGCCAAGCAAGTTTTTCATTAAAAGAAAATGGATTCGAGACAATTATGGTTAATTGTAATCCTGAGACAGTTTCAACGGATTATGATACTAGTGATCGACTATATTTTGAACCTCTTAAAGATGAGTATGTTTTCAATATAATAAGTAAAGAAAAAGAAAAAGGTAACTTAGTAGGAATAATTGCACAGTTCGGTGGTCAGACCCCGATAAAACTAGCAAAATTTTTAAATGACAATAAATTTCCGATTTTAGGAACTCAGTACTCATCGATTGATTTAGCTGAAGATAGAGATAGATTTAGAAATTTACTTTATAAGTTAAAACTTAAGCAAGCTGAGAGTGGAATTGCAAAAACAGTAAAGGAAGCAATTAAAATTGCTGATAACATTGGTCTTCCATTAATAGTCAGACCATCTTATGTTTTAGGTGGTAGAGCAATGGAGATTGTTTATGAAAAAAGTCAACTAAGAAGCTTTGTTGATGAAGCATTTAAAGTTGCAGAAAAAAATCCAATCTTAATTGATAAGTTTATTGATCACGCAATGGAAGTTGATGTTGATGCAATTTCAGATGGAAAACAAGTTCATGTGGCTGGTATAATGCAACATATTGAGGAAGCAGGTATTCACTCTGGAGACTCAGCTTGTAGTCTTCCTCCGATTTCAATTAAACCTTATTTGATTAAAAAAATTGAGAATCAAACCAAAAAATTGGCATTAGCATTAAAAGTAAAAGGTTTTATGAATATACAATTTGCAATAAAGAAAGATGAAATTTTTGTAATTGAGGTAAACCCAAGAGCAAGTAGAACTGTCCCTTTTGTCTCAAAAGCAAAGGGTCTTCCTTTTGCTAAAATTGCATCAAGAATAATGGCAGGTGAAAAATTATCAAAATTTGATTTAAAAGATAAGTCTAGAGGTATGTATGCTGTTAAAGAAGCTGTATTTCCTTTTAATAAATTTCCGAATAGTGACTTGCTTTTAGGTCCTGAGATGAAATCCACTGGTGAAGTGATGGGTTTTGATAAAAATTTTGGCATGGCATTTGCTAAAAGTCAAATAGCTTCAGCAAATTCTTTACCAACTAATGGTCTTGCCTTTATATCGCTGAAAGACTCTCATAAAGATGAAGGCATTGATCTAGCAAAAAAATTAATAAAGTTAAAGTTTAAACTTTGTGCAACTAAAGGTACAGCTGAATATATAAAAAAACATGGAATGAACTGTAGTATAATCAATAAAGTAAGTAGTGGATCGCCACATATTGTTGATGTTTTGAATTCAAAAAAAATTTCATTAGTAATCAACACTGGTGGTGGAAATAGTGAACATAGACTTAATGATGCAATAGCGTTAAGGAGAGCAACTCTTAAAAACAAAGTTCCGTATTGTACAAACATGTCTACAGCGTTAGCATGTATTGAAGGGATTATATCCCTTAAAACAAAAAAATTAGAAGTTAATGCACTCCAGAAAAAAAATTAGATTTCAATTAAAAGTTGAAATTTTTTAACTAGTTACAATATCTTATAAATTTATGAAATTTTAAAAACCCAAAATGATACAAATTTTGATTGCAAAAATTAAAAAAAATTTAGAAAATCTAATTTATAATTATGAGTTCAGAAATTCACAAATATATTGAAACCGCAATTGACAGAAAAAAAAATCTGTTAAATGCAGAAATTATAGATTTTCCTAATGATTACAAAAAAAATAATAAAAAAGATCTTGTTTTAGATTCTGATACATTTTGGAAAATCACAGATAAATCAAACAATGATCAACTAAAAACAGTAACTGGTATTTGTTTCATTTTAGCTATATTGACAATAGCTGGGTTATACTCAAATCTTCTTTAAAGAATTTATTATTTTACTTTCCAATCTGTTTTGAAAGTAACATAATTAACCTGTAGACATCTTCTTTCTTTTATAATTTCTTTTTTTTCCATTCCATGCCATGTGCCTGGTCCACTTGTAAAAAAATAACCATAGTTATCTTTAAATGACATTGTTTTCACTTTTTTTAGATCATTGTTATAAAAATCAGTTCCTAAATTTTCACTTTCGTTTGTTTTATTTACAAATAATAAGCAGGACATTAATTTTTCCTCAATATCACAATGAGGTTTCAGCCAAAAACCTTGTCTATCACATATAACTTCAACTCTTACGTAAGAGCCAGATAAATCTTTGCCAATAAGCTTAGAAATTTTTTCGTATGTTTTCTTACTTTGTAATTCATCGATTAATTTTGTTAGATAAGGGAAATCTTCAGAATTTTCTTTTGTTATAAAACATCTGAATTTTAAGGCTTTTCCACCATGAGATAGTCCTTTTCTAAATTCCGGGGCACCACCATCAATAGCCCTAGTTCCATCATAATCTAAATTATACTCTACAGGGTTAGCAATATCCGCATTCACTATTTCATTTATTTGGTCATTAGTAAGTGGTTTATCTAATTCCCAATGTAAGAATGGGTCTTTGAATTCTATTGATTTAGTTTCTACTGAATTTAAAAATGACATTGTATTTTTTTTTTTAATATATTAGCAACTCTAGCAGTTTCATCGAGTTTTTCATAGTTCCAAATTTCTAAACTATTATGTAAATTTCTTATAATCTTTAATTTACTAAACAACTTCCTAAATCGTCTGAATTTATAATCATTTGTTTTTTTAGTATTTATTTGAGCCACATATATGGGTTTTCCCGTCATACCAGCTTCTGATATCATTGAGGTAGAGTCACATGTTACAACTATAAATTTCGAAATAGAGAGTGCGCTTAGATAAGCTTTTTTATCTACATTCTGAATAACAACATTACCCTCTCCAAAAAAAATTTTTGCATAATCAATAGTTTTGGTTGGCGTTCTCATTGATGGTATTACAACTACTTGAAGATCATATTTTTTTGCCAAAAATTTTAATGTCTCAAAAATTGGTGAAATACTTTCTTTATCATAATTATAATACTTAGTTGGCCCTCCTAAAATGAGAAGAATTTGATCTTTTTTTATATTAATCTTATCTTTAAGATAATTATGATTATCTTTTATTTCATCCATTGTAAGGTAATGTAAAGCACCTTTTGTATTAATAACATTCTGACCATTTAGACCGTCATGTTCTGGCGCAACTATATAATCAAAATTTTTTAAAGAAACTTTTGGATCCTGAATGTGAATATTAATAATTTTTTTCTTTGAATTTTTTTTTATAAATAGTGAGGGAATAACGCTTTTTCTTCCGCACGAAATAATCAAGTCAACTTCAGGAACATTAAATTTTTTAAAAAATAAATTTGAAATAGGTGTTAATTTGGCAGGAAGAAGTTTTGCAAAGGAGTTTAATTCAACTTTTTGGTGAATATAAATTATGCCTAATGCTTTAGCTAAACCCTCGACTTGGCTTATCATGCCATGCATTCCTTCGGTCAATAATATACCTTTTAATTTAGACATAAATTACTATATAGCTTTCATATGAGTCAAAATCCAACTAAACACACAAAAGTGTTAATAATTGGGTCGGGTCCTGCTGGATACACTGCAGCAGTTTATGCTGCTAGAGCTATGCTAAAACCAATTTTAGTTTATGGATCAGAGCCCGGGGGGCAATTAACAACAACCACCGATGTAGAAAACTATCCTGGATTTGCTGATGTTATTCAGGGTCCATGGCTAATGGATCAGATGAAAGAACAAGCAAAAGCAGTCGGAACTGAAATGATAGAGGATCACATTAGTTCAGTAAATTTAAAAACTTCCCCCTTTGAAGCCATCGGCGATACTGGACAAAAATACACTGCTGAAAGTATTATCATTTCAACTGGCGCTCAAGCAAGATGGTTGAATTTAAAATCAGAGCAAGATTTCAGAGGATTTGGTGTTTCAGCTTGTGCTACTTGTGATGGTTTTTTTTTCAAAGATAAAGAAGTTGCAGTTGTGGGTGGTGGAAATGCTGCTGTAGAAGAGGCGATGTTTCTGACAAAATTTGCATCTAATGTAAAATTAATTCACAGAAGAAATAGTTTGAGAGCGGAAAAAATGCTTCAAAAAAAATTAATGGAAAATAAAAAAATCGAAATTATTTGGGACTCTGTCGTGGAAGACGTTATAGGAGATAAAGATCCTAAAAATGTAAAGGGAATTAAAATAAAAAATGTTAAAACAAATAAAATTGAAGAAATTAAATTAGATGGAGTTTTTATTGCTATTGGTCATGATCCAGCTACTCAACTATTTAAAGATCAGCTCAAAATGGATAAAGAGGGTTATTTAATTACTAAACCAGACTCAACTGAAACGAATATTCCTGGTGTTTATGCAGCTGGCGATGTTAAAGATAAAACATTTAGACAAGCGGTAACTGCAGCAGGAATGGGCTGTATGGCAGCCTTAGAGGCAGAAAAATTTTTATCACATTAGCGTGAGAAATAATCTACACGTATTTTTAGGTGCAACAGTAGCTGATGCTGCTGCAAGGCCCTTGCATTGGGTTTACAATCAGAAAAAGCTAAATTCTTATATTAGAGGAAAAAAAGATTTCTCTTTTCTTAAAAAAAACAAAAGTCCATTTTACAATATCAAAACAGGTAATGTCTCTGGATACAATGAAATTGGTCAAGTCATGTTCAAAACCTTGCGAGAAGGACATGAAAATATTAATGAACGTTTTAAAAAAAATATTAAAAAAAATTTTGGTCCTGGTAGCATTTATTGGAAAAACTTAAGTCTAAGATCAAAATATAAGAAAGTAAAAGACTGGCGAGGAATTATTAAAGGACCTTGGATACACCAAAATGTAATAGAAACTATTAGAAATATCAAATTAAAAAAAAAAATAACGGGTGGAGTTAAAGTTAATGAGTCTGACGGTTTTTGTGCAAGCCTTCCTTATTTTCTTTATGGTTTTGATTTTAAAAGTTTAGAGAAAATAATCTCAACCGTGACTATTTCAAAAATTAGTCATAAGTATGCCTTAGCGAAATTTCATATAATAGACTTAGCTCTTAAAGGAGCACAAAATCCAATAAATGAATTTGTCAAAAAATTTAGAAAAGATTACAAATATAAAACTATCATTAATGACATAATCAAAATTAAAAAATTAAAATCAAGTTCTCACCAATCAGTTGTCAAAAAGCTTGGCATGGCTTGCAGTTACCCAGGAACTTTTAATAGCTCAATACATGCAATATTAAGTTCAACAAATTATAAAGGAGCTATTTTAAAAACAATTAAAGCTGGTGGATGCAATTGCTCTCGAGCAAACTTTATTGGAGCATATTTTTCCGCTTTAAAAGGATTTAATTCTATTCCAAAATCCTGGGTTAAAAAGACCATACCAGCAAAGAAGATTCTAGATCAAAAGTAAAATTATTCATTTAAAGTTTCACAAAAAGATTTAATTCTTTTCATTGCTTTCTTTAGACTCTGCATTGATGTTGCATAAGAAATTCTAAAATGACCCTCTAATCCAAAAGCGGATCCCTGCACTACTGCAACATTTCCTTTTTCAAGTAATTTTTGAACAAAATTCGTATCAGTTTTTAATTTTGTTTTTTTATTTAATAAACCTTTACAACTTGGAAATACATAAAATGCACCGTTGGGTGTTAAACAATTAATTCCCCTAATGCTATTTAAACTTTTAACAACAAAATTTCGTCTAACTTTGAATGCATTAGATCTAGTTTTTATAAAACCTTGTTTTCCATTTAATGCTTCAACTGCTGCCGCTTGACTTATTGAAGAGGGATTTGAAGTGGATTGTGACTGAATTTTACCAATAGCTTTTATTATATCTTTGGGACCTGCGGCATAACCTATCCTCCAACCTGTCATTGCATATGATTTACTTACACCATTCATGGTCAGAGTTCTATCTTTAAGTTTTGAGATTTGCGCTATTGTGAAAAAATTAAAGTTATCATATCGAACGTGTTCATAAATATCATCACTTAAAATAAAGATTTTTTTATTCTTTAACAAAACCTTAGCTAAATCATGTATTTCCTTTTTTGAATAGCCTGCTCCCGTCGGGTTTGAGGGTGAATTAATAATTACCCATTTAGTTTTTTTTGTAATAGCTTTTTTTAATTTTTTTGCTGTAAGCTTAAAGCCTTCTTGCTCTGTGCACTTTACTATCTTAGGTTTTCCACCTGCCAATAAAACCATGTCAGGATATGAGACCCAAAAAGGTGCTGGAATAATTACTTCATCTCCTTTATTTAAAGTAGCCATAAAGGTATTGTAGAGAACCTGCTTTCCTCCTGTCCCAACAGTTATTTGATCAACTGAGTAGATTAATTTATTTTCTCTTTTAAACTTTGCGACAATTGCTTTTTTTAAAGCCGGAGTTCCATCTACAGCGGTATACTTTGTGTCTCCTTTTCTTATTGCTTTTATTGCAGCCCTTTTAATATTTTCTGGAGTATCGAAGTCTGGCTCTCCAGCTCCTAAACCAATAACATCTTTTCCTGCAGCTCTTAGTTCTCTAGCTTTTTGGGTGACTGCAATCGTTGGAGATGGCTTAATTCTTTTTAAACTCTCTGATATTATGCTCATTGAAATATAAATTAATTCTACTACTTTCTTTAATATATGGAAAATACATATCAAGATTTAATTACAGATATTCAGAGTAAAAATCCAAAAATCAGTGGAAAACTTGAAGGTGGTAAAAAATTTAAAATTAAATCAGACTTCAAACCAGCGGGTGACCAGCCTGAGGCAATAAAAAAATTAGTAAAAGGAGCCAATAAAGAAGAATTTAATCAAGTTCTACTTGGTGTAACAGGATCAGGAAAGACTTTTACCATGGCAAAGGTGATAGAGGCTACAAACAGACCAGCTTTAATTTTAGCCCCAAACAAGACACTTGCAGCTCAACTTTATGGAGAAATGAAAACATTTTTTCCTGATAACGCTGTAGAATACTTTGTTTCCTATTATGATTATTACACACCTGAAGCTTACGTCCCTAGATCAGACACATATATTGAAAAAGAAGCATCAATTAATGAGCAGATAGACAGAATGAGACACTCCGCAACTAGATCTCTTTTGGAAAGAGACGATGTATTAATCGTTGCCAGTGTATCTTGTATTTATGGGTTAGGATCTGTTGAAGCTTATAGTAAAATGACTTTGACACTACAGAAAAATTATAATTATAACAGAGAACAAATAATAAAATCCTTAGTTGCCTTACAATATAAGCGTAATGATCAAAATTTTTATAGAGGTACTTTTAGAGCTCGCGGGGAATATTTAGAAATATTCCCATCTCATTTAGAGGATAGGGCTTGGAGACTAAGTTTGTTTGGAGATAAACTTGAAAAAATTGAAGAATTTGATCCACTTACAGGTGATCAAGTAAGAGAGCTAAGTTTGATAAAAATTTATGCAAACAGTCACTACATAACTCCTAAGCCAACTGTAGAACAAGCTATTATCAATATTAGAAAAGAATTAGAGATAACACTAAGAAAACACAGGGCTGAAAATAAGTTACTTGAAGCTCAAAGACTTGAGGAAAGAACTAAATTTGATCTTGAAATGATTGAGGCTACAGGGTCTTGTGCTGGAATTGAAAATTACTCTAGATTTTTATCTGGAAGAAAACCAGGCGAACCACCTCCCACGCTTTTTGAATATTTTCCAGACAATACTCTTATTTTTGTTGATGAGTGTCACGTGACAGTTCCACAACTAAACGGAATGTATAAAGGAGATAGATCAAGAAAAAGTACATTAGCTGAATATGGTTTTAGGCTTCCCTCCTGTATGGATAATAGACCATTAAAATTTGAAGAATGGGATCTGATGAGAACTCAAACAGTGTTTGTTTCTGCAACGCCTGGTCCTTGGGAATTAGAACAAACAAAAGGTAAGTTTATAGATCAAGTTATAAGACCAACAGGATTAATTGATCCACCTGTTGAAATAAGACCAGCAAAAAATCAAGTAGATGATTTAATGCATGAGTGTAAAAAAGTAATTGAAAATAATCATAGAGTTTTAGTTACTACTCTTACAAAAAAGATGGCTGAAGATTTAACAGAATACCTTCACGAAAATGGAGTAAAAGTAAGGTACCTTCATTCAGATATAGACACACTTGAAAGAATAGAAATCATGAGAGATTTAAGAATGGGTGTTTTTGATGTTTTAGTAGGTATTAATTTATTGAGGGAGGGATTAGACATACCTGAATGTGCATTAGTTGGAATTTTAGATGCTGACAAAGAAGGATTTTTGAGATCTGAGACTTCATTAATTCAAACTATAGGTAGGGCCGCTAGAAATGTAGATGGAAAAGTTATTCTTTATGCTGATAAAGAAACGAAAAGTATTAAAAAGGCAATCCAAGAAACTGAGAGAAGAAGAAAAATTCAATTAGCATATAACAAAAAAAACAAAATTGATGCTAAGACAGTTAAAAAAGAAATTAATGATATTTTAGAGAGTGTTTACGAAAAAGATTATGTAAAAATCAGTGAAGGATCTAATGTTGGAGGAAATCTTAAGAAACACTTAAAAGCTCTCGACAAAAAAATGAAAGAAGCAGCCTCTAACTTGGAATTTGAAGAAGCAGCCAAAATAAGAGATGAGATAAGAAAATTAGAAAGCACTGAATTAGAAATCACCTTAAACCCAAAAATAAGACAGTATGACGTGAAAAATAAACTTTATCCAAAAGGTAGATCGACAATGGGCATGCCAGGAACTAAGGTTACCAAAAAAAGAGATAAAAAATGGAAGCACAGAGGATAATTATCACTGGTGGAGCAACAAGAATTGGTGCTGCAATAGCTGAAAAATTATCAGGTCCAAATAAACAAATTGTAATTCAATACAATAAATCTAAGTCAAAAGCTGAAAATCTAAAAAAAAGACTTCAAAATTATGGAACAAAAATTTATTTAGTTAAAGGAGATCTTAGTAAGGAAAAAGATATCATTAAGGTTGTTAAATTTTCAAAATCAAAATTGAAATTTTTTGACTGCTTAGTAAACAATGCTTCAATATTTGAGAATGACAAATTAGAAAATTTTAACTCTAGGAGTTGGGAAAAACATATTTCTACAAATCTTAAAGCCCCTGCTCTTTTATCAAAAGAGTTTTCAAAGAATATTAGGAGCAAAAATAACAATATTATCAATATAATTGATCAAAGAGTATTTAAGCTTACACCATATTTCTTCTCTTACACATTAAGTAAAACAGGCCTTTATACCTTGACCAAAACAAGCGCGATGAGTTTATCACCAAACATAAGAGTTAATGGAATAGCCCCTGGACCAACAATTAAAAACAAAAGGCAATCAGAAAAACATTTTAAAAGTCAATATTTAGCTACACCACTTAAACATCAAGTTGATGTTAATGAGATTTGTAATGCTGTTGACTTTTTTATAAAAAATAGTTCTATTACAGGTCAAGTTTTGGCAATAGATAGTGGTCAAAGCCTAAATTGGCAGACACCAGATATAATGAAAGGCAAAGAATGAAAAGAGTAATACTAGTAATACTTGCTATTTTTTTTACAACAAATCTTTTAGCACATTCAACAAATATAAATTTTGACTCTAAGGCAAATTGTACTAAAAAAAAATCAATGTTGAATGGTATTGCTAAATTAAAGACTCACAAAGGTGGAGAGATAATAAAATTTAATTCATATACTGGATTTGATCAAAGAACAGTATTAATAGATGGACATCTCAGAAATCCAATTGAGATTACAGGATATTTACAATTACCAAAAGGAACTGATAAAGTTCCGATAGTAATTTATACTCATAGCAGTGGCGGCCCAGGCGATTATGTATGGAATGACTTTGTGTATCATGCTGCACAAAATCTTTTGAAAGAAGGTATAGGTGTTATGTATATAGATAATTTTTGTCCTAGAGGTGCAAGAGAAACTTGGAGAGATCAATCTAAAGTTCCTCTTATTAATGGTGCCATTGATGCTATGATGGCGTTAAAAGTTTTACAATCACATCCAAGATCAAATGGAAAATTTGGTACCACCGGTCACTCTAGAGGTGGAACAAACTCCTTGTTTTTAGCTGATGTAAAATTTACTTCAAAATTTCTTGATGGCACGAAAGGTTTTGATGCAATTCTTCCAGAAGCAGCTGAATGTAGAATGGCTGGTTTTTTTGCGGAACCAGTATTAACGTCTAACACGACTTTACTTGTGGTACACGGAGGTGCAGATGATTGGACTTTAGCTAAGTTTTGTAAAGAACACGCAGAGAGAATTAAAGCTCCTCCAGGAAAAGTAAAAATTGATATTAAAGAAGGTTGGTATCATGTATGGCATGCAGGTAAAAAACCTTGGAGAGAAAAAATGGCGATGACTCTTCATGATTGTCCAGATGTATATGTTGATAATAACGGCATTGTTACTAATCCAATATGGAAAGAATGGCTAATAGATAAATATAAGATTTATACAAGTGAAGAGGCTTGGTATGAAGCTGCTCAAAATGAACCAAGAAAAACTTTTAAAAAAATTTTTAAAACTATGAAAAAAGAAAAGTGTCTCTCTAGAGGTGTAACAATAGGTGGAAATAATATGAATGTATATATGCCTCAATTTATCAATTTCTTTAAGGAAAATTTACTCTAAATGAAAAAAAATAATCTAAAAGTTGTAAAAATAGATAAAAACAAAAGCTTATTTAATTATGAAAAAAAAATTCTAATTAATGAACTTATTCTAGATTTGAAGCTTGGTTATTATGATTTTGAAAAAGAAAAAGCACAAAAAGTAAAATTTAGTTTAGAAATCGATTATCAAGATAAAAAGCCCTCTAATGATAAAGATCTTAGATCAATAGTAAATTATGCAACTATAGTTAAATTAATTAAGAAACTTATTAAAAAGAAACATTATAATTTTTTAGAAACTTTAGCTGAAGCTGTTTTCGATGAGCTTTTCAAAGATAAGAGAATTGGCAAAATAATGTTAAAAATTGAAAAACTTGAAATTTTAAAACAATGTTCATCTGTTGGTATTCAAATTACCAAAAAAAGAAGTCATGATAAGTTCTGAAATTGGCAAAGAAATAATTAAAAAAGAACTCGCTCTTATTCCTAAGCTGCCTGGTGTTTATAGAATGCTAAATGATAAAGGAGATATTCTGTATGTAGGTAAAGCAAAAAATTTGCCTAACAGACTTAAGAGTTATGTAGCGGAAAAAAATCATATTATCAGAACAGAAAGAATGTTATCTCAAATGAGAAGACTTGAAATAACAACTACATCAAATGAAAGTGAGGCCTTACTTCTTGAGGCGAATTTAATCAAAAAGCATAAACCAAAATTTAATATTCTTTTAAGAGATGACAAATCTTTTCCGTTTATTTTTATTGCTAACAAAGATAAATGGCCACAAATAAAAAGACATAGAGGAAAAAAAACAAAAGAAGGTTTTTATTTTGGACCTTTTGCATCAGCAGGCTCGGCTAATTGGACTATAAAGATGATACAGAAAATTTTTCATCTAAGAGTTTGTGATGATACAGTTTTTAAGAACAGAGAGCGCCCTTGTATTTTATATCAAATTAAAAGATGTTCTGGTCCTTGTGTTGGGTATATAGAAAAAAATGAATATAAAAAAACAGTCGATGATGCGATTGAATTTGTGTCTGGCAAATCAAGGAAAATACAAAAAAGCCTCTCAGACCAAATGGAAATGGCAAGCGATAATTTAGATTTTGAAAAAGCTGTAATCTTAAGAGATAGAATAAAATCTTTGAATATTATTCAATCATCGCAGAGAATTAATGAGGCTAATTTAATTGAGGCCGATGTAATTGCTGGTTATAAAGAGTCTGGCAAAACCTGTATTCAAGTTTTCTTTTATCGCTCAAAACAAAATTGGGGTAATCAAGCTTTTTTTCCAAAGCATGATCCTGATGAAAAATTAGGTGATATATTAAATTCTTTTGTTTCTCAATTTTATGAAAATAAAAGTGTTCCTTCCTCAATAATTTTATCTGAAGAAATCAAGGAAAAAGTTTTAATTGAAAAAACTTTATCTCAAAAAGAGGAAAAGCAAATTAATATATCTATTGCAAAAAAAGGGACTAAGTTAAAAGTAATTAATCAGGCAATTAAAAATGCTAAAGACAGCCTAACTAGGAAACTTTATGAAAGTCAGAATAATAGAGAATTATTTGATACGGTCGCAAATAAATTTAATTTAGAAACAAATATAAATTTGATAGAAGTTTATGACAACAGTCACATCCAAGGAACTAATAGTGTTGGTGCGTTAATTGCTTATGGAGATGAGGGATTTATCAAAAAAAGGTATAGAAAATTTAATATTAAAATTCAAAAAAATGAGCAGGATGATTATGGTATGATGCGAGAAGTGCTAAATCGAAGGTTTAAAAGAGCCATACAAGAGAAAGATAATTATCTTTCTTTTCCTGATTTAATTTTGATAGACGGTGGAAAAGGTCAGTACTCTGTAGCTAGAGAAACTCTCAATGAATTAGGACTCCACGACTTGCCGATAGTTGCAATAGCAAAAGGCAAGTATAGAAATAGCGGAAATGAGACTTTTTTCCATAATGGTAAAGAATTTAAATTTACTAAAAACGATCCCACCCTATTCTTTCTCCAAAGAATCAGAGACGAATCGCATAGGTTTGCTATAAGTGCTCATAGAGCAAAAAGGAAAAAAGGAATTAGCAAATCATTACTCGATCAAATCGACGGAATAGGTTCTATAAGAAAAAGAGCTTTATTAAATCATTTTGGCTCAGCAAGAGCAGTTGAGTCTGCAAGCTTAGATGAGATTAAATCCGTGGATGGTGTTGAGGAAAAAGTTGCAAAAAAGATATATAACTTCTTTCATGAATAAATAATATGCTTAAAAAAATACCAAATATTTTAACTGTTGGTCGAATTTTAATTGTTCCTTTTTTTGTTTTGGCTTTTTACTTACCTGGTTTTTACGGTGATCTGACAGCTCTTATACTTTTTATCACAGCCTCATTTACTGATTTTTTAGATGGAATGTTAGCAAGAGTTTTAGGTGAAGAGTCTAAACTTGGAGAATTATTAGACCCGATTGCAGATAAGATAATTGTTGCAACTGCTTTGATACTTTTGGTGATGGACGGTACTATTCGAAATTATGAAGTGATCGCAGCAATAATAATTCTAACAAGGGAAATACTAATTTCAGGATTAAGAGAGTTTTTAGCAAAAGGAAAAATAAAATTACCTGTTTCAAATCTAGCAAAATTGAAAACTGTATTACAAATGGTAGCGATAGCTCTTTTATTGTCAGGTGATACTGGTAATAAGATATTAAATTTCCAAGATTATAATGCTCAAACTATAGGAATAATTTTTTTATGGCTTTCAGCTGCTTTAACACTTTTTACAGGTTACGAATATATCCGCAAAGGAATAGATCATGCTATATCAGAAGACAATAAGGATTAAGCTGCTTTTTTCTTTTTTACTAAAGCTTGATAGCTTTCATTTAAATCGATTATCAATTCACAAACTTTAAATTGATTTTCTGCAATGCATGAAACTGGCGTCACTTCTGCAGCTGTACCTGTTAAAAAACATCCAACAAAATTTTTTAATTCATCGGGTTTAATTTTTCTTTCATGAACTTTGATATTCTTAGATTTAGCTATCTGAATTACAGTCCTTCGAGTGATTCCATCTAAAAAGGAGTCTGGTATTGGAGTATGAAGCTCTCCATTTTTATCCTTAAAAAAAATATTTGCTCCAGTCGCCTCAGCAATGTTATCTTCGTGATCTAACATAAGAGAGTCTGCATAACCCTGTCTTTCAGCTTCATGTTTTGACAGTGTACAAATCATGTATAGTCCAGAAGCTTTTGTGTCCCAAGGAATAGTATTTGGAGCAGGTCTTCTCCAATTAGAAATATTTAATTTTATACCTTCAACTTTGAGCTTAGGATCGAAATATGAGCCCCATTCCCATGTTGCTATTGCTACGTGAGTTTTTGTTTGTTGAGCTGAAATAGCCATCATTTCACTTCCCCTCCAAACAACTGGTCTCACATATCCGTTTTCAACTTTTTGAATAGAAATTATTTTTTTAGATGCAATATTTATCTCATCTTCACTATAGGGCATCTCTATGCCCATTCTTTTAGCAGAATAAAATAATCTTGATGTGTGCTCCTCTAATTTAAATATATTACCATCATAAACTCGTTCACCCTCAAATACACAGCTCGCATAGTGTAGTCCATGGCTTAAAACGTGAACTTTTACATTGGACCAATCAACTGATTCGCCATTGTACCATATTTTTCCAGTTCTTTTATCGTAAGGTATCATCTATGAAAAAAATTATTACTGAAAATTATCTTTGTATCTATAATATGTCAATATAACTTACCAAAATGAAAGAACTTTTATATCTTAAAGATGATCAATTAAAAGATTTGATTGAGAAGATATTCATCAGTTATAGAGAAACATTCTCAGACTCTAAAGAAATTCTTGAAAAATATTCGATAGGCTTAGCTCATCAAAAAGTAATACACTTATTGTCAATGTATAAAGGTATTACAATATCCGGACTTTTAAAGAAACTAAAGATCACAAAACAAAGTCTTAATAGGGTGCTCCAGGATCTAATTAAATTAGAGGTAGTCATATTTGAAAAAGATGATCAAGACACCAGAATAAAGCATGTTTTTTTAAATAAAAAGGGAGAAAAAATATTTAATGAAATTTTCGAGACTCAAAAAAAAAGAATTTATAAAGCCTTACTGGATTCAAATTCAGAAGAAGTAATTAATTTTGATAATGTTTTAAAAAAAATAATTAATGGATAATTTTATTGCTCATATTTTGGTAGTTGATGACGATGAAGGCATCAGAATGTTGGTAAAAAAATATTTAAATGAAAATAATTTTTTAGTCACAACCTCTGAAAACGCTGAAGATGCACTTAAAAAAATAGAAATTATTAAATTTGACTTAATAGTTCTTGATATAATGATGCCTGGTAAAAGCGGTTTAGAATTTATTAAAGATTATAAAAGAAAATTGGAAACACCCGTTATTTTATTAACTGCTAAGGGTCAGCCTGACGAAAGAGTTGAAGGATTAGAGGTTGGTGCTGATGATTATCTTCCAAAACCTTTTGATCCAAAAGAGTTAGTTTTGAGAATTAAAAATATTTTAAACAAGACACAAAAGAATGATCAAAAAAAAATTATTGAATTCGAAAATATAAAAATTGATCTTAATAAACAGCTTATTATAAAAAGTAATGTTGAATACAAGATTAATAATACTGAAAAGACAATATTAAAAAAAATGATTAATAGCCCTGGAAAAACTTTTTCAAGAGAGGATATTGGTTCGATAATAAATCTAGATAAAGAGAGGTCAATTGATGTAATAATAACTAGATTAAGAAAAAAAATTGAGATAGATCCAAAAAATCCAAAATTTTTACAAACAATTAGAGGTGCTGGATATGTTTTATGGATTGAGTAAATTCTTTAAAAATCTTTTACCAAAAAGATTATTTTATAGAGCTTTGTTAATTGTTGCTATTCCAGTTTTAGTTTTGCAATTAGTTATAACTTTTGTATTCTTTGATAGTCTTTGGATTAAAACAAATAAAGGAATGACTAAAGCATTAGTAAATGAAATAAGTACCTTTATAGAAATTTACAATGACAAAATCTATGCGAAAGAGGAAATAACAAATATTTTTTCTATTTATCAAGATTTAAATATTGAATATGTAGATGAAATTAATTTTGATTATAAATTTGATGAAAGATGGTTCAGTCCAGTTGATAGAACATTAAGGAGAGAATTGAAATCCAAATTCGGATCAATGAATTTTTGGTTTAACACATTAAATTATAAGGAATTAATTGATTTGAGAATTAAACATGAGCGCGGATATTTTAAGTTTTTGGTTCCTAAAGATAGAGTGACAAGTTCTTCTGCAAGAATTTTCGCTTTATGGATCACAGTCCCAGCTCTGATAATGGTATTTATATCTCTTATCTTTTTAAAAAACCAAACACGCCCAATAACAAACTTAGCTAGAGCTGCAGAAAAATTTGGTAGAGGAGAGGAAATTGAGGAATATAAACCCTCTGGTGCTGCTGAAATCAGACAAGCTGGATATGAGTTTGATAAAATGAGAAAAAGAATTGTTAGACATTTAAATCAAAGATCAGAAATGCTGTCTGGAATAAGTCATGACTTAAGAACGCCTCTTACAAGAATGAAACTTCAACTCGCTTTTATAAAAGATAAGGATTTAGCAAATAAACTTTCAGAGGATATCAATGAAATGGAAAAAATGCTGAATGAATACCTCCAGTTTACAAGTTCATCTCAATTAGAAAAAAATGAACTTTTTAATCTAAGTGAACTGATCGATAGAATTATTAACAAATATGATAATAGAAATATTTCAAAAAACCTTCATTCAGAGATTTATATTAATGGCAGAAAAAATTTAATTCAGAGATGTATTAATAATCTTATAGATAACGCTATTAAGTATGGAGATAAAATAAACATTGAGCTTAATAAAAATAATAATAATTTATTTATAAAAATTGAGGATAATGGACCTGGAATTCCTGAAAAAGAATACGATAATGTATTTAAACCATTTTATAAAATTGATAAAGGAAGAGCGGGCTCAAAATCAAGTGTAGGTTTGGGGCTTTCTATTGCGTCTGATATAATTAGATCACATGGTGGAAATATAAAATTAGAAAAGTCTAAAATGAATGGTCTTGGTGTTAAGATTTTTTTACCAGTTTAGTTTTTTTATTTCTTTTACTTTTAGTTTGACTTAATTTTTTTTCAAGATTTTCTACCCTTTTAGAAAGTATTTCAAATTCATCTTTACTTGTTAATTTCATTTTAAAAACTATTTCATCTCTTTTAGATTTTAAAAGATTGATTATTTCATTTTTTAAGTCTTTAGAAGAAATGAGGCCCTGCTCAAATAGCTTAGTAAGCTTATCAATAACAAACTTTGAATTTTTCATATAATTGTATAGTAACTTATAATAGTTATAGTTTATATTTATAATTTAAAATGTTCATTAATAATTTTGACCCAGTAGCATTTCAAGTCTTATCAATTGAAATTAGATGGTATTCTTTATCTTATATTGGTGGAATATTGATTGGGTGGATTTTGAGTAAAAAACTTTTTATATCCGATCAAAGCATTAGAGAAAAATTTGATGATTTTATTACCTATGTAATAGTTGGAATAATTATTGGAGGTAGATTGGGTTATGTGCTTTTTTACAATTATAGTTTCTATGCTGATAATTTATTGGCAATTTTTAAAATTTGGCAAGGAGGTATGTCTTTTCATGGAGGTTTGATTGGAGTTGTAATTGCAAGCATTTGGTTTTCGAAAAAAAATAACCATGATACTTTTAAATACTTTGACATTATTTCATTGGTTGCACCGATAGGGATTTTTTTTGGAAGAATTTCAAATTTTATTAATTCTGAATTGTATGGTATCGAGACAAATGTTCCCTGGGCAGTAAAATTTATCAAAGTAGATGATCTTTACAGACATCCCTCTCAATTGTATGAAGCATTTTTTGAAGGGATAATTTTATTTTTTATTTTATTATATTTTAGAAATAAAAAATTAGCTAAAAATCCAGGTTATATTTCAGGTTTATTTCTATTTTTTTACTCAAGTTTTAGAATAGCAATTGAATTTTTTAGGGCTCCTGATGTACATTTAGGATACCTATATTATGGTTTAACCACAGGTCAAATAATAAGCTTTTTGTTTTTAATGATTGGAATTTATCTAATAATAAAAAAATATGAAATCAAAACAAAGTTTTAATTTACCATTAGATAAATTCATTAATTTATCTCTTTACGACGAAAATAATGGCTATTATATGAAAAAAAATCCTTTTGGAAAAAAAGGAGATTTCATAACATCACCAAATATTTCGAGACTTTTTTCAGAAATGATTGCTATTTGGGTTATAAGTTTTTGGAAAAGCTTAGGATCTCCAAAAAAATTTAATTTAATTGAACTTGGAGCAGGTAATGGGGAAATGATGAAAGATCTTATAGATACCTTCCAAAATTTTCCTGTTTTTTTAAATTCTTGTAACTTTGTTATTCATGAAAAAAGCCCTTTTTTAGTAAACATCCAAAAAAAAAAATTAATTGATACAAAAATTACTTGGGTTTCTAAAATAAATAAACTCGGTAATAATCCAAGTATCTTTATCGCAAATGAATTTTTTGACTCTATTGCAATTAGGCAATTTAGAAAAAAAAAAAATTTATGGTTTGAAAAGTTTGTCAATCTAAAAGAAAAAAACAATATTTTTTTTTTCGAAAAGAAAATCAATATTAAAAAAATTGAAAAGAATTTAAATTTTAATATTTCTAGAGGTCAAACTTTCATAGAATATTCAGAACTTGGTTTCAATTATTTGAGAGATATCTCAAAGTTTATAAAAAAAAATACTGGAGGGTTATTGTTAATTGATTACGGATATACTGAGAAGAAAATGAAAAATACTCTAAAAGCAGTGTCAAATCATAAAATTGCCAATATTTTAGATGATAAGGGTAATATAGATATTACTCACAATATTAATTTTAATCTTTTTAAAAGATTTGTAGAAAAAATGGGTGGTTTAAAAAATAATTTAACATCACAAAGAAATTTTTTATTAAGAATGGGAATACAACAAAGGGCTGAAATATTATCGAAAAACCTAAATTTTTCGAAAAAAGCAGATATTTATTTTCGTTTTAAAAGACTGACAGATGAAAATCAAATGGGAAACTTGTTTAAAGTAATGTTAATAAAAAATCAAAAAAATAAATTTAAATTAGGATTTTAAAACTGTTAACCTCTAAAAAATTACTGAAATATAAAAGTATTAGTCATGGATTTTTTAATAGAAAGGGTGGAAAATCAATTGGAATCTATAAGAGTTTAAATTGTGGGCTTGGATCAAAAGATAATAAAAATAAAGTTAGATCAAACTTAAATATCGTTAGAAAAAAAATTGGTAAGGGGTCAAAAACAATTTTTCTATTACATCAAATTCATAGTAGCAAATTAGTTTTTATAGATAAAAAATTTAAACACCCTAAAAAAAGAATTGCTGCAGATGCTGCAATTACCAATTTAAGAAAATTCCCAATTGCAGTTTTAACTGCAGACTGTGCACCAATTTTGCTATATGACCACAAAAAGTGTATGATTGCAGCAGTTCATGCTGGTTGGAAGGGGGCATATAAAAATATAATTAAAAAAGTAATCATGTTTATGTTGCAGAAAGGTTGTCAAAGAAAAAATATTACAGCTGCTATTGGTCCTTGTATCAATCAAAAAAGTTATAACGTAAAAAATAATTTTAAGAAAAAATTTATCAGAAAAAATAAAAATAATTATATTTTTTTTAAAAATAAAAAAGGATTGATATATTTTGATTTAGCTAATTTTGTCAAATCGCAACTTAAGTTAAATAAAGTAAGAAAGATTGACATGATAAATATCGATACTTTTAATGAAAAAAATAATTTTTTTAGCGCAAGACGTTCAATAAAATTAAAAGATGATGATTATGGTAGAAATATTTCAATAATTATGCTTAATTAAACTTTTCAATGAAATTATTAACTGGAAACAGCAACAAAATTCTAAGTAAAAATATTGCAAAATATTTAAAATCAAAACTTGTTAATTCAAGTATAAGAAAATTTTCTGATGGGGAGATCTATGTAGAAATAAATGAAAATATTAGAGGAAATAGTATTTTCATTATTCAGTCCGTTTCATCTCCAGCTAATGACAATTTAATGGAATTATTATTATGTATTGATGCTTTAAAAAGATCCTCAGCTAAAAATATTACAGCTGTCATTCCTTATTTTGGTTATGCTAGGCAAGACAGGAAGGTTGTGCCTAGAACATCTATTTCAGCTAAACTTGTTTCAAATTTAATTACTAAAGCTGGAGCTGATAGAATTGTGACGGTTGACTTGCACGCAGGTCAGATACAAGGTTTTTTTGATATACCGGTGGATAATCTTTTTGCAACACCAATATTTGCTAGACATGTAAAAAAGAAAATAAAAAATAAAAAGATAATTTGTGTAGCTCCAGATGTGGGTGGCACAGAAAGAGCAAGAGCACTCGGAAAACTTTTGAATGTCGGATTGGCTATTGTTGATAAAAGACGGCCAAAACCTGGTCAATCAGAGGTTATGAATGTAATCGGTGATGTTAAAAATCAAACATGTATTCTTGTGGATGATATAATTGACTCAGGAGGAACTATTGTTAACGCAGCTAAAGCACTCAAAGAAAGAGGAGCAAAGGATGTTTACGTTTATATTACACATGGAGTTTTAAGTGGAGACGCTGTAAGAAAAATAAAAGCTTCTGTTATAAAAAATTTAGTCATAACAGACACAATAGACAACATCTCAAAAACTAAAAATGTTAAAAATATCGAAGTTTTACCAATTTCTGGCCTAATGGCTGAAGCAATCAAAAGAATATCTAATTCAACATCAGTTTCAGATTTATTTAAATAATTACCTTGATTATTTGTAAACATGGGTTAAAAAACTCTGTTTTATGAATTCACTTGAAGCAAACATTAGAGATAATTCAACAAAGGGACAGCTAAATGCCATAAGAAAAAATGGTAGAGTTCCTGCAGTAGTTTATGGCGGAAAAGACAAAAATCAAAAAATTTCTGTATCTAAAAAGTTGCTTAAGTTATTAATAGAAAAAGATAATTTTTTATCAAACATTATTACTTTAAAAATTGACGGAAAATCTCAAGATGTATTACCAAGAGAAATCAAACATGACATATTAAGTGACGAACCAACACATGTAGATTTTTTGAGAGTACTACCTGGTGTAAAAATTAAGATTGAGGTTCCAGTCAATTTCATAAATCATGAAAAATCTCCAGGTTTAAAAAGAGGTGGAGTTTTGAATATAGTAAGAAGAAAAGTAGAATTAAAATGTCCGAGTGAAAAAATTCCAGAAAGTTTAACACTTGATCTTGACGGTATTGACATAGGTGAAAGTTTTAAAATCTCGTCTGTCAAGTTAGAACCAGAGGTTATTCCCACAATTCAAGGTAGGGACTTTGTCATAGCTACATTAGCAGCTCCTACAGTCATGAAAGAGCCTGAAAAACCTGCAGAAGCTGAGGCAGCTGAAGGAGAAGCAGGAGCAGAGGGAGCTGAAGTATCGGCAGACGGAAATGAAAAACCAGCAGCTGAGGGTGACAAAGCTGCAAAAAAAGAAGGTGATGATAAAAAACCTGCTGAAAAGAAACAGACTGAAGAAAAAAAATAATTATCTTAAATTGAAAATTTTAATTCATTAATTTATGCTTTTATTCGTAGGATTAGGAAATCCAACTCCTGATAGTGAAAACAATAGACATAATGTTGGTTTTAAAATTATAGATTCAATAAATAAAAAGTTTAGTCTTTCAAAGCAAAAACCAAAATTCAAAGGACTTTTAACAACTGGTAATATTGGAGAAGAAAAAGTCTATGCAATTAAACCACTTACATTTATGAATAATTCAGGAATTTGTATAAGAGAATTAATTGAATATTTTAAAATTGATGCTGAGGATGTAATTGTTTTTCATGATGATCTAGATGTAGAATTGGGTAAAATCAAAACCAAATTTGGTGGTTCAAGTGCAGGACACAATGGGATCGCCTCTATTGATAAATTTATAGGTAAGGATTATTCAAGAGTAAGAATAGGCATAGGAAAACCTAAAAACAGTATTGATGTTGCTGACTATGTATTGCAAAACTTTGATGAGGATGAAACTGTTGAAATTGAAAAAATTTCAAATGATATTACTGAGTCATTATCTATTCTAGTTGAAAAAAAATTAGATTTATTCTCAAGCACAGTGAATAACAAATAATGAGTTTTAAATGTGGAATTGTTGGGTTGCCAAATGTTGGTAAGTCAACTTTATTCAATGCTTTAACTAATTCCAGTAAGGCCCAAGCAGCAAATTTTCCATTTTGTACAATTGATCCCAACATTGGAATTGTGCCAGTGCCTGATGAAAGATTAAACAACTTAGCCAAAATATCAAAATCAAAAAAAATTATTAGTACAACTATTTCATTTGTTGATATAGCTGGTTTAGTAAAAGGTGCATCGAAAGGTGAAGGTTTGGGAAATAAATTTCTTTCACATATCCGAGAAGTTGATGCAATTATACATATGATAAGATGTTTCGATTCTGAAGATATACAAAATGTAAATACAACTGTGAATCCAATTAGAGATATAGAAATCATTGAAACAGAAATGAAACTTGCCGATCTTGAGTCTATCCAAAAAAGACTTGAAAAAAATAACAAAAAAAATATAGAAGAAGAACAACTTGAAATTCTTAAAATTTCTCAAGATTTAATAAATAATGATAAAAATATTTTAGAAATAAAAAATAAATTTGATAAAAAACAAATTAATCAGAGTGGCTTATTATCTCTAAAACAAAAAATATTTGTTTGTAATGTTGATGAACAAAGTGTCCAAAAAGGCAATAATTACACTAATAAATTTATAGAAAAATTTGGAGAGGAAAATACACTAATTATTTCCGCTGATATTGAAAATCAAATAAATACTTTAGATGTTAATGAGAAAAAAAAATACATGGAAATGATAGGTTTAAAAGAGACTGGATTAAATTTACTAATAAAAAAAGGTTATGAAATTCTTGAATTAGATACTTATTTTACCTCCGGACCAGAGGAAACAAGAGCTTGGACAATTCAAAAAAATTGTACTGCGCCAAAAGCTGCAGGCGAAATACATACTGATTTCGAAAAAGGGTTTATTAAAGCTGAAGCGGTAAGTTATGACGATTTTTTAAAAAATGATGGATGGCTCAATTCAAAAACAAATGGTAAAATGAGGCTCGAAGGTAAAGATTATATTGTTAAAGATGGCGATGTTTTAAACTTCCGTTTCAACACGTGACCATATCCTTTTCATACTAAAATAAACTAAAACAGTAAGAATGATTAAGTATACAATTGCTTTAAATCCCATTTGGTGTCTGCTTTCTAAATGAGGTTCAGCCGACCACATTAAAAAAGTTGTGACATCTTTAGACATTTGTTCCACTGTTGCCTTCGTCCCATCTGCATACTCTACCAGTCCATCTGACAATTGATTTGGCATTTTAATCTTATTTCCATACATATATTTGTTATAATAAACACCATCATCTAATGTAATTCCTAAAGGAGGATCCTCATAACCCTGAAGTAAAGAATATATATAATCTACTCCTCCACCTCTTGCTTTTACCAATACAGACATATCAGGAGGATACGCGCCACCATTGGCTGCCTGTGCAGCTTTAACGTTATCATAAGGCATCACAAATTTATCAGATAATTTTCCTGGTCTTGTAAACATTTCACCATCAGCGTTTGGCCCATCTTTAACTTCAAATGATGCCGCAATTGCTTTTGCTTGCGCTTCAGAAAACTCTGGACCACCTTTTTCGGCTAGGTTTCTATAACTTAGGTATTTCATCGAATGACAGGAAGCACACACCTCTGTATAAACTTGATAACCTCTTTGTAAAGCTCCACGGTCAAATTTTCCAAAAGGACCTTTAAAGCTCCAATCTGTCTTCAAATACTCTATTTTTTCAGCAGAATTTAATTTTGTGGAAAATCCAATTATTAAAATTATTATTGGTAAAATTCTTAAAAAATTTTTCACTAATTTTCAAATTTATTTTTTTTTGCTAAAGCTAAATTTGGTGATCCACCTAATACTGGGTCAGTTATGCTTAAAGGAACAGGAATAGTTTTTTCTTTAAATCCTAATATTGGTAAAATTAATAAGAAATGAATGAAATAGTACGCTGTTGCAACCCTTGCTATTAACAAGTACAAACCTTCGGCAGGCATAGCACCTACATAACCCAAGATTAAAACATCGGCAACCAATATCCAATAGAATTGTCTATAAAGTGGTCTAAAAACTGCTGATCTTATTTTTGAAGTATCAAGCCATGGTAAAGCTGCTAAAATCAAAATTGCTGACAACATTGCAACAACTCCTAAAAGTTTATCAGGCACGGACCTCAAAATTGCATAAAATGGTAAAAGATACCACTCTGGAACAATATGAGCGGGGGTAACTAAAGGATTTGCCTCAATATAGTTATCTGCATGTCCTAAAATATTTGGTGTATAGAAAACAAAAAATGCAAAAACGATCATAAACATTAAAAGAGCAAAACCATCTTTAATAACGATATAAGGATGAAAAGGTACAGTATCTTTTGAGGGTTTTTGTATGTCAATCCCAACTGGATTATTATTTCCAGGGACATGAAGCGCCCAAATATGCAAAACAACTAGGCCTAAAATTAAAAAAGGTATCAAATAGTGAAGCGTAAAAAATCTAGTAAGTGTTGGATTGTCTACAGAATACCCTCCCCAGAGCCATGTTACAATTCCCTCTCCAACTAGAGGGATTGCACTAAAAAGATTTGTTATAACTGTTGCTCCCCAAAAACTCATTTGTCCCCATGGAAGAACATAGCCTAGAAAGGCTGCAGCCATCATTAAAAGATAAATAATAATACCTATAATCCAAATTATTTCTCGAGGTGCTTTATAAGATCCATAAAACAAAGATCGAAAAATGTGAATGTAAACAGCTAAGAAAAACATTGATGCACCATTCGCATGAATATATCTAATTAACCACCCATAATTAACATTTCTCATTATATGTTCAACACTATCAAAAGCCATATCGGCATGTGCAATGTAATGCATTGCCAAAACTAAACCTGTAACAATTTGTGTAATTAGACAGAAAGTAAGTATCCCACCAAATGTCCACCAATAATTTAAATTTTTTGGTGTTGGATAGTCTGTAAGATGATTTGCCAATGTAAGTAAAGGCAATCTATCATTAAACCATTTTCCAAATTTTGATTTAGGAATGTATTCGTGCTCGCTCATAAATTTTATCCAATTTTAATAGTATTCGAATTAACAAAATTATATTCTGGTATTTCCATATTAGTTGGGGCCGGACCTTTTCTAATCCTGCCCGAAATATCGTAATGAGATCCATGACAAGGACAAAACCAGCCATTATAATCTCCTTTCTGATCTAAGGGAACGCACCCTAAGTGTGTGCAGACACCTAACATAACTAACCACTCTGGATTTTTTGCTCTATCTTCATCCTTTTCAGGATGTTTTAATTCCTCTATTTTAACAGCCCTTGCTTCTTGAATTTCTTCTTGAGTTCTTCTTCTAATAAAAACAGGTTTACCTCTCCATAAAACTGTAATTGTCTTTCCAGGACTAACTGAACTTACATCTACTTCGGTGCTAGCTAGTGCTTTAACTGATGCATCAGGATTCATTTGATCAATCATAGGCCAAACTGTGGCGCCAACTCCTACAGCTCCAACTGCATATGTAGCAGTGAACAAAAAATCTCTTCTTTTAATATTATTTTCTGACATTAATTAAAATAATTTAATATACTCAATATTGATTTTTTCTACTTAAATATATGATCTCATATAATATAAATTACTAAATTTACTACTGAAAGAATGACACAGAATTCAACTAATCTCGTCCCGAAAATAGCATTATTTGAACCTGATATTCCTCAAAATACAGCAGCAATTATTAGGATTTGTGCCTGTCTAGGCGCTAAATTGGAGATTATTGAGCCTTGTGGTTTTGTTTTAAGTGATAAAAGATTTAAAAGGGTGGTGATGGATTATATGGATGAAAAAGAAATAAAATTTTACGAGAGCTCAGATCAGTTTTTTAGATTAAAAGAGAATCAAAGGATAATATTAATGACAACTAAAGCATCAGAATCTTATACTTCTTTTAAATTCAAAAAAGATGACACTATTTTATTTGGAAGAGAAAGTGCAGGAGTCCCTGATAAAGTGCATAAGTATGCCAAATATAGACTTAAAATTCCGATGAAAAATAATAAACGTTCGTTAAATATAGCTTCATCAGTATCTATTGTTTTGGCAGAAAGTTTAAAACAAGTTAACTTAATCTAGATGGACTTAGAAATAAAAAAAAATTTAACAAGCAATTGGTTCAAAACATTACAAAATATATTTTGTGATGACATCAAAAAAATAGAAAAATATAAAGTTGACTTTGAATCAACCGTCTGGAAAAAAAATGAAAAAAAAGATGAGGGCGGTGGTGAATATAGAATACTTAGAAGTGGAAAGGTATTTGAAAAAGTTGGTGTAAACTTCTCAGAAGTTTATGGCAAATTTCCAAAAAAGTTTCAAAAAAATATACCAGGAGCTCAAAAGGACCCAAGATTTTGGGCATCTGGTGTATCAGTAGTGATGCACTTAAAAAATCCATTAATACCAGCAATGCATTTTAATACCAGATATATTTGCACATCTCATGATTGGTTTGGAGGAGGAATGGATGTCACCCCTGCAAAGAAAGATATTAACGAAAAAAAAGAATTTCATAAAATTTTAAAAAAAATGTGCGATCGACATAATAAAAGTTATTACCAGAAATACAAAAAATGGTGTGATAAATATTTTTATTTACCTCATCGAAATGAGTCAAGAGGAATTGGGGGAATTTTCTTTGATTACAAGAAAAATAACTTTGAGAAAGATTTTAAATTTGTTAGGGACGTCGGTATTACATTTCAATTAATTTTCAATAAAATTATTAGAAAAAAAATCAAGAAAAAATGGACTCTAAAAGATAAAGAAATGCAGTATATTAAACGTGGAAGATATACGGAATTTAATTTATTATATGACAGAGGAACAAAATTCGGTTTGCAAACAGGTGGAAATGTCGAAGGAATATTGATGTCATTACCACCAACTGCTAAATGGAAATAATATGGATAAAGAACCGATTACTTTAAATGGATTAAATAAACTTAAAGAGGAATTAACTTTTTTAAAAGAAAAAAAAAGACCCCAGATTGTATCCGCAATAGCTGAGGCTAGATCACACGGAGATTTAAAAGAAAATGCTGAATACCATGCTGCAAAAGAAGAACAATCTCATAACGAGGGACGAATAAATGAAATTAATGATATAATCAGTAGAGCAAATGTAATAGATGTTAGAAAGTTAAACAATGATGGTAAAGTAATTTTTGGTTCTACAGTATTTTTAGAGGATTTAGATAATGGAGATAAAATTAGCTACAAGATTGTGGGAAAAGATGAGGCTGATCTAAAAAAAAAATTAATCTATTTTCAGTCACCGATTAGCAAAGGTTTAATTGGAAAAAACAAAAGTGATTTAGTTGAAATCAAAACTCCTGCTGGAACTAAGAATTTCGAAATAAAAGATGTCAAATATATTTAATTTTTTACTATTTTATCTACCTGTTGTTCAGAAATTCTAAAATTATTTTTAACCCATTCTGTTTCAATTACTCTGAGTTTTGCTCCTAACTGTTTACCTTCTGGTATTTCATATTTTTTCATTAAAAGTTCTGCACTAACAGGCATTTTAGGTGTTAGCTTATTCTCATAATTTTTAATTAACTTTTTTAAGGAGTTATCTAATTTATTTAATTTTATCATTCTATAATTCAAAATATCTAGAGCTGTCTCTTTACCATAATAATAAAAAATTTTGTTCATATTCTCTTCAAGAAATGTTTTTGAATTTATCTTTTCTTTAAAAAACTTATCAATATTTTTAATTCTTTTTTCATCTTTTTTAGAAAAATTAAATTTGTATAAAAAATAATCTGCGTTATCAGTTTCATCTATAATCATCAAAGATATTAAAAAAATAGTATCCTTATCTCTCAATATATCTTTAAGGTGCGGTTTTAATTTAGAAAAAATTTTGACATTTTTAAGTTCTGGAAAAATTATAAGCAATAAATCTAAACTTTTTTTATCTTTAGACAAATTTTCTAATATATCTATTTTCATCATTTTCCTTAATTCGTCTAACAATCTATCTTTAGACAACTTTGAAACACCTTTTATATTTTTTTTTATTATTCTTAACAGGTCTGGATTATGTTGTTGTTTTGAGTAAATTGAGAAAAATCTTATATATCTTAATATTCTAAGATAATCTTCTTTTATCCTTAATTCAGCATCACCAATAAATTTGACGTGTCCATTTTTTAAATCATTTTTTCCATCATAGGGATCAAATAAATTTCCATCACTATCTGAATAAATTGAATTAATTGTAAAATCTCTTCTCGAAGCATCCTCTTTCCAATCTTTCGAGAATTCTACTTCGGCATGTCTACCATCAGAAAATATATCTTTTCTTAAAGTCGTAATTTCAAACTTATATTCATTCTTTATTGCAGTTATCGTCCCATGTGCAATTCCACTTTCATAATAATTAATGTTATTTTTTTTTAAAACATCACAAACTTCTATTGGTTTTAAATTTGTAGCTAAATCAATATCGTCAATTTTTTCTTTATTAATAATCTTTCTTATACATCCGCCAACATATCTAACCTCACTTTCTGTTGAATAGTTATTTATTACTTCGAATATTTTTTTGATAGGTGTTCTATCTGTAAGCTCTTTAATATTATTACTTATGTTGTGTAAGTTATTAGATCTCAGAAAAATTTTGTCTAAAAAAGTTCTCATAGTTGGCTGGGGCGCTAGGATTCGAACCTAGGATGCAGGTACCAAAAACCCGTGCCTTACCGCTTGGCTACGCCCCAATAATAAAATCGTATAACACAAAAAAATAAAATTTATATAGTTTTTGAAGTTATACACCAGTAATTTTTATGCTTTTTACGAAATTTTATTTTGGCTTTTTCACATCCTTTCTTTGATTTAAAATAAGCAATTAAAGCAGATCCTGAGCCCGTCATTCTTACAAAAAATGAACCAGGTAATGTTTCCAAAAATAATTTGATTTTCTTTAAATTAGCGTGTTTTGAGAGCACTATTCGCTCTAAAGAATTACTTGATCTTTTTAAATAACTTAAATTGAACATTTTTTTACCAGGATTATAAATTTTCTTCTTATCAATTTTTTTAACTTTTGAATATATTTCTTTAGTAGAGCAACCGAAATTTGGCTTAACTATTAATAGATAAAATTTTTCACACCCAGAAAAATATTTAATCTGATTATTTCCATAAAGAATGGAATTCATCGGATTCAAACCTAAGATAACATCGGAGCCTATTTCGTTTGAAATTTTTATAACCTCTTTTTTATTTAATTTTATAATTTTTTTTTTTATAAAAAAATTTAAAATACTTGAGGCGTTCATCGAACCACCTCCAAGTCCTGCTTTACTAGGAATATTTTTTTTTATCTTTATTTTAAACTTTTTATTTTTCAACAATCCTTTTCTTTCCAAGATTTTAAGTAATATTGAAATTGTATTATCTTTACCTATTTTTTTTGAGAATTGTCCTGTAAAAGAAATCTTATGCTTATTGGAAAATATCTGCTTTATATAAATCTCATCAAAAAGCGAGATAAAAGCGACTATAGTTTCAATTTTATGTAAATATAAATTCTTTTTAATAATATTTAAAGCTAAATTAATTTTAGCGTAAGACTTTATTTTAGATTGAACGATCAAGAACTTTTGAGACCTTGAATTATCTTTAAATTAATTTTTTCAATCATTTCTTCCTCTGTATTTTCCATTTTAATAACATTTTTCCAAAAATATCTTGCTTGTATTTTTCTATCAAGCATCCATAAAATATCACCATAATGGTCATTAACTATAGGATCGTCAGGCATTAACTCTACAGCCCTTTTTAAAAATTTTTCTGCTTTTTGATAATCGTTAATTAGATAATAGGCCCAACCAATTGAATCAATTATATAAGGATCATTGCTTTCTAATTTGTAGGCTTTTTTTAACATTTCAATTGCATCATAAATCTTAATGTTTCTTTCAAGCCAAGAATAAGCCAAATAATTAAGAATATATGCATCATCAGGATCAGCTTTTAAAGCATCTAGTAAATCTTTGTCTGCTTTTTCATACTCGCCTAATCTTTCATAGGTTCCTCCTCGCCTGTAAAGAAGATCAGAACTTATTTCAGTGTCATCATTTAAAGTCATAATTAATTTTGTATAAAATTTAATTGCCTCATTATATTTTTTAGAATTTTTATAAAAATTTGCGACATCAAATAATATTTTATTATTTGGTTTAGAAATTTTATTAAATTCTAAAACCATGTGATTCAAAGACTTGGTTTTATTTTTTTGTTTAGATATTATTTGGGACTCTTTTTTAATTCGATACCAATGATAAAAGCTATCTTCTTTCTTAAAGTTTTTTAATGTTTTTAAAGCCTTATCATACTCTTTATTAGAATATTGATTTTCAGCTACTAAAGATAAATTAAATATAAATTTAGGGTTCATGAAAGTTGAAAGGTTCAAATAAAAATTCGATTTTTCAAAATCATTTTCAGATGAATATAGATTCGAAATCAAAAATAAAAATTCACTAATTACATCATTATAATTTTTGCATGAAAAAACACTTAATAATTTTTCTAAATTCTCGTTTTCTATCCAGCTTTTACCCTGTGATAATAATAATGTTAAATTAATATAATCATAATTATTTACTATTTTTTTTGCATCATCGACCCTATTGTTTTCAATTAAATAGCTAAGATAAAAAAAAATATATCTTGAATAATTTGCCTCACTATCATTTATAAGTTCAGAAAAATATGCCTCAGTATTAATATCACCTAAATAGCATCTTTGAAATGTTTCTGAGATGATTGATAGCCTACCTAAATTTTTTTTTGTATCTAAAATTTTTTTTTCTTTAAAAACATAAATATATTGTTTTAATGTTTCTAAAATTGCTAAGTTGAATTTATCATCTAAAATATTCTCAGGAATACTATTTAAATTTTGAGTTGCCATATCAAGATTATTCTTTTTTAAGTAGTTTAAAGTTAGAATTAAATACGCATCAAAAAAATTTGTATTATCTTTATTTTTATTATTTTTAATAATGCTAACAGCTCTATTAAATCTATTATCTAATATTAAGGAATATACATATTTCTTTAAATATGGTTCATGTTTACTTGTTAAAATTTTTGAAGAGTCAAAAAAATTTAATGCTTTTGAATTATCTTTATTTTCAAAAGCGACTATACCTGAAAAATACTTTGAAAAATTTTTTGAATCGAAATTATCAAAACTAGAGCTTTTAGAGTGCATCGGAGTTTGATAGAATATTAAGATAAATATAATTAATATTATATTTTTATAATTCATAAAACTACTTTATGACTAAAAAGACCTTAAATCAAAATACAAAATATACCGAACAATTGATAGATATCATAGAGCCTGATTTTAACTTTAGTAATAAACCATTAAATAGATTTAAAACTGAAGAAATAGATAGTGAAAATAATTATGAAAATAAAATAGAAAAATTGTCAAAACTTAAAAAAAGAATTAATTCAATTGAAAATTGTAATTTAAAAGATAATTCAAAAAATCTAATATTGGGTGACGGCAACATTAAAAGCCCAATTATGATAATTGGTGAAACGCCTGGGGAGGCTGAAGATAACTGCGGATTTTCATTTCAAGAAGAAGTTGGCCGGTTACTCAAAAAAATGCTTTTGGCAATAGATTTAGATATTAATAAAATATACAAAACTTACTCAATTAATTTTAGAACACCTGAGGACAGAAAACCTACTACAAAAGAAATTAAGCGCTACTCTCCCTTTTTAAAAGATCATGTTTCAATCATAGATCCAAAAATTATTATTTTAATGGGAAGTACAGCAATGGAGTCAATAATAAACTCAAATAACAAAATTTCAGTTGAAAGAGGAAAGTGGAAAGAAATTATCTTAAAAAATAAAACATATCCTCTTATGATTACTTATAGTCCTTCTTACTTACTTAGATATCCCGAAAATAAAAAATACTCCTGGGAAGATTTAAAAAAAATCAAAAAGAAAATTCAGGAACTAAATATTAATATATAATGCGAGTTGTTGCTGGAGTTGACGAAGTTGGAAGAGGCAGCTTGATTGGGCCAGTTTTTGCAGCTGCAGTAATTCTTGATAGAAACATTAATAGAAAATTATTAAAAGACTCAAAAAGTTTATCAAAAACTAAAAGAGAAATTTTATCTAAATACATCAAAAAAAACTCAGTGTGGGCAATAGGGAAAGCCTCAGTAAAAGAAATTGAAAGATTAAATATTTTAAATGCAAGTCTTTTAGCGATGACTAGAGCCTTAAAAAAACTAAAAAAAAAACCAAAATTTGTGTTAGTGGATGGAAATAGGTCTCCAAAAATAAAAAATTTAAGATTTAAAGCAATCATTAAGGGTGATGAAAAAATTCGCTCAATTTCTGCTGCATCAATTATTGCTAAAGTTGAACGTGATAAAATGATAACCACTTTAGGAAAAAAATTTGAAGGTTACTACTGGCATAAGAATTATGGTTATGGAACAAAACAACATTTAAAAGCTATTAAAACTCTTGGAGTTACATCTCATCATAGGAAAAATTTTTCACCAATTAACAAAATTAAATTAGTTTCACGTAGAAATACTACATCTTGTAGTCTCAAAAAAACTTAATACAAAAATGAATCTAAATAATTCAATCGTAGGTTGACCCAAGAATCTTTTTAGAGTCTAATTTGTTTTTATAAAATGAATTTAGACTTTAAAAATAAGTTAGTTAACGGAGATAGTTTAAAAGAACTAAGAAAAATTCCTGATGAGACTTTTGATTTAATTTTTGCCGATCCTCCTTACAACCTTCAACTAAAGAGTACACTAACAAGGCCAGATAGCTCGAGGGTAAGTGCGGTAAATGAAAAATGGGACCAATTTGAAAATTTTAAAAAGTATGATGATTTTAGTTATTTATGGCTAGGTGAATGTAAAAGGATTTTAAAAAAAAATGGAGCCATTTGGGTAATAGGTAGTTATCACAATATCTTTAGAGTTGGAACAGCAATTCAAAATTTAGGATTTTGGATTTTGAACGATGTCATTTGGAATAAAAAAAATCCTATGCCAAATTTTAGGGGGACGCGTTTTACTAATGCTCATGAAACACTGATTTGGGCATCAAAATCCGAAAAATCAAAATATACTTTTAACTACCAATCTTTAAAATGTTTGAATGACGATCTTCAAATGAGGTCTAACTGGGAATTGCCAATTTGTAGTGGTTCAGAGCGACTTAAAAAAAATGGAAAAAAAGTACATTCAACCCAAAAACCAGAGTCTCTTCTTCACAGAATTCTATTAGCAACTTCGAATAAAAACGATCTAGTTTTAGACCCGTTTTTAGGCTCTGGAACAACAGCAGTAGTTGCAAAAAAATTAGGTAGAAATTTTTACGGAATTGAAAAAGAAAAGATCTATTTTAAAGCTGCCGAACAAAGATTAAAAAAAACAAAACCTATAGAAGATGATTATTTAGATACTCTACAGAACGGTAGATCTAAACCGAGAATACCTTTTGGTTCATTAGTTGAATTGGGAATAATTAAACCGGGTACTACTATTTTTGATAATAAAAAGAGAATTAATGCAAAAATTATGGCTGATGGCAGTATTAAACATGATCAAACTGAGGGTTCAATTCACAAAGTTGCTGCGACAATACTTGGAGCTGAAAGCTGTAATGGGTGGACTTTTTGGCACTATTACCTAGATGGTCAAATTGTGCCGATCGATCATTTAAGACAAAGATTAGTTTCTAATAATTAATTGTCATATATTTTTCCTAAATAACTTTCTAAAAATTTTTTATTTTTGACTAGTTTTTTAAAAAAAATATTTCTAAAAAATACAGTTAAGGGACTTGATAAATGAAATGCAAATTGGTTGATTTTTGATCTATTATTCACCATTTTGGTTTTAATCATCCTATTTTTAAAAAAAACACTCCCTTCATCATTCTCTATACTTTTGAATAACTCGTATGCGCCCTCTATGGACTGAGATGCTCCTTGCGCAAATGAAGGTTGAAAAGCAAAAAAAGCATCTCCTATAAAGTGAATATTTTTATTTTCAGTCTTAAAAAAATCACTACTAACAAATATTGGAAATATCTTTAACTCTTTAACATCTTCAAAAAAAGCTTTGTTTTCGTCTGGAACATTTTCTAAAACTTTTTTAATGAAAGAACTTTCACTGAATAAAGAATAATTTTTTTGTTCCTCTAGGGTAAGTTTATATCTTAAAATAGCTATAAAATTTAAATCTCCTTTTTGAGAAACCGGGTAAATCACCTGATGAAAATTAGGACCTAAAAATAAAGAGATATTTTTAGAATCGATTTTTTTAGAATTTGGTATCATTCCTCTTATTGCTAAAGTGTTGTTATATTTTGGTTGAGTTAAATTTTTTGAAATAAGACTTTTACTTTTTGAAAAAACTCCATCAGAAATAATTAAATAATCACATTCGCAATTTTCTCTATTTTCAAAAGTAAGTCTAATTATATCATTTTCTTGATCTATCTTAGAAACACTATGATTAAGTTTAATTAGACTTTCTACATTCTTATTCAAAAAATTAACCAAATCAGACCTTTTTAAAGTAGTGTACTTACATTCTTTTGAATTAAAATCAGCAATATCTAAATCACATATCTTGTCTAAACCTTTACTTGAATAAAAAATAACTTTATTTGGATTAAACTTTTTGTCATTTTCAAATTTACTAAATTCAATTTGATTTAAAAGTTTGACACTATTTACAGATAATTGAATTCCATACCCCTTCTCTAAATTTATAGAATTATTTTTTTCATAAATTGTTATTTGATAATTTGAATTTTTTTTAAATAAATTCGCAATAAATAATCCTGAAATACCAGCTCCAATAATTGCAATTTTTTTCATTAATTTTTTTCTAAATATTTAACAACTTTTTTTGTAAATGATGGCAACATGTAACTATCTAGTTTTTTTCTGTGTATCCAGTGAGATGAGGAAAATTTTGGATTAAATTTTGAATATTGAATCTTTATATTCATATTCATATTTGACATTTTAAAATTTAAATTTTCACTAAAATTTTTTGGATTTGGAAGTTCATCCATAGGAAAAATTGATAAATTTTTTAAAAAATTAAATTTAGTATTTTTGATTAATAAATAATTTTGTTTTTTTTTATATACTTTTAAAATGAAATACTTTTCAATATTTTTCTTTTTACTTTTAGTTAAATCAAAGTCATTTTTTTTATAAGATTTACATTTTTTAGAAATTGGACATTCATTGCAGATTGGATTTCTAGGTTTGCAAATTAAAGCACCCAGTTCCATTAGAGCTTGTGCATAATCACTAGATCTCAAAGATTTTCCAAATATATTTTTTTTTTTTATAAGATTATTTTTTTGAGTTTCTTTATCTTTTTTTAAATAGAGGTATCTTTTTAAAACTCTTTCAATATTTCCATCCAATGGAATATATGGCTTATTAAATACAATGGCTAAAATTGCACTTGCAGTGTAATCTCCTACCCCTGGAAGTCTAATTAAATCATCAAAATTGTTTGGCAAATTTCCTTTAAAATTTTTGATAATAACTTCAGCAGTTTTTTTTAGATTTCTAGCTCTAGAATAGTATCCAAGACCCTCCCAAAGTTTTATCAATTTTTTATTTTTAACTCTTGCAAGTGAATTAAAGTTTGGAATAAACTTTATAAATCTTTTAAAATAAGGAATTACCGTTGCAACCTGTGTTTGTTGTAACATAAATTCACTTACCAAAGTGTAATATTGCTTTTTTTTGAAAGAAACATTTTTACGCCATGGTAATGACCTCTTATTTAAGTCATACCAATTAAGAATTTTTTTTGTTACTAATTGTTCTTTTGTATGCATTATAAAAAATATACTAAGCAGAGAAATAGAAGCATTCAAGGGCTAAGATCCTTCAAAGACACTTTGCCAAAGAATGTTAAAAAAGTTATTAATAAAAAAGGACATATTTATTCAGAAACTCTTAATAATTGGAAATATATAGTTGGAAAAGAATTATTTAAAATTTGTTACCCAAAGTCATTTAAAAATTCAAATAGATTCGGAGTTAGTACTTTGTCAATAATGGTTAAAAGGGGTCACGAAATCGATATGGAGTACTCAAAAAAAGAAATCATCGATAAGATGAATAGCTTCTTTGGATATTTGGTGGTCGAGAA
Organism: uncultured Pelagibacteraceae bacterium; assembly: GCA_902634235.1. Classification (GTDB taxonomy): domain Bacteria; phylum Pseudomonadota; class Alphaproteobacteria; order Pelagibacterales; family Pelagibacteraceae; genus Pelagibacter. Next base: position 118,087 of record CACPJN010000002.1, read on the forward strand.
ACTTAAATTTATTTGTTTTCAAAGTGAAAATGAAAATACCTCAGAAAAATATAATCAAACAATGAATGTGACAAAAAACAAATACCAAAAAAAATTAAGTAAAGTTAAAAATGATAAAATCAGAAAATCACTGATTGAGTTAACAAAAGTATTTAAAGAAAAATGAAAAAATTATTTGTATTATTATTGTTTTTTATTTCAATTTCCAGCTCATATGCTGAAATAAAAAGAATAATTTCAGGAAACGAAAATGCAGAAATTACAATAGTTGTATATGAATCACTTACTTGTAGCCATTGTGCTGATTTTCATGCTGAAGTTTATCCTCTTTTAAAAAAAGAATATTTAGATACTGGGATAGTTAAAATAGAATTTAGACATTTTCCTTTAGATGTGGCTGCTTTTAATGCTTCAAAAATCGCACAATGTGATGAAGATCAAAGCTTAGAAATTTTGGAGAGTTTATATTCAAATCAACAAGCATGGATTAAAGGAAACACCGTTGACCAAATTAACAAAAGCATAAAAAAATTTATTGATAAAGAAGGTTTCAAATTAGATTTCGAAAAATGTTTAAATGATAAAGAAGTAGAAGATTTCATTTTAAATGATCGAATCGAAGGTACAAAAAAATTTAAGGTAAATGCTACTCCTACGGTAATAATTAATAACAAAAAGTTTGAAAAATCCTTAAATTATAAAAATTTGAAAAAATCTCTAGAAAAACTGATATAATTTCTTAATGGAGTTTAAAAAAATCCAACTTAATGGATTTAAATCATTTGCTGATAAAACCAATTTCTTAATAGAAAATGGATTAACAGGAATAGTTGGTCCAAACGGTTGTGGTAAATCAAATATTGTAGAGTCATTAAGATGGGTGATGGGAGAAACATCTGCCAAAAGTATGAGAGGCTCTGGAATGGAGGATGTTATATTTTCTGGCACATCTAATAAAGCTTCTAAAAATATAGCAGAAGTCTCTGTATCTGTTGCAAACATCGATAATCAGGGTCCGGTCCAATTTAAAGATCTTGATGAAATAATAATCAGAAGAAAAATAGAAAAAGATAAGGGCTCTAAATTTTACATGAACGATAAAGAAGTTAGAGCAAGAGATGCTCAAATGTTCTTTGCAGATTTATCTACGGGGGCTCATTCCCCGTCAATGATCAGTCAAGGCCGTATAGGTAACCTAGTTACAGCAAAACCAACTGATAGAAGAGCAATATTAGAGGAAGCAGCGGGTATCTCGGGCTTACATGTTAGAAGGCATGAAGCAGAGTTAAGATTAAGTGCAGCAGAAAATAATTTAAAAAGGGCAGATGAGTTAAGAAGGCAACAAGAAAAACAATTAGCTAACCTTCAAAAACAAGCAGAGGAAGCAACAAAATATAAAAATATATCTGATGAAATAAAAAAAATAGAGGCAGGTTTGTATTATCTAAAATTAACAGAAATAGATAATGAAATTACAATAGAAAATGAGATCAATTCTGAGGCTGAGGTAGAAGTAAGTGGATTTAATGAAAAAATTGCTGAACTTGAAAATTTCATCAAGGCAGAAACTGATAAAGTTGCTCCATTGAGAGAAAAAAATATTGAAAATTTATCAAAAATTCAAAGATTAAATCTTGACCTTCAAAATCTTGATGAGGAGAATACAAGAATTCAAGATGAAATAGAAAATATTAAAAAATCTCTTCAAACATTTGATGACGACATCGATAGAGAGAAAGGAATTGTAATTGATGCAAACTCAAACGAAAAAAGACTAAAGGAAGAAAAAAATGAACTTATTGAAGTAGATTCTAAGTATTATGAAACTGAAAAACAATCTAAAGGAGATTTAGATAAATCAAAGAACAAATTGGAGATTGAGATTAATAAAATTAAAGAATTAATAAATCTGAAAAAAAATGAGGAGGCTATTACTGCTTTAGATAATTACAAAATAATTATTGAAGAATATGCGGAGAATTTTAGTCAAAACCAAAATATAAAAAAGGAATCTATAAAGAGAAGTGAAAGAATTAATATAATAGAAAAAGAAATAGAAAGTTGGAAAAAATTGTTATCAAATTCAGAAAAAATGGTAAATGAATTAAGTCAAAGAAAGAATAAATTGAATTTACAGTTAGAAAATTTAAATAATCAACCCAAATTGCAAGCTGAAAAAAAAGGGCAAATTTCTGAAGGTCTAAGAATCTCTGAGGAAGAAAAAGATCTAAATGAGTCCGTTATTTATTCAACAGATGAAAAAATTAAAAATTTAAGGAATCAACTAAATGAGATTCAGGAACAATCAATTCAAATTAGAGAGAGGAAAGCAAGCTCTGGGGCAACAATAGAGGGTTTGAAAAAACGAAAAAATGATCTAATTGAAAGAATAGAGTCTGAATTAAGTTTAAATGAAAATAATATTTTAGAAAATTCAAATTTATTTGGTAATGAAGAGCTTCCTGATGCAGTCATTCAAGAGGACTTGTTAGATAAAAAAAAACAAGAGCGAGAAAGATTAGGGTCTGTGAATTTAAAAGCAGATGAAGAAACCAATAAATATGAAACTGAAATAAAAAAGATGGAAAAAGATAGGGCTGATTTAGTGACAGCAATAATCAAATTAAAAGAGAGTATCAATGAATTAAATCAAAAAGGAAGAGAGAGATTGATTGAAGCTTTTGATAAAGTGGATAGAAAATTCAATGAAGTGTATACAAAACTTTTTAATGGTGGTAGCGCTAAACTTGAGTTAGTAGACTCTGATGACCCTCTCGAAGCAGGTTTGGAGATGTTAGTAAGTCCTCCAGGTAAAAGACTGCAGTCTATAACTTTATTGTCAGGTGGTGAGCAAGCTTTGACCGCACTCTCACTAATTTTTGCAGTTTTTTTAACAAACCCTTCTCCAATCTGTGTGCTCGATGAAGTGGATGCTCCATTAGATGATGCTAATGTTACAAGATTTTGCAACCTCTTAGAGGAGCTTACAAAAATTACGAATACTAAATTCATAATTGTTACTCATCATGCATTAACAATGTCTAAAATGAACAGACTTTACGGGGTATCAATGCCAGAAAAAGGAATAAGCCAGCTAGTTGCTGTCGATCTACAAAAAGCAGAAAGTATGGTTGCATAAAAAATATAATCAATGTCTAAAGATCAATTTAAAACTCGCTTAGAGATTGCAAAGAAAAAGGCCTTGAGGAGAGATTTAAATAACAAAAAACAAAATCCATCTCCAATTGGCAGTGCTTTTAAGCTAAGTACAGAACTAGTTTCGGCTGTAGCAGTAGGGACAATTATTGGGTTTATTTTAGACAAGACCTTTGATACTAAACCCTGGTTAATTTTAATATTTTTTTTTGTAGGTGTAATTGCTGGTATTACTAATGTAATTAAATCTGCAAAAAATATGCAAAAATAGATTAATTTTTATGGCAGCAAATCCAATGACACAATTCGAAGTTTATAGAATTGGTCCTGAAATTAAAATAGGTAGTTTTGATATTTCTTTTACAAATGCAAGTTTGTTTATGGTTATAAGTTCCTTAGCAATTTTGTTAATTTTTAATCTAGGTTCTAAAAAAAATTCGATGCTTCCAAATAAAATTCAACTACTTGCAGAATTAAGTTATTCTTTTGTCTCAAAAATGATTAGTGATACGGCAGGATCTAAAGCAAAACCCTACTTTTCATTTATTTTTTCATTATTTATGTTTGTCCTTTTCTGTAACATGTTTGGAATGATACCGTATACTTTTACTGTCACAAGTCACATCATTGTAACTTTTGTTTTAGCAGCATTTATCTTTATTGGAGTAACAATTATAGGATTTACAAAACATGGGTTTGGTTATTTGAAACTGTTTGTGCCTAGTGGGGTTCCTGTGATACTTCTTCCCTTAATAGTTATTATTGAAATAATATCTTACCTTAGTCGACCTATAAGTTTATCTGTTAGACTTTTTGCCAATATGATGGCAGGTCATACTATGATGAAAGTTTTCGGAGGCTTTGTGATAAGTCTTGGAATAGTAGGTGGATGGCTTCCACTTAGTTTTTCGGTTGCTTTAACTGGTTTGGAGATCTTAGTTGCTTTTCTCCAAGCTTATGTTTTTGCAATCTTAACCTGCATCTATTTGAATGATGCATTAAATTTACACCATTAATTAACATAGGAGGATATAATGGAATTAGAAGCAGCAAAAATGATTGGAGCGGGTTTAGCGGCCATAGCTCTTGCAGGAGCCGGAGTTGGAATCGGAATAATTTTTGGAAATTATTTATCAGGTGCAATGAGGAATCCATCTGCAGCACAGAAACAATTTCCTAACTTGCTTTTAGGATTTGCGCTTGCAGAAGCTACAGGATTATTTGGATTAGTGGTTGCACTTATTATTCTTTTTGCTTTTTAAATTGATGTTTAAAAAAATATTTTTTCAATCAATTTTTTTAAATTTCTTTTTTTCAAAAAAAATATTAGCGGCTGAAAGTGGAGGTATGCCTCAATTAAATCCCGAGTTTTGGGTTTCTCAAATATTTTGGCTGACACTTACCTTTGGAATTTTATATGTAGTTTTATCAAAACTTATATTACCAAAAATAAGTTCCAATTTAGAATTAAGGAAATCTCAAATACAAGAGAATATTGAGGCTGCGGACAAACAAAGAGAAGAAAGTGAAAAGAAATTGAAAGAGTTTGAGGAAATAATTTTGAAAAATAAGCTAGAGGCCAAAAATATATTTAAATTATCTCGAGAGAAAGCTCTTAAAGATATAAATTCTAAAAGAGAGATCTTGGAAAAACAGATCGATGATGAACTTAAGAAAGCAGAGCAGGAAATAAATGAATTGAAAAAAACTGCACCTGAAAAAATTAACAAGATCGCGATTGAGACATCCTCAGAAATTCTGAAAAACTTAATTGGTGCAGAAGTAAACAGCAGCAGTATTTCAGCAATAGTTGAGGATCTTTATAAAAAACACGGAACAAAATATTATGGAAATTGATTCAACATTTTGGGTAGCGGTCTCATTCTTTTTATTTTTTATGGGACTTATATACTTAAAAGTGCCTCAGAAAATTAATTCATTACTAAATAAACTTATCTTAGATATTAAAAATGAAATAGATGAAAGTGAAAAACTAAGAACTGAGGCTAAGTTATTGTTAGAAAAAGCACAAAAAAAACTAGATACTGCTCAATCTACAAGTAACGAGATTTTAGATCAGGCAAAAAAAGACAGTGACAGATTAATAATTGAATTAAATGATAAATTTCATAAGACATCTGAAATTAAAAAAAATTCTGCCGAAAGTAAAATTACACAAATGAAAGACACTGCAATAAAAGACATTAAAAATGCATCAATTAAAATTGCAATTGAATCTGTTAAAAGGATTATCACTACATCTGTTGATAAATCTAAACTTGATGCTTTGTTTCAAAAAAACATAGATGAAACTAATGAAGAGTTAAAAAAAAATAACTCATAATTCTCTTACAATTTTTTTAAAAAAACTATAAATTATCACAATGAATTCTGTTGTAATCGGCTCAGGTTTTGGAGGTATAGCTGCTGCTTTACGTCTCAAAGCAAAAGGGCATAATGTTACATTAATCGAGAAACATAACGATCTTGGTGGTAGAGCTAGAGTGTTTAAAAAAAATGGTTTTATCTATGATGGTGGACCGACTGTCATTACTGCCCCTTACTTAATCAACGAAATATTCGAATTATTTAAAAAAGATCCAAAAAATTACATAGAACTTTCTCCACTAAAAATTTGGTATCAATTTATATTTGAGGACAAAACTAAATTTAATTATTCGGGTGATGAAAATGAGATGAAGAAACAAATTGAAAAAATAAATAAAGATGATGTAGAAGGCTATGAAAAATTAGTAAATTTTACCAAAAAAATATTTGATAAAGGTTTTACTGAGCTGGCTGATGTCCCATTTGATAGACCATTGGTAATGATGCTCCAATTGCCGGCTTTGCTAAAACTAAAAAGTTATAAATCTGTTTACTCCTTAGTCTCCTCATACATAAAAAATGAAAAATTAAGGAGAATGCTTAGCATGCACCCATTATTAGTTGGGGGTAATCCTTTTACTACAACTTCAATTTATGGATTAATCTTATACTTAGAAAAAAAGTGGGGTATTCATTACTCAATGGGTGGAACAGGAAATATAATCAAAGGTTTCGAAAAATTAATGAATGAAGTTGGAGTTAAAATAATCAAAGGTCATGAAGTTACTAAGATCATTTCAAACAAAAAAAAAATTACTGGCATCCAATTAGATGATCAAACAATAATACAATCTAACAATGTAATTTGTAACGCTGATCCTCCTGCTGTTTATGAGAAAATGTTGAATGGGAATACAAGTAATTCATTTCTTTTTAAGTGGAAAAAAAATCGAATGGAATATTCAATGGGATTATTTGTTTATTACTTTGGTACAAAAAAAAAATATGAGAATGTTGAGCACCATACTATTAAGTTTGGAAATAGATATAAAGAACATCTAGATGACATTTTCAATAATAAAAAATTGAACGATGATATTAGTTATTATCTTCACAGACCATCTGCAACTGATAAAACTATGGCACCCGAAGGTAATGATTGCTTTTATGTTTTAGTCCCAGTGCCGAATAATCAATCAAAAATTGACTGGCCTATTGAGGGAGAAAAAATGAAAAATTTAGTTATTGATAAAATGCAAAATGATTTAATGCCGGATCTTAAAGATAATATTGTTGAGGATTTTTATTTAACACCTGATTACTTTGAAAGAGATTTAAATACAAAATATGGTTCAGGTTTTTCAATCCAACCAAAATTTTCTCAATCTGCATATTTTAGATTCCATAATAAGTCTGAGATTTATAAGGGGCTTTATTTTGTTGGTGCAGGGACCCATCCTGGAGCAGGTGTACCTGGGGTGCTTTCATCAGCAAAAGTATTAGAAAAGATTTTATGATGTCTGACAAAAATTACTTATCAGTTTATGCAAAATCTTTTAATTGGGCAGGTTTTTTTTTACCGAAGAAAACATATAAGAAGTGTTCTACATTATATGATTTTTGTAGAGTTGCTGACAATATTGCGGATGACGAAGAAAAATTGGAAGTTAAAAAAATTAAGTTCAATCAATTTAAAAAAGATTTCGTCCAAAAAAATTTTGATAATCTAATTGTTAAAAATATGTGGGATCTTATTGGTGAATTTAATATTTCAGTAAAAATTATCGAAGATTTATTAGATGGAATAAGTTCAGATATAAAAGAAAAGGTGACATTAAATTCAAAAAAAGATCTATTAATTTATTCTTACAGAGTCGCTGGAACTGTTGGCCTAATGATGGCAAAAATTTTAAAAGTTAATAAAAAAAGCTCACTCAAGTCAGCTATTGATCTTGGTATCGCAATGCAACTTACAAATATATCAAGAGATGTGATCGAGGATTCAAAAATAAATAGATTTTATATAAATAAAAATTTCGAAGAAATTACTTCAACTATAGATCTTGCAGACACCTTTTATAAGAATTCCTTTCACTCTATAAAAGACATTCCAATAAGTTTTAGATTTTCAATTTTAGTCGCTAGAAGGATCTACCGAAAAATAGGCTATAATATTCTCAATAAAAAAACATTTGAAAATTATAAAAATTCTGGAAAAATTTATGTATCCAATATTGAGAAAAGTATAGAGACTATTTTTGCAATTTTTGATCTTTTAAAGTTATCTTTAACAAGTATTAAAGAAGATCAGATTCAACATGATCATTTTTTAATTAATGAGGAAATAAATTTAGATGAAAGAATTTGACTATGTCATTATTGGAGGAGGCTGTGCTGGTTTATCTTTAGCATATGAATTGGAAATTCATGAAAAGCTTAAAGATAAAACTTTGGCTATCATAGAGCCAAGAGACGAATACAAAAGAGATAAAACTTGGTCTTTTTGGAAAGTAACATCTCACAACTTCGATGATTGTGTAAAAAAAAATTGGGTAAATTTTTCAATTAATATTCCTAAAAAAACAAACTATTTACAATGTAAAAGCTCTCCATATCAAAGTATTGACAGTGGTTTATTCTATGAAAAAATTAACAAAAAACTGAATAAAAATAAAAATATTTTCTACTTTAAAGATATCAATCAAATTAATTTAAAAAATTCTTTCATTTTTAATAGCGTACCATCCATTAAAAAAGACTATCAAAATCTTTGGCAACATTTTTGTGGGGTAGAAATTGAGACTAAAAATAATTTTTTTGATGAAGAAATTTTTAATCTTATGGATTTTGATTGTGAACAAAGAGAAAGTGTTCATTTTTTTTATACATTGCCTTACTCAAAAAATACTGCTTTAGTTGAAACAACTTGGTTATCTAAAATGAATGATAATTCTCAAAAAGATTATGATAAACAAATAAAAGATTATATTGAAAATCATTTAAATTTGAAAGATTACAAAATAATTTATAAAGAGAAAGGAGCAATACCTTTATTTTATCCGATCGATAAGAATGAAAAAAATAAAATAAATATTGGCACTGCTGGTGGTATGACCAGATTAAGCACAGGTTATACTTTTTTAAATATTCAAGAACACAGTAAATATATTAGAGAAAATATTGAAAATATTTCTAATGTTAAAAAATATAAAATAAATAGCAAATATCAGTTTTTAGATGAAATATTTTTAAGAGTCCTTGAAAAACATCCAGAAAAAATGCCAAATATATTCTTTAAAATGTTTAGGGCTTCACCCGATACTGTTATAAAATTTTTGTCTAATAGAAGCAATTTTTTTGAGGATTTATGTATTATTTTTAGAATGCCTAAATTGACTTTTATTAAAGCATTGTTTTATTAAGGTAATTTAAAATGAATAACAGATCAAAAAAAATAAATTTCAATCACTCTTTCATTTTTTTTTTAACTTGTAATATATTTTCATTAATAGCTTTTAAGATTAACGCTTTTACAATTTCACCTTTTATCTGTTTATTGTTAATCTTAAGTATCGGTATATCTCATGGATCACTTGACAATGTGAAAGGGAGAAAACTTTTTCAAATTTTAGAAATTAATAGTTTTTATATTTTTTATTTAGCATACATTTTAATAGCTCTAATAGTTATAATTTTATGGATATTCATCCCATATGTTTCTTTAATTATTTTTTTAATGGTTGCCTCATACCATTTTGGAAAAGAAGACACTCAATTTTTAATAATTGAAAACTCTTTTTACAACCAATTTTTATTTTTCTTAAAAGGTTCTTTAATAATTATTGCACCAATGTATTTCCATTTCGATGAAATAATATCAATATTTAAGTTACTTTTTATTGAAAATGAAAATTTTTATAATTTTTTAGATTTAATTGAGTCTAATAATTTATTATTATATTGTATTATTCTATCAACCATAGCAAATATTCTTTTATTTACAAAAAATTTTGAGTTAAAGAAATTTACTATATTTTTAGATTATTTTTCAATTCTAATAATCAATTATTATTTTTCTCCATTAGTGGCTTTTACAATTTATTTTTGCTTTTTACATTCTATAAGACACATCATCTCATTAATATCTGAATTAGACGAAAATAACATTAGTAATGGATTTAAAATCTTTATAAAAAAGGCTTTGCCTCTAACAATTATCACGGCTATTTTTTGTGTACTCAGTCTTTATTTACTTAATAATACTTACAATTTTGATAGTGCAATTCTTAAAATTATATTTATAGGTTTGGCGTCTTTGACCTTTCCACATATATTGCTTGAGTATTTAGTTGAAAAAAATGAAAAATAAACAGTTAAAAATATTGCTTTCTGCGCCAAGAGGCTTTTGTGCGGGAGTTGAAAGAGCGATAGAAATAGTTGAAAAATCAATTAAAAAATTTGGTGCCCCAGTTTATGTTCGCCATGAAATTGTGCATAATAAATATGTAGTTGACGATCTAAAAAATAAGGGTGCAATCTTTGTTGAGGAGCTAGAGGAAATAGAAGATAAAACAAGACCAGTTATTTTTTCAGCACATGGAGTCCCGAAAAAAATACCAGAGGATGCTAAAAACTATAACATGACTTATATAGATGCTACATGTCCATTGGTATCTAAGGTACACAGAGAAGCTGAAAATTTGCATAAAGCTGGGTATCATTTAATTTTGATAGGGCATCAAAATCACCCTGAGGTTATTGGAACTATGGGTCAATTACCAGAAGGATCAATTGATCTTGTTCAAAACGAGGATGAGGCCAAGAAATATAAACCTCTAAACAACAAAAAAATTTCGTATGTAACTCAAACAACACTATCAGTAGATGATACGAAAGAAATAATTCAAATTTTAAAGAATAGATTTCCTAATATTAAAGAACCAATGAAAGAAGATATTTGTTACGCTACAACGAATAGACAAATGGCTGTCAAAAATATTGCAAAAAAATGTGATTTATTTTTTGTAATTGGTAGTAGAAATTCGTCTAATTCAGTTAGATTGGTCGAAGTTGCAAAAAAGTCTGGCTGCTCTAATTCATTATTAATTCATTCACAAAGTGAAATACCATTCGATTTAATTAAAGACTCTAATACAATTGGTATTTCTTCTGGGGCTTCTGCGCCTGAAATTTTGGTCAATAATTTTATAAATGAATTAAAAAATAAATTCACAGTCAGTATAGATGAAGTAGAAATAATTAAGGAAAACGTTGTTTTTAAAGCACCAAAAAAATTAAACTAGAATGGCTGTTTATACAAAGATAAATAAAAAAGATATTTCTTATATCAACAGAAAATTTGATGTCGAAGAAATTTTAGAATTTGAGGGTATTAAACAAGGAATTGAAAATACAAACTATTTGCTAAAATCTAAAAATAAAAAATTTATACTTACAATTTTTGAAAAAAGAGTCTCCAAAAAAGAGTTGCCCTTTTTTATGAATTTGATGGATAAATTGAACAAATCAAAAATAAATTGTCCAAAACCACAAAAGAAAAAAGATGGTGGCTATTTAATTAATTTAAAAAATAAGGCAGCATGCATAGTTTCGTTTCTCACTGGGAAAGATAAAAAATCTCTTAATTTTAGAAACTGTTATGACATAGGTAAAATGATAGCTGAAATGCACCAATCTACAAAAAAATTTAATCTTACAAGAAAAAACTCTATGGGTGTCAAAAATCTAAATCCATTATTGAAAAGTATAAGATTTAAGTCAAAAAAATTAACTAATGTAGAAAAATTTTTAAAAGATAACTTTAAAGATATAAAAACGAAATGGCCTAAAAATTTACCAAACGGAGTAATTCACGGGGATCTATTTATCGACAATATCTTTTTTAAAAACAACAAATTGTCAGGAATGATTGATTTTTATTTTGCTGCAAATGACTATTTTATGTATGAAATTGCAATTTGTGTAAATGCACTATGTTTTGATAAAAAAAAATCTAAGTTTGTAATAAACAAAAAGAAAATTAAAAATTTAATAAAAGGTTACGAAAAAATTCGAAAAATCTCATTAAATGAAAAAAAATCATTAAATATTTTATGCCGTGGTGCCGCAATTAGATACTTTATGACTAGACTTTACGACTATGCGAATACTCCAAAGACAGCATTAATTAAAATAAAAGATCCAAGAGAATATTATCAAAAGCTCATAATACATAACAATTTAAAAACTTATAAAGATTATTTGAATTAATGATCAAAATATATACTGATGGTTCATGCATTGGAAATCCGGGTCAAGGTGGTTGGGCAGCAATAATATTAAATGATGGGAAAAAAACTATAATAAAAGGAAATAAAAAAGATACTACAAATAATCAGATGGAATTATTGGCGCCTATAAAAGCTCTTAAGATAATTCCAAAAGGTAGCAAAGTTCAAATTTTTACGGACTCTAAATATGTAAAGTCTGGAATAACAGAATGGATATATAATTGGAAAAAAAATGGATGGAAAACTGCAAACAAAAAAGAGGTAAGTAATAAAGAACTTTGGACAGAATTAGACCTGCTTAATAATGAATTTGAAATAAGTTGGAATTGGGTAAAAGCACATTCAACAGATAAATTAAATAATGAAGTCGATTTACTTGCAAGGTCAGCAACTAATAATTAAAACAAACTGCCTATAGTAAATTATCTAATAAATTTTCTGCAGATGTTAAGCCACATTCCTTGGTTTCTTGTTCTTCATGAATATTAACAACTTTGAAATTTTCAATAACCATTAAATAACGATTTGATCTAATTCCCATTCCTTTTGCATTACGATCAACTTCTGCTCCAATGGCTTTTGTAAATAACAAATATGGATCAGATAACATTTTTATTCTATCTCTAGTATCATTAATTTCTCCCCAGCCATTCATAACATAAGGATCATTTACTGATAAACAAAATATATTTTCTATTCCTTTTGCTTTTATTTTATCTGCATTTGCTACAAAACCTGGTAGGTGAAGTTTAGAGCAAGTTGATGTAAATGCACCAGGTAAACCAAATAAAACAATTTTTCCATTTCCTATGATTTCTCTTAAATTACTTTTTTGAGGTTCTCCATTTACAAGTTGAAATATCTCTGTGTCTGGTAGTTGATCTTTTATTTTAAGCTTCATATCGAATTCATCACATATTTTTTTACTTTTTCAATATCATTTGAAAGAAGTTCAAATTTTTCCTTTTTGTCATTAATATATTTAAGACTTTCCGGTAGATTTACAGTTTTTGAAATTGCATCCTCTATTGCTTTTGGAAATTTACAAGGGTGCGCAGTTGATAATACAACACAATCTTTTTCTAATCCTAATTTTCTCACAGCACCAATACCCACTGCAGTATGTGGATCAACTACTATCTGATGAGCATCATTAATAGTCTTAATCATTTCAACAGTTTCTTTTTCATCAAGCATTTCAGACATGAAATTCTTTTTAATTTTATCTAGATCTTTTATATGAATTTTATAATTATTATTTTTTATTTCAGCCATTATATCTTTTGTAGCTTCTGAGTTACAATCTTTTACATCATATAATAGTCTTTCAAAATTGCTTGCTATTTGTATATCCATACTTGGTGTATTTGTTTCCTCAACTTTCTTTTGACTATAATCACCGCCAGATATAGCTCTGTGTAATATGTCATTTTTATTTGTAGCAACTATTAGTTTATCAATTGGTAGACCTAGTTTTTTTGCCAAGTAGCCAGCGTAAATATCACCAAAGTTTCCAGTTGGAACAGAAAAGGATAAAGGTTGACCACTTCCAACTTTAAAGTAGGTATAAAAATAATAAACCGATTGAGCAATTATTCTTGCCCAATTAATTGAATTTACGCCTGACATATTAATTGTTTTAGAAAATTTTTTATCATTAAACATTGCTTTCACTAAATTTTGACAATCATCAAAATTACCTTCCACTGCAATATTAAACACATTAGTCTCTTCATGTGTTGTCATTAATTTTCTTTGCACCGGTGAAATTTTATTATTAGGGTGTAATACAAAAACATTTAAATTATTTTTTCCCTTTAAAGCGTCTATGGCAGCTGCACCAGTGTCACCTGAAGTTGCTACTATTATATTAATTTTTTTTTTATCACGACCTAAATGGTATTGATAAAAATTGCCTATTAGCTGCATTGCGATGTCCTTAAAAGCAAGTGTGGGTCCATGAAATAATTCTAAAACTTTTAAATCTCCTAGATCTGAGATTTTAACAACATCCTCGGATCTGAAATTTGAATATGATCTTGAAATCAAAGAGATTAGATCATTCCTAGGCATGAAATCTTCTATGAATGGATAAATTATTTCAGCCGCTAAATCGTTATAACTAAGGTTTTTAAGATTATCTAATTCCTCTTTTTTAAATGGTTTGATTGACTTGGGTACAAAAAGCCCCCCATCCTCTGCCAAACCTTTAAGGAAAACATCTTTAAAAGTAAAGTTTTTCTGATTATTTCTTGTACTAATATAATTCATTTAATAATTCTTTTTTCTAAAATATAGATATAGCAAAAGAATTGAAATCGCTAATGAAAACCATGTCATTGCATATTTTTTATGATTATTAGAAATATTAGCAGTAATTTTTTTTGGTTTAGGAAATTGATAATTTCCGTCTAAATATATTATGTACCTCGAAAATTTTTTGCCAGTAAAACTTGAAATATCTTCTCTGTTTAAACTAAACCAGTAATTTTCTTTAATATCGTTATCTGGTTTAAATATATTTTTTCTTCCCTGGGTTCTAAGAGTTCCCAATATATTATTTTGATCCAATATATTTATCTCTGGCATATTTTTTTTTTCAAACGGTATCCAACCTCTATTGAGTAAATAGTTTTCACCATTAATTAAAATTGGATTTAAAACTTCAAACCCTGGTGTACCAGAATCATTCAAATTATATAAATAAATTTGTTTTTCAAAATCAACGCGACCTGACGTTTTAATTTTCAGATAATTTTTTTGATTAGATTGTGAAAGTTGAACTGGAGGATTTTTTAATGAATTTTCAATTTCTAAAATGAGATTATTCTTCCAATTCAAACGAATTATCTGCCAAGTCCCTAAGGCAATAAAAATAAATATAAAGAATATTATAAAAACTGAAAATAAAAATTTATTTTTCAAGGTTCAAAATTAGCTTCCCCAAATATATATTGCAGCAAACAGGAATAACCATATTACGTCTACAAAATGCCAATACCATGCCGCTGCTTCAAAACCAAAATGATGATCTTTATTGAAATGACCTAGCTTACCTCTCCACAAACATACAGCTAAGAAAATTGTACCCACAATCACATGAAAACCATGGAATCCCGTGGCCATATAAAATACTGAACCATATATATGATCTGAAAATGCAAATGTTGCATGATGATATTCATAAGCCTGTAATGCTGTAAAACAAGCGCCCAATATAACTGTTAAAACTAATCCTTGAATAAACCCTTTTCTATCATCTTCCAAGAGAGCATGATGGGACCAAGTCACAGTTGTTCCTGATAATAAAAGTACTAATGTATTTATTAATGGAATGTCCCAAGGATCAAAGGTTTCTATATCTTTTGGTGGCCACACATTTCCTACAAAATCATTTGGAAAAAGACTTACATCAAAATAAGCCCAAAACCACGCTACAAAAAACATTACTTCAGATGCTATGAATAAAGTCATCCCATAGCGATGATGTATTTGAACAACTGGAGTATGATGACCTTGGTGCTCTGCCTCTATCACTACATCCCTAAACCACATGTACGCACCATAAATTAGAAGAGCTAACCCTAAATACATTCCCCATGACACATCAGAGTGCATATAATAAACTGCGCCAATAGCTAAAACCAAACATGAAAATGAAACATAAATTGGCCATGGGCTTGGATCTACTAAATGATAATCGTGTTTTTTTTCAGCTGACATATTTTTTAAATTATGATTGTTTATAGTACTCTGTCGAGAAAAAAGTATACGACATAGTCACATCCTGTAAATTTCTGACAGTTGCATCATTAACCATTTCAGGATCTAAATAAAAAGTCATAACATATGTTGCCTTCTCTCCAGGTTTTAATTCTTGTTTTTCAAAGCAAAAACATCCTAATTTGCTATAATATTTTCCAAAACTTGATGGTGAAACATTAAAACTCGCAACTCCAGCAGTAGGTTCATCACTATAGTTTGCCACCTCAAATTCAATTTTATTCACTTGACCAACTTTAACATCCATGACATTCGTTTTTGCCTTAAAATCCCATGGTAAATTATTTACATTAGTATCAAACCTAACACTAACTGTTTTATCCAAAACAATTTTTGGTGCATCTTTTGCAACTTGTGTAGTTCCTCCAAAACCAGTTACTTTACAAAAAATCTCATAAAGAGGTACTGATGCATAAGACAATCCTAACATTAAAATAAAAATTCCAGCTAGGACTAATGGTGTTAATTTTTTTTTCTCAATCATATCGATCTGTCAAATACCCCAGTATTATACAAAGTAAAGAAGAAAAGAAAAATCATAAATGCGATTATCGCTAATGCAGTAATAAGATTTTTTTTTCTTGTTTTTTTGTCAGGTGTAATCATATAATCTTATCTACCAAAAAAAGAACAAAAATCAAAAACAAATATAATATTGAGTATCCAAATATAGCTTTTGCCACTTTAGGGTTAAATTTATTCTTTTTAAACTTTAGGAGTTCATAACATAGAAAATTATAATAAAAAGTTAAAAGTAGAGCTGGGATCAAAAATGTTAAACCAACAAAATCAATTGTAACTGGGAAAATTATTACTGGTATCATCATTAAAGAATAAATAAATATATTTATCTTAGTGCTTTCAATACCATTAGTTAACGGAAGCATGGGTATTTTTGCTTTTTTATAGTCATCAGATTTATACAAACTTAATGCCCAAAAATGTGAAGGAGTCCAAAAAAATATTATAAGAAAAAATGCTAATGGTTCGATTGATATTGAACCAGTAGCAATTGTCCATCCTATTACAGGTGGAAAAGCTCCTGCAGCTCCACCAATAACTATATTTTGTGGTGTTCGCCTTTTTAGCCAGATTGTATAGACAAACACATAAAATAATATTGTTGTAAGTAATATTGTAGCGGAAATTCTATTAGTAAAATAATCTAATGCTACTACTGAAACTATCGAGAGTGTGATACCAAAAATTAATGCTTGGTTTCTGTTTACTTTTCCAGTTGGGATCGGTCTCAGACAGGTTCTAGACATCAAAGCATCAAGATCCGACTCATACCACATGTTTAAAGCACCAGCTGCCCCAGCACCCAGGGAAACTAACAAAATTCCAATTATAGCATCTTTAGTTGAAACGAGATTTGGTGCCGTCAATAAACCTACGGCACAAGTAAAAATTACTAATGACATCACTCGAGGTTTCATAAGCTTAAAAAGTTCTGAAAAGTTAAATAAATCCTCTTGGCTCAAGCTTCTTTTTTTTAGCCTTGAATTATCCATCAATTTTTTTCTCTAATTACTAACCGTGTGATTTCTGCGTACCTTGATCATCTTCAAACTTTGGTAATTCTTCAAAAGTATGAAAGTTCGGGGGAGATGGTACAGTCCACTCTAATGTTGTGGCTCCCTCACCCCAAGGATTTTGTACAGCAGCTTTCTTTTTTGCAAATGCATAAATAAGATTCATAAAAAAAACAGCAAGCCCAGCTACAGCTATATAAGATCCAATTGAAGATATGTAATTCCATCCTGCAAATGCATCAGGATAATCAGCATATCTTCTTGGCATACCAGCTAAACCTAAAAAGTGTTGAGGGAAAAATATTAAGTTTACTCCAATGAAGGTTAACCAGAAATGTAATTGTCCCATCCATTCAGAGTACTCATAACCACTCATTTTTGAAAACCAGTAATAAAATCCGGCAAAAATTGCAAATACAGCTCCTAAAGAGAGTACATAATGAAAGTGAGCGACAACGTAATAAGTGTCATGCATAGCAGTATCTACCCCTGCATTGGCTAAAACTACCCCTGTCACACCCCCAACAGTAAACATAAAAATAAATCCTAATGCCCACACCATTGGCGTTTTAAAAGAAATTGATCCACCCCACATTGTTGCAATCCAAGAAAAAATTTTAATTCCGGTTGGCACTGCTATTATCATAGTAGCAGCCAAAAAATATGCTTTCGTATCTGTGCTTAATCCTACTGTATACATATGGTGTGCCCATACAACAAAACCAACTATTCCAATTGCTACCATCGCATAAGCCATACCTAAATAACCGAAAACTGGTTTTCTTGAAAATGTTGAAACAATATGGCTTATCATTCCAAAGCCAGGTAAAATTAATATATATACTTCTGGGTGGCCAAAAAACCAAAATAGATGTTGAAATAAAACTGGATCACCTCCCGTTTGAGCCTCAAAAAAAGCTGTTCCAAAATTTCTATCAGTTAACAACATTGTAATTGCACCAGCAAGAACTGGTAAAGATAATAATAACAGAAACGCTGTCACTAAAATTGACCAAGCAAACAATGGCATTTTATGTAATGTCATACCTGGTGTTCTCATATTTAAAATTGTGGTTATAAAGTTAACTGCGCCTAAAATCGAAGAAGCTCCAGCTAAATGTAAACTTAAAATTGCTAGGTCCATTGCAGGGCCCGGTTGACCTGCTTTAGAGGATAAAGGAGGATAAATTGTCCAACCACCACCAACGCCTGTTTGACCTGGAGGACCATCAACAAAAATAGACAAGATTAATAACGTTAGTGAAACTGGCAATAACCAAAAGGATATATTGTTCATTCTTGGGAATGCCATGTCAGGTGCCCCAATCATAATTGGCACAAACCAATTACCAAAACCACCAATCATAGCCGGCATGACCATAAAGAAGATCATTATTAAACCGTGGCCAGTCACCAATACATTGTAAAGGTGATAATTGCCACCTAAGATACCGTCACCTGGATGCATTAATTCCATTCTCATTAAGACTGAAAAAGCTGTACCTATAACTCCTGCAACAATTGCAAAAATTAAATACATTGTTCCTATGTCTTTGTGATTAGTGGAATATGCCCAACGTTTCCAACCTGTTGGTGTATGGTGATCGTCATGTGAGGCTGTTTGTATGTACATTTTTATCTACTCGCTAATTTAAGTTTATTATCTTCAATTTTTTCTTTTGCAAATTTTACTCGCGCTTCAGCTAACCATTCTTGGTAATCTTCCTCGCTTACAACTTTTACTGCAATTGGCATAAAGGCATGTTTAATGCCACAAAGTTCTGAACATTGACCGTAATAAGTTCCCTCTTTTTCTGCTTTAAACCATGTTTCGTTTATTCTTCCTGGCACAGCATCTCTCTTTACTCCAAATGAGGGTAAGGCCCATGCGTGCAACACATCATTTGCAGTAATTAAAACTTTAACAACTTTATTGACTGGAACAACTACCTCATTATCAACTGCTAATAACCTTGGTTGGTCTACTTTTAGATCTTTATCCTCAACCATATAGGACTCAAAAATTAAATTTTCATCAGGATACTCATAGCCCCAGTACCACTGATATCCGATCGCCTTAATGGTCAAGTCTGCTTTTGGTATTGTGTCTTGTTTATATAAAATTTTGAATGAAGGAACGGCCATGACAATTAAAATCAAACATGGGATTAATGTCCACAAGACTTCTACTGTTACATTATGTGTTCTTTTTGATGGGTTTGGATTTGCAGATGCTCTAAATCTTACGCAAGCGTAGAGCATTAAAAACAATACAAAAACACTTATCGCGATAATTATTGGCAATAATAAATTATTGTGAAAAGCAACAATTTCCCTCATAGACTCAGATGCAGCTTTTTGGAAACCTAATTGCCATTCGTTTGGTTGGTTAGCAAAAGATTTCTGTGATAAGAAAAAAGTTAAAATAATTAAATAAAATTTTTTCATTTTAAATAGTTATATAAAGCTCTTTTGTAAAAATTACACTTTAGTTTTCGCGACAATTTATCAATTAATCACATAATTTACGATCGAAATTGCAGATATGACAGCAGTTTCTGACCTTAAAATATTCTCATTAATTTTAATCGGCTGAACACCCTTAAAGGAGAGAATCTTCTCTCTTTCAGTCTCTGAAAAATCTCCCTCGGGACCTATGATTATACAAACAGGCTTATTTGTAAATTTTGATTTATCAACTTTATTTATATTTGAATTTAAATCTGTAAAGATCAAATCCATCGAATTTTTTTTTAAAAAAACATTCAAGTCTTGGACAGCTTCAATTGTTGGTACATTAATACGGTTTGATTGTTCGCTTGCTTCAATTACAATTTTTTCTAATCGTTCTTTATTAATTTTTCTAACCACTGTTCGGTCAAAAATGATTGGTAAAAATTTTGTAACTCCAAGCTCTGTTGCTTTTTGGATCATAAAATTTTGATAGTTTGATTTAATTGGAGAAAATGCTAGCCATAATTCTTTAATTTTTTCTTTTTGTCTTAGTTGTTTGACAGTTATAAACTTAACAATACTTTTAGATATTTCTAAAATTTTTGCTTCCCACTCTCCATTTTTATTAAATAATGAAAAAACTTCATTTTCCTTAACTCTCATTACTTTAGTTAAATAATGAGATTGTGACTTATCCAATTTTTCTATCATCTCAGAAGATAATGTCGCTGAAAAAAATAATCTTATATTACTCATTTGTGTTAAGTTAATTTATGAAAAATATTAAAGCAATAATTTTTGATGCTTATGGTACACTGTTTGACGTAAATTCTGCTGCTGAAAAATGTAAAGATAAAATTGGAGATAAATGGGAAGGTTTTGCAAACTTTTGGAGAACTACACAACTAGAATACACTTGGCTTAGAAGTTTAATGAAAAGACATAAAGATTTTTGGCAAATTACAGAAGACAGTTTAGATAAATCAATTAAAGCTTTTAACATAGACGCCTCAATGAAAAATGAATTATTAAATTTGTATAAAGTTCTTTCACCTTTTAAAGAAGTTCCAGAAACTCTAAAAAAATTAAAAGAAAAGAATTTTAAATTAGCTATACTTTCAAATGGAACACCATCTCTTTTAAAAGAGTTAGTTGAAAGTAATAATTTAGATAACCTATTCGATGACCTATTTTCAATAGAGGAAGTTGGAATTTATAAACCAGACGCTAAAGTTTATGACTTGCCTGTTAAAAAATACAAAATTAAAAGTAATGATGTTGCTTTCTTAAGTGCAAACACGTGGGATGTTTCAGGGGGGGGGAATTATGGTTATCACTCTATTTGGGTAAACCGTACTAATAATATCTTTGACAATCTTGATTACAAACCTAATAATCAAATTAAAAATTTAAGTGAACTTATTGATTTAATTTAGATTAAAAATGGAAGTAACATGAATAAAGGACATAGAGCAGGAGAAAGTGCAATTGCAGTAGACGTTGAACAAGGTAAATCTTATTATTGGTGTAGTTGCGGAAAAAGTTCTAAACAACCATTCTGTGATGGCTCACATAAAGGCACTGAATTTAATCCTTTTGTATATAAAGCTGAGTTGACAAAAAAAATGTTTTTTTGTGCTTGTAAACAAACTAATAAACAACCCTTTTGTGACGGTTCACACAACAAAAAGTAACATTGAAAATTTAGATTTAACAGTTAATCTTAACACATATGACAATTGAAGTAGATAAAATTATCGATCCAATTCCAGCATCAGATGGAGCTGGAGTTAAATTAAAAAGGAGTATTGGTGTTGAACCAAATTATTTTGATCCTTTTTTAATGTTAGATGAATTTGGTTCAGAAAATAGTGAAGATTATATTGCTGGATTTCCTCCACATCCACACAGAGGAATTGAAACAGTTACTTACATGTTAGCTGGTGATTTTGAGCATAAAGACAGTACTGGCGGGAAAGGTCGAATGACTGCTGGTGATGTTCAATGGATGAAAACTGGAAGTGGAATTATTCACTCAGAAATGCCTGCTATGAAAGAGGGAAAACTTCATGGATTTCAATTATGGATAAATATGCCAGCAAAATTAAAAATGAGTAAACCAGAATACATTTATATTGATGCTGATAAAATGAGTGTTCACAAAGATTATGATAAACAAGTAAAAGTTATTGCAGGTAAGTTTGAAAAAGCTGAAGGGCCAGTTAAAGGGCATAATCTCGAACCTGTTTATTTCGATGTTGAATTAAATAAAAACAAAGATTTTAAATTTAGCCTTCCATCTACGCACAATACATTTATCTATCTCATAAAAGGTGAAATAAAAATTGGTGAAAAAAAACATGAAAAAGTTAAGGATAGTACTTTGATCTTACTATCGAAAGGTGAAAAATTAAAAGTCAAAGCACAATCAGATGCAAAGTTCTTAGTTATTTCAGGTAAACCTATCAATGAAGAAATAGCTAGAGGTGGTCCCTTTGTAATGAACACTAAAGCAGAGATCTTGCAAGCTGTTCAAGATTATCATAATGGCACATTTGTAAAGTAGATAATGAAATCAGTTCAAATAGATAAATTTGGTGGACCAGAAGTTTTGATTATTAAAGATATAGAACTTGGAAAGCCTGGACCAAAAGAGGTTTTAATTAAAAACTTATCAATAGGTCTCAATTTTATAGATGTTTATCATCGAACAGGTCTTTACCCTATTTCATTACCTAGTGGTATTGGTCTTGAAGCTTGTGGGGTAATCGAAGAAGTTGGATCTGAGGTAGAATTATTTAAAGTTGGCGATAGAGTTACACATGCATCAATGCCTATTGGGGCATACTCGGAAAAACAAATAATGCCAGAGGAAAAGTTAGTGTCTGTGCCTGATGGTGTTTCCGATGAAGTAGCATCTTGTATCACGTTGAAAGGAATTACTGCTGAATATTTATTGCATAGAGCTTATCCATTAAAAAAAGGTGATAAAGTTTTATATCACGCTGCTGCAGGTGCTTTAGGTCAAATTCTATGTCCTTGGGCTAACGCATTAGGTGCAGAAGTTATTGGAACAGTTGGATCTAAAGCTAAAGAGGAAATTGCAAAAAAAAACGGATGTCATCATGTAATTAATTACTCTGAAAAAGATTTTGTAAAAGAAATAGAAAAAATTTTTGGAAAAAATAGTCTCGATGTTGTTTATGATGGTGTTGGTAGCAAAACATTTAAAGGTTCAATTGAAACTTTAAAGATAAGAGGTATGATGGTGGCATTTGGGAATGCTTCTGGATACGTTGAAACGCTTGACATAAAAAAAGATATTAATGCAAAAGGATTGTTTTTTACTCGTCCATCAATTGCACATTATACAGTAAAAAGAGAAGAGCTGGTAGCGTCTGCAAAAAAAGTTTTTGATGCAGTTTTAACAAAAAAATTTAAAATTGAAATTTCTAAAAGATATCCTTTAAAAGATGCTGCTCAGGCTCACAAAGACTTAGAAAACAGATTGTTAACTGGTCCAGCAGTAATAGTTCCTTAATCAATTTCGACATCCATATCTGACATATGCAGTTTAAGAGCGTTTGTTGAAATGTGAATTTCTCTTATAAAAAAAAGTATCGAGATAATCATTGACAAACAACAAGAACCAAAAATAATTCTTGCTATAAAAAGTTCATCAAGATAGAGACCAAATACAGTCAGCATATTGAACAAAAAACCGAATGCACCAAAAAGAATTGTCCATCTTAAGAGTGTAATTCTTTTGCTTAAGTTCAAAAATTGTTTTTTCCATTCAGGAGGTATATGTTTTTCATAAACATGCTCATCATGGAGCTGTCTGATTAATATACTCAATGAATGAAACCTATTACTATATACTCCCATTAATAATGGAATTGCAGGAAACATTAGTGCAGTGACAGTATAATCTATATTCATACGAATCAGTTTGATTATCAATCTTGCCTTTGTTATTTACAAGTAAAATTTATGAACCAATTAAATTTTTTTTTTGAACTCACAAGGGTTAAAAAGCCTATTGGCTACATGCTTTTATTCTGGCCTTGTGCATGGGGATTAACGATCGCATATGATTTTTCAAATAATCTTGAATTGTATTTTTTTTATTTGATACTTTTTTTTTTAGGATCTGTATTAATGAGATCAGCAGGATGCATTATAAATGATATAACCGATAAAGAGATTGATAAAAAAGTTTCAAGGACTAAAAACAGACCTATAGCATCTGGCGATGTTTCTATAACTTTAGGTTTAATTTATTCTGCAGTGTTGTGTTTAATTGCTTTACTTGTCTTAATTAACTTTAATAAACTTACTATAATTTTAGCGCTGTGTTCTATGCCGTTAGCTTTTACTTATCCTTTAATGAAAAGATTTACTTACTGGCCTCAATTATTTTTAGGCGTCACTTTTAATTATGGATTAATATTAGGATGGACCTCTGTACAGAACGAAATAAGCTTTTTACCTATAATCCTCTATTTTGGAGCCATATTTTGGACACTTGGTTACGACACAATATATGGATACCAGGATATTAAAGATGATGAAATCATAGGAGTAAAATCAACATCAATTAAATTTAAAGATAATCCAAAAAAATTTTTAGCGTTTTGTTACATAATATTTTTAATTACTATTTTATCAATTAATCAAATAATGAATTTCAATTTTTTTTGTATCTTTTTAGTTTTAATAATAGCTTTACAATTATTTTATCGACAAATTTTTAAATTTAATATTGAAGATAAAAATAAAAGCTTAGAAATTTTCAAAAGTAATAATCTATTAGGTTTGTTGGTTTTTTTAAATTTATTTATGGGAAAAATCAATTGATGAAAGAAAATTTAAATATAATAAAGAGGTTGTATAGAGATTACACTACTAACTATGTAAATAAGATAATTTTAGCTGTAGTGTTTTCTTTATTTGTCGCCGCAAGCACTTCGTCTATCGCATACTTGTTAGATCCTGCAATTGAAAAAATTTTTTTAGAAAAAGATCAAACTTTAATTTATTTAATACCTTTAGCAATTGTGATTGCCTTTTCAGTAAAAGGTATTTCTTTATACATATCAAAAGTAATTATGATAAATGTAGGTCAAAATTTGAAAGCAGATGTTCAAAAAGATATGCTCAAATCACTTATTTCCTCTGATACAAATTATATAGATAAATCTCACTCAGGAAATTTCATATCTAAACTTAATGCAGATGTTTTTATGTTACAAAACTTAATAAGTGTTGCTTTGTTAAATTTGTTTAAAGATTCTTTTACTTTAATTGGTTTACTGTGTGTCATGTTTTTTCAAAATTGGAAACTTTCTTTAATTGCTATTATAATGATACCTCTAGCAGGATATACTGCGAAAGTTCTTGGAAAAAGAATATCTAAAGCATCCTTGCAAGAGTTACAGAAAACAGAAATTTTTACTAAAAAACTCGTAGAAATTTTCAAAAATCACAAATTGATCAAAATATTTCAGGCTGAAAAAACAGAAAATTCAAGATCTCATAAAAGTTTAGATGATCTTAAAAAGAAAATGATTAAGACCCAGGTGGTATTTATGAGAAACACTCCAATCATGGAGACATTAACTGGTATAATGATTGCAGTATTGTTGATTTATTCTGGTACTCTAATAAATAATGATGAACTTGAAATAAATAATTTTTTTTCATTTTTAGCTGCCATGATGTTGGCTTATCAGCCTGTAAGAGCTTTAGCAGGCTTGAATATATCTATTAATCAAGGATTGACTGCAGCAAAAAGAGTTTTGCCAATTGTGGATATAGAAAATGAAATAAAAGACAATAAAAATTATCCGAATTTGATTTTTAAAAATGGTGAAATAAATTTTTCAAACATTGATTTCAACTATAATATCAAAACTGATAAATCAGCACTTACAAAAATTAACTTAGACATTCCAGGTGGGAAAACCACTGCACTAGTTGGTCCAAGTGGCTCAGGAAAATCTACCATTCTTAGTTTAATACCTAGGTTTTACGACCCTCAAAATGGTGAAATTAAAATTGATAATCAAATTATTAAAGATGTAAATTTATCATCCTTGAGAAAACATATCTCACTTGTAAGCCAAGAGACAACGTTGTTTGATGATACAATTAAAAATAATTTATTGTATGCTAAGCCTGACGCGAGCATGGAAAATTTAGAAAAAGCTGCAAATGATTCTTTTTCAATGGAGTTTATAAGTGAATTGCCAGATAAATTTGAGACAATAATAGGAGAAAATGGTTTAAGGCTATCAGGAGGACAAAAACAAAGGATCTCTATTGCAAGGGCAATGCTAAAGAACAGTTCCATTATTTTATTAGATGAGGCTACTTCTGCTTTAGATTCTGAAACAGAAGAAAAGATTCAAAATGCAATTCAACGTTTAACTAAAAATAAAACTACTGTAATCATTGCTCATAGATTATCAACCATTTTGAATTCAAATCTTATTTATGTGATTGAAAATGGAAAAGTAGTAGATAAAGGTACTCACAGAACTTTATTAGCAAACTCTGAGACTTATAAAAATTTCTATCAAAAGCAATTTAGTAAAAATTAATGATTTATATCTACAGATTTTTGCTTAATATAATTTTTATCATTTCCCCATTAATCATTTTGATTAGATTAATTAAAAAAAAAGAGGATCCAAAAAGATTTTTGGAGAAATTTTGTTTTTTTTCAAAGAAAAGAGCTCCTGGAAAAGTGATTTGGTTTCATGGGGCAAGTGTCGGCGAGTTACAAAGTATTATACCACTGCTTGAAAGATTAGAAAAAAAAAATAATATAAGACAAATTTTGATTACTTCAAACACTGTAAGCTCATCAAAAATAATTGGAAACTTTAAATCAAAAAAAGTAATTCATCAATTTTTTCCTATAGATACAAATTTTCACTCAAAAAAATTTATTAATTATTGGAACCCCTCATTAGTATTTTTTATAGACTCAGAAATTTGGCCGAATATGATATATAATCTTAATGAGAGAAAAATTAGTGTAAATCTCATAAATGCAAGAATTACAAAAAAAAGTTTTAAAAGGTGGAAATTGTTTCCTAACTTTTCAAAAAAAATTTTTGAAAAATTTGATTTATGTTTATCTTCAAGTAAAGAGTCCCAATCTTACTGTAAAAAGTTAGGTTTAAAAAGTCCAAAATTTTTTGGAAATCTTAAATTTTCTCAATCAGAAAATGAAAATGTATCACTTAAAAAAGATATTCAAAAATTTTTGAAAAAAAGAATAATCTGGTGTGCCTCAAGCACTCATGAAACTGAGGAAAAATTATGTGGAAATATTCATAATGAACTTAAAAAAAGTTACAAAAACTTACTAACAATTATAATTCCAAGACATATAAATAGAGCTCAATATATTAAAAATGAATTGGAGAATATTAATCTAAAAGTTCATTCACATAATTCAGGAAAAAAAATTAATAAAGAAATAGATATTTATCTTGTAGATGTGTATGGTTTAACAAAATCCTTCTTTAACATTTCTAAGAATATTTTTTTAGGAGGTTCAATAATTAATCACGGTGGACAAAATCCCTTAGAAGCAACACGATACGGTTGCAATATTATACACGGCCCACATGTTTCAAACTTTAAAGAAATCTACAATTTTCTTAAAAAAAATAAAATATCTTATAAGATATCTAATCAATCTGAAATGTTAAAAGTATTAAAAAATCTTTTTTCAAAAAATAATAGATCAAAAAATTTACAAAAAAAGTTATTTTTAATTGGTCAAGAAGTTTTAAAAAGAACCTATAGTAGCATCGATTTATTAATTAAAAATGAAACTTCAAAAACCTAAATTTTGGGATCTTAAAAAACCTAATCTAATATCTTATATATTGTTACCATTTACTATTCCGATTAAAATAAATAATCTATTACTTAACCTAAGGGCACCAAAAAAAAATAATAAGATAAAATCAATCTGTATTGGGAATATTTATGTAGGTGGAACTGGAAAAACCCCTGCTACAATAAAACTTTATAATATTTGCAAAAATATTTTAACAAATGTTTGTACAGGAAAAAAATATTATTCGTCTCAAAATGATGAACAAATTTTATTGAAAAAAAGAACTGACTTAATTTGTGAACAAAATCGAGAAAAAATTATTGAAAAAGCAATAGACCTTGAGAATAAGTTAATAATATTTGATGATGGTCTCCAAGATAAGAAAATTCATTATGACATGCGAATTGTGTGTTTTGATATACAAAATTGGATTGGAAATGGCCATCTTTTGCCATCAGGGCCTTTGAGAGAAAAATTAGATAGCTTAAAAAAATACGATATCGTATTTTTGAAAGGTGACTCTGAAAATTCAGATATAAGTGAGATTTTAAAGTTAATTCGAAACCAGAATACAAAAATTGAAATTTTTCAAACGTATTATCAACCTACTAACCTAGAAAAATTTGATAAAAAAAATAATTATCTAATATTTTCAGGAATCGGTAATCCAAATAGTTTTAAGGAAACTTTATCTTTAAATAATATAAACATTATCAAAGAAATTATATTTCCCGATCATAATATTTACACAGATGATGATATGAATATCATTAAAAGTAAGGCAAAAAATTTGAATGCTAAAATAATTACAACAGAGAAAGATTATGTAAAACTATCAGAAAAAAATCGTAATGGAATAGACTTCTTAGAAATAGATCTAGTCATTAAAAATGAAAAAAAATTAATTGATTTAATTAAATCTACAATAAATGAAGAATTTTAAATATTTTTTACAATTTTTTTGTATTTTACTCTTATTTGGGGTTTTCAAAATTGTAGGTATTAAATTTTCAAGAATAATCTCAGAGAATATAATGGTTATGTTTGGTCCAATATTTAGATCTAGGAAAATTATTTTTAAAAACTTATCAATTGCTTTTCCCAATTTAAATGAAAATGAAAAAAAGAAAATTTTAAAAAATATGTGGATCAATTATGGTAGAATATTCGCTGAGTATATGTTTATGAAGGATTTTAGACATGGTTCAATTGGGGAGAGAAATATAAACATAAAAAATCAGTATATTTTGGAAAACGTGAAAAAAGATTCCAGGCCAGTAATATTTATTTCTGGTCATTTTAATAATTTTGAATTAATGGCAATGCAAATAGAAAAGTTAGGGATTGATTTAGCAGCAGTTTATAGACCTCTTAATAACAAATTTTTAAATCCATTAATGGAGTCCATTAGAAAAAGATATATTTGTAAAAAACAAATTAAAAAA
Source organism: uncultured Pelagibacteraceae bacterium (assembly GCA_902634235.1). Classification (GTDB taxonomy): domain Bacteria; phylum Pseudomonadota; class Alphaproteobacteria; order Pelagibacterales; family Pelagibacteraceae; genus Pelagibacter. The sequence goes on from CACPJN010000002.1 coordinate 146,939, forward strand.
GGGATTTCAGGAACTAAAGAGCTATTACTAAATTTTAAAAAAGGGACTTCAATCGCATTAATGATTGATCAAAGAGTTTCTGAAGGAATAAAAGTTGATTTATTTAAGGAAAAAGCTTTGACGACTACTATTCCTGGACAATTTATCAAAAAGTTTGGAGCAAAAATTATCCCTGTATATATTGAGAGAAATAATGTGGAAAAATTTAATATTACTTTTAAAGACCCAATTGAATTTTCTAAAGATTCAAGTATAGAAAACATAACATCTAATTTAAATAATCAACTCGAAGAGATGATAGAAAAAAATCCAAGTCAATGGATTTGGTCTCATAATAGGTGGAAATAATTAAATTTTTTCTTTTTTCACTGCAGCTTCAACATATGAGAAATATGCTTCTTGCAACTCTACGTTCCAATAAGTCAAATCTTTTAATGAAATCTTTTTACCTGAGACAGCACACAAAACATAATCTCCATCTTGAATAACTTCAAAATTATTTGGTAAATATTTTATTTTTGCTAATTTTTTAAACATTTTTAGTTTATACATTATTATATGAAAGTTGTAGTAATAGGAAGTGGTGGAAGAGAACACGCTTTATGTCACTCATTATCAAATTCGAGAAAAGTAAGCAAAATTTACTGTATACCCGGAAACGCAGGAACACAAACTATAGCTGAAAATATTGATATAGATTTCAATGATTTTAAAAACTTAGAAAATTTTATTACGTTAAATAAAATTGACATTGTTATAGTAGGGCCAGAAAAACCATTAGTTGATGGTATTGTCGACTATTTAGAAAAAAAAAATATTAAAGTTTTTGGACCAAATAATCTTGCCTCAAGGTTAGAAGGCTCTAAAATTTTTACGAAAAAAATTTGCGAAAAATATAAAATACCAACAGCTAAATTTGGCATTTTTAAAAATGCAGCGCAGTCAAAAAAATTTTTTGAAGATTGTAATTACCCTATTGTTGTAAAAGCAGATGGTCTAGCATCAGGAAAGGGAGTTTACATATGTGAAGATAAAATTAATGCATTGAATGCTGTTAATGAAATCTTTAATGGAAAATTTGGTAAAACAAATGAGGTGTTAATAGAAGAATTCTTAGACGGTGAGGAAATGAGTTTTTTCATAATTTCAGATGGTAAAACTTTTAAACACTTCGGAACAGCTCAAGATCATAAAAGGGTTTTTGAAGGTGATAAAGGAAAAAACACTGGAGGAATGGGTGCTTACAGTCCTTCAAGGTTAGAAAATGATGAGCTTAATAAAAAAATTATAAGAAAAATAGTTATTCCGACTTTCAAAAGTTTAAAAGATCTTAAAACAGAATTTAAAGGATTTTTATACGTTGGTCTGATGATGGTAAAAGATGAGCCATATTTGATAGAATATAATGTTAGAATGGGTGATCCGGAGTGTCAGACTATACTTCCCAAATTGAAAACTGACCTTTTTGATATAGTTGAAGCATGTGTTAACAAAAATTTAGACAAAATTGATATTGAATGGTTTGAAGATAAATCTATTTGTGTGGTGTTATGTTCAAAAGGATACCCAGATAAATTTGAAAATGAGATTGAAATTGAAAACTTAGAAAATATTAAACTAAAAAAAAATGAATTTATTTTCCATGCTGGCACTAAAAATATAAAAAATAAAATTTTCTCGAATGGTGGAAGAGTTTTAAATTTTGTAATTAGATCTAATAACTTTAAAAATGCACGAAAGGATATTATTAAAATAATAAATCAACTAAATTGGAAAGATGGTTTTTTTAGGAAAGATATTGGATATAAGGTTATTGATAAATGAGAATAATTGCAGGGAAGTTTAAAAGTAAAAAGATTCTATTTCCAATTGATAGGAACACAAGACCTCTAAGAGATTTGGTAAAAGAGTCAATTTTCAATTTAATAGAAAATTCGAATAAATTTGACCTTAAAATAAATCACTCAAATATTCTTGATTTATTTTCAGGATCAGGTTCATTTGGCTTTGAGTGTATTTCAAGAGGAGCCGAGAAAGTTATTTTTTTTGAAAATTACTCTCAAGCATTAAAGATATTAAAAAAAAATATAAAGATCTTAAAAGTAGATAAAAATTGTAAAGTTATAGAGGAAAATTGCTTTAATTATGTTCAGCGCGGGCAAATTGATAATTCTAAATTTGATATAATATTTTTGGATCCACCTTTTAAAGAAAAAAATATAAATATTTTAATCAATAGAATTTTAGAGAAAAGATTATTAACAAATAATGGTTTAATGATTATTCATAGACATAAAAAAGATGATTTAAAAATATCTGATAAATTTAGAGTTTTGGATACTCGTTTTTACGGAGTTTCAAAAATAATGATAGGATGCTAAATATTTGTTAAAATTTTTTTTGTCTCTTTTTTAATAAATTCAACTGCAGGCTGATCAAAAGGGTTAACATCTAAAAATCTTCCAATCAAAATTGTCTCTAAAATAAAAAAAGTAAATAGTTCACCTAAAACTTCTTCATTTCTATTTAAAATCTCAAAACTTCTAAATGGTATTCGATTTTTTAAAAATACTTTCTTGGTTGCATTTTTTTGTGCATTTAATATTTCGCTAAATTTTTTATGTTTAATAAAATTATGAGATTGTAAGATAGTACTACTTATTATCTTATTAGATGTTCTTTCATTTACACCAAAAAAAGTAAAAAAATTTTTTCTTGGTCCATCTAAATAAAGTTGCATAAGACTATGATTATCTTTTGGCATTAATGATACCGACGGAAAAATACCTTTTTGATTTTTCCCAAGACTTTCTCCAACAAGTTGTTGATACCACCTGAATATATCATCAGCTTTTTCGTCATAATTTATAATAATTGAGTTAAATTTTTTCCTCTTAACAAAAAATAAAATATTACTTACGTTCAGAATTAAAGAATTTACAAATTTTTTATTTTTTATTAAATTATTGAATTGTTTAAATTTTTTTTCATTTAGACCCATTAAACAAGCTGGAAGCATTCCTACTTCAGATAAAACTGAATATCTCCCTCCAATAAAATTATTGTGATCTACAATGTCTGCTTTCATTTTTGTCGCTAAGTTCCTAAGATAACTTCTGTTTTTTTCGATTATAAAGATTTTTTTTTGGTTTTTTTTCACCAAATTATTGACGTTTAAAATAGTTTCTAATGTGTTTCCTGATTTTGAAACAATTATATTCAATATTTTTTTTTCTTGGTTCACTTTAAAGTTTGAAGATAAATTATCAAAAAAAATTATTTTCTTTTTTATTTTATCTTTAAGAAAACTAAAAATGGCTTTGGTGCCAAGGATTGATCCACCCATACCAATTAATCTTAATATTGAAAATTTTTTTTCATATTTCTTTAATAGTTTTTTTGAGTAAGAGTATTTATAGGTTGGTTTTAAAGAATTAATAATTTCGTTATTAATTTTTCTAAGGTCTAATTCAATTCTTTTTTTTGATAAAGAATAATTTTGTTTAAAGTTTTCAAAAGAAATATTTCTTGTAATTTTCATCTTTTATTTAAAATATCTGAAATTGACTTTTCCAAATTATCTGAAGATTTTACTCCCTCAACTTTTTGAGATTCATTCAGAACTTTTTTAAGATCTAGGTTAGACTCTTCTTTTTCAACTACTTCGGACGTATCAGATGGTTTGGGAAGACTTGTAAAATCTGGTGGAACGGTGAGTGGTTTTTTTCTTTCTATTAAAAATTCGTCTACCCCTTCTTTTTTTTTTAATGATAGATTTTCTTTTAATCCAGAGCATGCGTTTAAAAAAAAGGGAATGGAAAATAATAAAAAAAGATTAAAAAAATATTTCATACCACTTTTTTAAAAAATATTTCGACTAAAATAAGACATAAAACGCCAACACTTATAAATATATCCGCTATATTGAAGATAAACCAATGAAAATTGTTAATGTGAATATCTATAAAGTCTGGAACTGCATTATAAAATATTCTATCAAAAAGATTCCCTAAAGCTCCTCCTAAGATTAAGATAAATCCAAATTTTTCAAAGCTCTCTGATTTTTTAATGAAGTATATTAAAATAATTATCACAATAAAAATTAGTAATGAAATTGTTTGATATGCTAAACCTTCATCAAGTGAAAATAATCCAAACGCAATACCTTTATTCCAAATCAACTCAAAATTCATAAATTTTGATGAATAAATTTCCCCATTACCTAATTCCTCTGATTTTTTTATGATTAAAATTTTTGAAATACGGTCAATTAAAAAAATAAAAAATACAAAAAAAGAAGATAAAAAAAATTTATCTTTTAATGTTTTCCAATTGGACATAAGTGTCTTTCACATGCATCTAAGGCTATTTTCCAACAAATCGGACATTTGTTTCCTTTTGCTTTTTTGGTTTTGACAGTTATTTCATCTTCTTTGCTCTCTTTGACTAAAAATTTTGAAGTAATACAGAGTTCTGCAAAGTCTATTTCTTTTGTAAGTTTTAAAAGTTTATGGTTTAATTTGATCTCTAAATCTGCCTCAAGACTTGATCCAATTTCTTTACTCGCTCTTTTTTCCTCAATACTTATGTTGCAAATGTCCCTAATTCTCAAAATTTCATCCCATTTTTTACTTAATTCTTTATTTTCAAATTCTTTTGGGAAATTAATAAATTGCTCTAAATGAACACTTTTATTCTTCTTTGAAACTAATTGGTAAATTTCTTCTGTAGTAAAAGCTAGAATTGGTGCAAACCATCTTAGCAACGAGTTAAGAATAATATCTAACAAAATTAAAGTTGATTTTCTTTTTTCAGACGCTTCTGGATCACAATATAAAACATCTTTTCTTATATCAAAGTAGAATGCAGATAGATCAACTGTACAAAAATTTAGGAGCTCTTTATAAAGATTGTGAAAATCATAGCTTTGAAAATATTTTTTAAATTTACGATCTAATGAATAAATTTTATGTAACATTAATTGCTCAAGCTCAGGTAATTCTTCTGGTTTCACATTTTGTAAATTTATTTCATCAAAATTGTCTTTTAGGTTTCCTAATAAGTATCTAAAAGTGTTTCTAATTTTTCGATATGACTCTGAATGCTGATCTAAAATTGAATAATCTATTCTTAAATCTTCAGCATAATTTGATGAAGCCACCCAAATTCTAAGTATATCTGCTCCATATTTTTTAAGTATATCCTCAGGAGCAATTACATTTCCTAGAGATTTAGACATTTTTAAACCCTTACCGTCAACTACAAAACCATGCGAGAGTATAGACTCAAATGGCGCTCTTCCTCTTGTGCCGCAGGATTCTAATAAAGAGGAGTGGAACCATCCTCTGTGTTGGTCTGAGCCCTCTAAGTACATTGAAGCTGGCCATCTTAAATCTTTCCTTTTTTCTAAAACAAAAGAATGTGTTGAACCACTATCAAACCAAACTTCAACGATATCACTCAATTTTTCAAAATCCTCAGATTTAAATTTTTTTCCAAGAAATCGTTGAGGGTTATCAGAAAACCAGCAATCTGAGCCTTCCTTTTCATAAATCTTTGCAATATTATCAAATACTTCGCTATCAATTAAAATTTCTTTTGTTTTTTTATGAATAAATATTGGTAAAGGAACACCCCAAACTCTTTGCCTAGAAACACACCAATCTGGCCTTGTTTCTATCATTGATCTTAATCTTTCTTTACCTTTATTTGGATAAAAATTTGTTTCATCAATTGCTTTTAAAGCTTTCTCTCTTAGTTTATGGCTTTCCATTGATATAAACCATTGAGGAGTTGCTCTATGTACTAAGGGAGCTTTTGATCTCCACGAATGAGGATAAGAGTGAACCAATTCTCCATTCTTAAGAAGTTTTTTTTGATCTTTTAATTTTTCTATGACAATAGGATTTGCTTTAAAAATATGTAACCCCTCAAATAATGATACATTGTCAGTATATTTCCCATCTCCGTCAACAGTTTCTACAGCTTTAATTCCATTACTTAGGCATAGATTAAAATCGTCAGGCCCGTGACTTGGAGCACAATGAACTATCCCAGTACCTTGTTCGGTTGTCACAAAATTTGCCTCTAACATAGGAATTTCATAATCATACCCTAAATCTAAAAAAGGATGACTACAAATTGTATCTTTAAGTTCTTTTCCTCTAAAACTTTTTAACTTTTTAAAATTTTTTATCTCACAATCTTTAATTGTAGAATCAAGTAATGACTCGGCACATACGATTTTTTTATTCTTAAAATCTCCTTCGTCATTAATTTCGATTAATATGTAATCCAAACTTTCATTGTATGCTAAAGCTTTATTCGCTGGTATAGTCCAAGGAGTAGTGGTCCAAATTACTATATGAGCATTCTCAATTTCCTTGAGTTTTGAAGATTTGACAGGAAAGGAAACATAAATAGTATCAGATTTATGGTCTTGATACTCGACCTCAGCATCAGCAAGAGCAGTTTTTTCAACTGTTGACCACAATACGGGTTTATACCCCCTATAAAGGCTTCCCTCTTTTAAAAATTTACCCAACTCTCTTACAATTTGTGCTTCAGCTTCAAAGCTCATAGTAGAATAATAATTTTCCCAGTCTCCAACTACGCCTAATCTTTTAAATTGAGTTTTGTGAATCTCTATCCACTTTTCAGCGAAAGCTCTACACTCTTTCCTAAATTCTACAATAGGAACTTCATTTTTATTCTTTTTATCTTTTTTATATTTTTCTTCAATTTTCCATTCTATCGGTAATCCATGACAATCCCAGCCAGGAACGTAAACTGAGTCTTTTCCATCCATTTGATGAAATCTTACAATTATATCTTTTAAAATTTTGTTTAAAGCTGTCCCCATATGAATATTTCCATTTGCATATGGAGGACCATCATGAAGGATGAATTTTTCTTTACCTTTTCTAGTGCTTCTTAATTCTTTATAAAGATCTATTTTCTTCCATAACTCTAAAATTTCTGGCTCTCTTATTGGCAAGTTAGCTTTCATAGAAAAAGCTGTTTTTGGAAGATTTATAAGATCTTTACTCATTTTATTTTTTTGCCTCTAAAAGGTCCCTCTTTATTTGTTTTTTTAATTGGTTAACATTTTTAAATTTTCTTTCTTTTCTTATAAACTTTAAAAACTCAACTGTTAAATACTTATCATAGAGATTTCTAGAAAAATTGAATAAATGGACTTCCAATAATATTTTTTTTCCTTTGAATGTTGGCCGATAACCTAGATTTGCTATACCTTTTATAAATTTATCATTTTTTTGAATTTTTACTTTGACTGCATAAACTCCTGGGCAAGCTAAAACTGAATCGTTTATATTTAAGTTTGCTGTTGGAAATCCAATTTTTTTTCCAATCTGCCTTCCTTTTTTTACAGTTCCTTGAATTGACCAATTTCTTTTTAAAAGTTTATTGGCCTCTTCCAATTTTCCTTTTTGCAGATACTTTCTTATTAAAGAGGATGAAACAACCTTTTTTTTTAATAACAAAGGTTTTGGTTTAATTATTTTATAATTACATGTTTTTTCATATTTAATTAATTGATTAACGTTGCCCTCTCTTTTATTACCAAATCTAAAATTATTACTCACAAATATAAACTTTGCTTTAAGTTTTTTTTCTAGAATTTTTTTAATAAAATCAGTTGACTTAGTTTTTGAAAATTTTCTATCGAACCTTTTAATAATTACAAAGTCTACATTAAATTTTTTTAAAAGATTTATTTTTTGTTTTTGATTTGATATCCTAAAATTTCTAATTTGAGGATTAAAAAACATTTTAGGTATAGGCTCAAAAGTTAAAACTCCAGTTTTTGAATAAAATTTTTTTTTATACTTATTTGCTAATTTAAATAACTTTTGATGTCCTGAGTGAATTCCATCGAAATTACCAATTAAGATTATTGACTTTTTGTGATGATTTTTGATATCGAAACTCTTGTATAATTTAATTGATCTTACCATTTTAAATCCGTTTGAATATAATTGCATATTGTCTCGTAGGATTGAGATATTTTCTTGATACCCTTTTCTTCAATTTCATTTTTATGAATGCCGTTTGATACTATTAAAGTATCGAAATTTAAAAGATTTGCTCCTTTTATGTCTGTATTTAAATTATCTCCAATTGATAAAACTTTTTTATTTTTATGATCTATTGACTGGTTATAAACTTCAGGATAAGGCTTTCCAAAATATACTACTTCTCCGCCCATTTTTTCAAACACCATTGCAACGGACCCGGCACATAGCTCTCTTACACTTCCTCTATCTACAATTAGGTCTGGATTAGTACAAATCATTTTTTTTTTAATTTGAGCCTCTAATAAATTTTTGTAAAAATTTAAATCAATGTTTTGATCATCAAATAAACCTGTGCATAAAATGTATTCACAATTATCTAAGCTATCTGTTTTCTTATCTTTAAAATAATGAAACAAGTCAAAATCTCTTGGTGGTCCGATATGAAAAAACTTTTTTGCAGATAAATTTTTTTTTAAATAATTAAGAGCTGCTTCACCTGATGTAAACACATGATTTCTAATTTCTTCATCCATCCCCAATTTTTCTAAAAAAGACTTTACAGAACTATTTGGTCTGGGTGCATTGGTTAGTAAAATATAATCTTTATTTTTTTTTGAAATTTCCTTTAAAGTTTTAATTGCTTCAATGTGTAGATTAATTCCATTATGAACGACCCCCCACAAATCAATATAAAATAATTCATAATTATCAACTATTGAGCTAAGCCCGTCTTTGTCTAAATTTTTAGTCATTAAAATTATCTATAAACCATAAAATCCCTAAATTCCTATGTTTTTTGACAGACTTATTTTGATCTTTATCTTGAAATAGTAAGTCCAATCTCTATATGAAGAGCATATTATAAAGGAGATTTTATGAAATTTAGACCGTTACATGATCGTGTTTTAATTGAAGTTTTGGATAGCAGTGAAAAAACTGCTGGCGGAATTATTATACCAGATACAGCACAAGAAAAACCTCAAGAGGGAAAGGTTGTTGCTATTGGTGGTGGTGCGAAAACTGAGGATGGCAAAACAATCCCCATGGATGTAAAAGTTGGTGATAAAGTTTTATTCGGCAAATGGTCGGGTACTGAAGTTAAAATAGACGGAAAAGAATATAGCATAATGAAAGAGTCTGACATTATGGGTATTTCAAGCAAATAATTTAATTAGAAGGAGAAACTAAAATGGCAAAAATTGTAAAGTTTGATGCAGAAGCAAGAGCAGCAATGATCAGAGGTGTAAATATTTTAGCTGATACAGTTAAAGTAACCTTAGGACCTAAGGGGAGAAATGTTGTTATGGATAAATCATACGGTGCACCAAGGATAACTAAAGATGGAGTTTCTGTAGCTAAAGAAATAGATTTAGAGGACAAATTTGAAAATATGGGTGCTCAAATGGTTAAAGAAGTTGCTAGCAAAACAAATGATGAAGCTGGTGATGGAACGACCACAGCAACTATTCTGGCCCAAGCAATTGTTAAAGAGGGCGTCAAATACGTGACGGCTGGCATGAATCCAATGGATGTTAAACGTGGTATTGACGCAGCAGTTGATGTTGTAAAACAAAATCTCGTATCCTCAGCAAAAAAAGTCAAAGATAGTGATGAAATTGCTCAGGTTGGAACAATCTCAGCGAACGGTGATAAAGAAATTGGTACAATGATTGCAAAAGCAATGCAAAAAGTTGGTAATGAAGGAGTTATAACAGTAGAAGAAAATAAAGGAATAGAGACTGAATTAGATGTCGTAGAGGGAATGCAATTTGATAGAGGCTATTTATCACCATACTTTATAACAAACAGTGATAAAATGACGACTGAACTTGAAAATCCATTTATCCTTTTACATGAAAAAAAATTAACTAACCTTCAACCAATGGTTCCATTATTAGAGGCAGTTGTTCAAGCCGGTAGACCTTTAATGATAATTTCAGAAGATGTTGAGGGAGAAGCTCTTGCTACTTTAGTGGTAAATAAACTTAGAGGCGGTTTAAAAGTAGTAGCTGTTAAAGCTCCAGGTTTTGGAGATAGACGAAAAGCAATGCTTGAAGATATTGCTATTTTAACAGGTGGTCAAGTTATTTCAGAGGATTTAGGAATTAAACTTGAAAACGTGAAGCTTGATGATCTTGGTTCATGTAAAAAAATTAAAGTTGATAAAGATAACAGTACTATTGTGAATGGTAGTGGTAAAAAATCTGATATCGAAGCAAGGTGCTCATCAATTAAACAACAAATTGAAGAAACTACTTCAGATTATGATAAAGAAAAACTTCAAGAGAGATTAGCTAAATTAGCTGGTGGTGTTGCAGTAATAAAAGTTGGTGGTGCTACAGAGGTTGAAGTTAAGGAGAGAAAAGATAGAGTTGAAGATGCTTTAAATGCCACAAGAGCTGCTGTTGAAGAAGGTATTGTAACAGGTGGCGGATGTGCATTATTATATGCTGCTCAAGATCTTGATAAAGTAAAGGCTAAAGGTGAAGATCAAAAAGCAGGCGTAGATCTTGTTAGAAGAGCACTAGAAGCACCTATAAGACAAATTACTAAGAATGCTGGAGTAGATGGCTCAGTTGTAGTAGGCAAGTTGTTGGAGCAAAACAAAAAAACTCATGGTTATGATGCACAAAATGAGGAATATTGTGACATGTTTGCTAAAGGTATTATTGATCCTGTAAAAGTTGTTAGAACAGCTCTTCAAGACGCTGCATCAATCTCTGGATTATTAGTCACAACAGAGGCAATGATAGCTGATAAACCAGAGGAGAAAGATGCTGGAGCACCTGCGATGCCTGGAGGAATGGGTGGAATGGGTGGAATGGGTGGAATGGGCGGAATGGGTATGTGAACCTAAAGCTTATTTTGAATTTAAAAGGCCGTCTTTTTTAGATGGCCTTTTTTTTTGGAATAATTAGAATATCCTCATGTCAAAAAGATACAGTGGTAAATCATTTAAAGACTCAAGTTTAAATAAAAAACCAAAATTTACTCTTAAAGAAAAAAGAAGAATTAAAAGAGATAAAGCAAAAAAAACAAAATAAGGCCAAATTTTCCTCAAAACCTAAGTATTTACTGAGTTTTTTAAAGTTTCCAAAAAAAAAATTTAATGTATAAGAGCCAGAATTTATGAGTAAAGAAATTAGAAACATCACCATTATTGCGCACGTCGATCACGGAAAAACTACTTTAATCGATAATCTAATGAAACAAAGCGGTTCGTTTAGAGAAAATGAAGTGGTAGATGAAAGATTAATGGACTCTGGCGAGCTTGAAAAGGAGAGAGGTATTACAATTTTAGCTAAGCCTGCATCAATTAATTGGAAAGACTCCAGGATAAATATAATTGATACTCCAGGACACCGAGACTTTGCAGCTGAAGTTGAAAGAGTTCTAAGTATGGCTGATGGAGCTTTACTACTAATAGACTCTGCTGAAGGAGTAATGCCTCAGACAAAATTTGTATTAGCAAAAGCACTTAAACAAGGTCTTAAACCAATTGTAGTTATAAATAAATTAGATAAATCTGATCAAAGAGCCAATGAAGTTTTAGATGAAACTTTTGATTTGTTTGTAAGTTTAGATGCAAACGAAGAACAATTGGACTTTCCAGTTTTATATGCAAGTGGAAGATCTGGGTGGGCAGATAAGGAAATTGATGGACCAAGAAAAAATTTAGACTCATTACTAAATCAAATTATTGATCATGTAAAACCAGCTGAATTAGACAAATCAAAACCCTTTGCGATGTTATCCACTCTTCTTTACGCTGATAATTTTTTAGGTAGAAGTTTAGTTGGAAGGATTACTCAAGGAACAGCAAAGGCTAATCAAGCAATTAAGGCAATCAACCTAAATGGTGAAAAAGTGGATGAAGGACGTCTTACAAAAATTTTTAGATACGAAGGCACAAAAAAAGTACCAATTGAAGTTGGTGAAGCTGGTGACATTGTGGTAATTGCAGGTTTGGAGAAGGCTAACGTAGCAGATACAATTTGTGATCTAGAAGTTAATGAACCGATAAAAGCGACGCCAATTGATCCACCAACCATGTCTATTACAATTACCGTTAATACATCTCCCCTTGCAGGGACAGAAGGGAAAAAACTCACGAGCACTCAAATAAAGAATAGATTAATTCAGGAGGCACAAAATAATGTTGGAATAACATTTTTGGAGAATAAGGAAAGTGACTCTTTCGTAGTAAGTGGCAGAGGAGAATTAATGTTAGAAATTTTACTTACTCAAATGAGAAGAGAAGGGTTTGAGATGACTGTAAGTCCTCCAAAAGTTTTGTACAAAAAAGACAAAAATGGAAATAAACTTGAGCCAATAGAGGAAATAACTATGGACTTAGACGAGGAATACTCTTCTAAAGTAATTGACTCTATGAACAGAAAAAAAGGTAAATTGATAGAGCTAAAAGATACGGGCAAAAATAAGAAAAGATTAATATTTCACGCACCAACAAGAGGTCTGATGGGTTACACTAGTAGATTTTTAACCCTCACTAAAGGCAATGGTGTTATCAATAGAATTTTTCACTCATATGGACCTTTTGAGGGTGCAATGGAGGGTAGAAGGAATGGAGCACTAATATCAATGGATCAAGGAAAAGCAGTTGCGTACGCAATTTATAATTTGCAAGCGAGAGGAGAAATGTTTGTAACACATAATGATCCAGTTTATCCTGGAATGATTGTTGGCTTATCCCCAAAACCAGGAGATATGATTATTAACGTTATGAAAGGAAAAAAATTAACAAATATTAGGACACAAAATACTGACGAAAATATTGTTTTAACACCAGTAAGAAAGATGTCGATTGCTGAACAGTTAAGTATGTTAAACACTGATGAGGCACTTGAAATTACTCCAGAATCTTGTCGACTAAGAAAATCTATTCTTGATCCTAATGAAAGAAAAAAAAGTGAAAAAGCTGGAGCTGCAGCTTAGTCAAACATTTTGTCCACTATAAAGAGACCTAGAGCAACACAAGGTCCTATTCCAAATGCAAATAACAAAGTTCCTACTCCTACTGTTCCACCTAAATACCAACCGACAGTCACTACAGATATTTCTAAAATAGCTCTTACCAATGCTACGGGTGAGTTCGTAACTTTTTGTAAACCGATCATTAGCCCATCTCTTGGTCCGGCTCCTAAATTAGAAACTAAATAAATACCTCCCCCAATACCAACAGTGATAACTGAGATTACAGCTAGAATTAATTGATAGATATAACTAGATGGTGAAGGAACAAACTTGATACAAATATCAATCATTAGAGCGATTATTAATGCATTAAAAATTGTTCCCATTCCAGGTTTTTGACCTAGCGGTATCCATAAGATTAAAACTGCAATACTTATAAATAGTGTTATTGTTCCAATGCTTAAATTTACATTCAAAGAAATACCCTGGGCTAAAACACTCCAAGGAGAGGCTCCAGTTAAAGATACAATCAATAAACCCTCTCCTAATCCAAATAACATCAACCCAAAACATAAAAAAAAGAATGTTGAAAATTTTGGTTTAAAATTATATGGCTTATCAGAGCTCCAATTTACTTTTGGTATTTGCTTAATTTTTAAAAACATTTTAATAAGTTATTTCTATTATTTATAAAGTCCAATAATGTAATAATTAAATGAAAAAATTTGTACTTGTTATAATTATTGTATTTTTCCCATTTATTTCGATAGCACATATGGGTCACTACAACAAATATAATAAGATTGAAATGGAGATTTTTAGAAATGGTGAGTTAATTGGCTATAATTATTATTTTTTCAATAGAAATGGTGATGAGACAATAGTTACAAACCAATTAAAATTTTCTGTCAAACTTTTAGGTGCAACCATTTTCAAAGTTGAAGCTTATGGTGAAGAAAAATATAAAAAAAACCAATTAATTACATACAAATCTAAAACTCTACAAAATAATAAAGAAAAATTTGTAAATCTAATCTTGAACAAAAATACAAATATGTTTGAAATTAAAGGTTCATCCTATAATGGTGAAGCTTCCAAAAACTTCGTCATTGGAAATTGGTGGAACCACAAAATTTTACAAGCAGATAATCAGATAAGTCCAATTTCTGGAAGTATAAAAAAACAGGTTGTTAATTTTGTTGGTAAAGAAAAAATTAATCTTTATGGAAAAATTTATGAGGTAGATCATTTCACTCTTAAGTCGAAGGATAAGAATTTACCTAAAGATAAAAAACTCAATTTTAATATTTGGTATGATCGTGATAGCTCTACTATAGTAAAAGTTTCTTATTCTAGGATGGGAAATTGGGAATACAAATTAAAAAAATTAGAATAACTTACTTGGATATTTTTTTGAACAAATCATTTGCACTTATCCATCCAGCCTCTAATCTTGGACCAACAAACCAATCAGCGCATACTCCTAATTTTTTTTTGGAATCCCAATAACTCTTAATTCTGAACGGTTTTGAATTTGAAGAATATTTCCATCCATGATTAAGAGAGAAATAAACTTTTGTTTTTTTTGTATTTGAAAGTTTAAAAAATTTTTCTATCATTATTTTTGAGTTTTTTTTTTTGTTTTCTTTATTCTTATTAATTAATTTATTAGCCCAATTAAAAGTGCTTTGAAGAGTCCATAAATCATAATTTGATTTAAATCTTTTTTTTGAATTTTCATTTCCTGCCCAGCCTAAAACTGGGTCTTCAAAAAAGTAGCTACTTATTACTTTCTTGTTTTTCTTAAGTGCAATCATCGTAGTTATATTTGCATCCATTTTAATTGGTTTATTTAAAAAAGTATCATTTATAAACCTTTTTGAAAGTTTCTTTAGCTGTGGAAATGGACATGTAAGAATTATGTTTTCAAAAATTCGAGTTTTTCCATCACAAAATAATAAGTGCCATAATTTTTTTTTGTAAGAAATTCTCTTTAATTCAGTTTGATAATTACAATTAATATTTTTTAGTAAATATTTACTAATATCATTATTACCATTTTTCCCAATAATCTTGAGGTGTTTTTTATTCTCTTTTTTTTTCGTATTTAGAAAAATGTGTTTACCTCTCCAAACCTTCAAAATTTTTTTTTTAATTAGAGTAGTGGTAAATTTTTTAAACTCTTTAGTTTTTGGAGAAAAATATTGAGTACCATGATCAAAGCCAATTTTACCTTTTAATCTTTTAAAAGATGCACGACCTCCTGGTCCTCTTGCTTTATCAAATAAAACTACTGTATGTTTTTTACTTAAAAGGTTTGCAATAGTGGCACCAGAAATACCTGAACCAATTATACAAAATTTACTCATTTGCCTGCAACAACCATTCCCTCGATCATCAAAGTTGGTGAATTTGTAGAATATTCAAACTCTAAATCATTTGCTAAATTTAAATTATTAAACATGTCTTTGAAATTACCCGCTATTGTTATTTCATTAATTGGGTGCTTAAATTCACCGTTTTCGACTAAAAATCCAGTTGCTCCAACTGAGTAGTCTCCAGTAACAATATTGCTGCCGTGCCCTATTGTTTCAGTAATATAAAGGCTTTTTGAATTTAAATCCAATAAGTCTTTATAATTAATATTTCCATTTTCAAAGTAAAGATTGGTTGTACCTCCACATCTTCCATTAGATTTAAGTTTAAGCTTTTTTCCATTGTAGGTATCTAGAAGATACTCTTTCAAAATACCATTCTCAACTAATTTTAATGTTTCAGTTTTCACCCCTTCGCTATCAAAACTCCGTGAGCCTAAACCCTTCAATATATCTGGCTTATCTA
The DNA here is from genome assembly GCA_902634235.1 of uncultured Pelagibacteraceae bacterium. Lineage (GTDB taxonomy): Bacteria > Pseudomonadota > Alphaproteobacteria > Pelagibacterales > Pelagibacteraceae > Pelagibacter. The sequence continues at coordinate 162,754 of CACPJN010000002.1, forward strand.
AAATATTAATTGAACTTGAAAATATTTTTTGATTAATCTTATCTTTTAAAAAAGAGGTTCCTCTTGATATAGAAGATGAAGAGATTGCGTTAGCAAAAGTACTCAATATTCCCTTAGCAATTCTTTTATCAAAAATTATTGCAATTTTTTCACTTTCAATTTTTTTTGGATTTAATTTTCTTAAAGTTTGACTTGCAGCTAATTTGCCTAATTCTTCAGCATCTTTTAGATCTTTAATATGACACTTGCTAGAATATTCATAATCTCTCTCCATGCTTTCCTCATTCTTGGCAACTGTAACACTTGAGGCTGTAAATGAGGATCTTTTGTAACCTTTACAAAAACCCTCACTATTCGCTAAAATAAAGTTAGACTTATTTTGTGTAAAACCAGACTCGGTATTAATTATTTTATCATCATTTGCAGCTGCAGCTTCTAAATTTTTTAGGTAATCTATTTTTTGATCATTTTCAAAATTAGTATCATCGTACAAATCTAAATTTTTTACCTCTTTTACAAGAAGATTGTTATCTGGTAGTGAATTAAATTCGTCATCTGGAGTATTTTTTGTAGTTTCAACACATTTTTCTATTAAGGTCTCTAAATTATCATCTAGTAAATTGGAGGATGAAATAGATGATTTCTTTTTATTGATATAGGTTGTAATATTAACGCTTAAATTATCTGATCTATTTGACTCATCTAGTTTCTGATTTCTAAAATTTACAGTTTCTGAAATAGAGTTGTTTACAATAATACTTGAATTTGTTGCTCCATATTTTTTTGCTAAGTCTAAACAATATGACGCTTTTTTGATTAAATATTCCTGATCTTTGACCATTTAAAGCTTTGTTCCACCAACAGTCATTTTATCAATCAAAATTGAGGGTTGAGCAACTCCAACAGGTACACCTTGGCCTGCTTTACCGCACGTTCCAATTCCTGGATCTAGCATCATGTCATTTCCAACCATAGACACTTCTTTCAGTATTGATGGTCCATCTCCAATGAGAGTTGCCCCTTTAATTGGATATCCTATTTTACCATTAATTATTTCGTAAGCTTCTGTACAGTTGAAAACAAATTTTCCAGATGTAATATCAACTTGACCTCCGCCAAAACTTACAGCAAATATTCCTTTATCAACAGATTTAATCATTTCATCTTGAGTTTGTTTTCCACTTAGCATCATCGTATTTCTCATTCTTGGAAGAACAATATGTCGATAGTTTTCTCTTCTACCGCTTCCTGTTGACTTGGTTTTCATCAGACGAGCATTTAACCGATCCTGCATAAAGTTTTTTAAAATCCCATTTTCAATTAAGACTGTTTTTTCTGTCGGTGTACCTTCATCGTCAATTGAGAGGCTTCCTCTTCTTTTGTTTAAAGTACCATCATCAACAATCGTCACACCTTCACTAGCCACTTTCTGACCCATAAGGTTATGAAATGCTGATGTTTTTTTTCTGTTAAAATCACCTTCTAGACCATGGCCCACCGCCTCATGAATTAAGATTGCTGGCCAGCCAGGTCCCAATACAACTTTCATTTCTCCCGCAGGCGCAGGTTTGCTCTCTAAATTTACAGATGCAATTCTCAAAGCCTCGTCACAAACTTTTTTCCAATTATCCTCCTTAAGATAAGTATCGTATGACTCTCTTCCACCCACACCATAAATCCCTGTTTCTTTTCTCCCATTTTTTTCCAACATTACTGATACATTAAATCTAGTTAATGGTCTTGCATCTGTTAATGTTTCTCCACCTGATCTGATAATTTCTATAGACTTTTGTTCTCCTAAAAAATTAGCAGTCACTTGCTTAACATTATCATCTTTAGATCTGAGATATTCGTTTACTTTATTTAAAATTTCTAATTTTGAGTTTAGTGTTTTTTGTTCGATTGGATTGATATTATCATAATATTTTTTGTTAGATTTTGGGATTGAATAATTGTAGATACCGTTTGCTGATTTTAAGGTTGATTTTAAATTTTCTGAGGATTGTTTTAAAGAATTTTTTGAAATTTCATTTGAATGTGAATAGGCTACAATTTCATCTGAAATTGCTCTAAATCCAAAACCTAAATCTGAGTTATAATTTGAGTTCTTAATCTTATTATCATCTAATAAAATTGTTTCGGATTTGGTGTTTTCTAAGTACAGTTCTCCATCATCACATTTCCTTAAAGTATCTGAAATTATACTTTCCGCTTGTTTTCTTGTTAGATCAGATTTTTTAAAGAAATCACTCATTTATGGAAAAACATAGTTTGTTTAAAAAAATTTTCAACTAGAGTATTTAACGCATATACATTTTCAATTTTAATGAGTATTTAATAAATAATATGAAAGTTTATTTTAATAATTCGTGTAAAATCTGTAAAACTGAAATAGATTTATATAAAAAAGAGAATATTAAGGAGATTGATTGGATTGATATCACAAATAATGATTCAGCTGAATTGGAAACTTCAAAAGACAAAAAACAACTTTTACGAAGACTGCACGTAAAGGATGGGGATAAAATTATCCAAGGTGCTGAGGCATTTCTAGTTGTATGGAAAAAAATACCCAAATACAGAATTCTTTATAGAATTTTAAAATTACCTATTATTTTTAATTTGTTCTCATTATTTTATGAAATGATTGCATTTTTTTTATACCTAAAAAACAAAAAACAACTCAAAAATTAATTAGTAAAAAAAATTAAAAATTGGCTAAGAAGAGACATCGATGAAATGAACATTATTAGAACTATTGCATACATAACTAAAACAATTTTATTTTTTTTTCTTCTTAGTCTTACAAAATCTTTATCGTCTAAATCAGAGATGTCTCTTTCACCTAATACTGGATAATCATAGCTGAAACGCCAAGTGCTTTGTCCTAATCTATCATCTAAATTATTATAATATGTTATCCAAGCAAGAACATATTTTAAAATAAGATATAAAATTATTAAAAAAATTGAACCTAAAATCATTGCATCTCTTACCTAATTCATTAAATTCTTGTTCTCATCCTTATCCCTTTTTTTGGCAATTAACTGTGTTAGAGAGTCAACCATCATGTCAGAGGCCTTAAATATATCTACATTCCTAAATTCATAAGAGTTAGTCTTTTCTGGATTAGTTTTATCTTCAATAATGATACCTTCGTCTGGTGAATTGTCTTTTATATAAATAAGCAACAACCAATCTTCATCTTTGCTTTCGTCCCACTTTACAAATATTTCACCCGTTTCAAATCTTCTATCTATACATCTAAATATAGACATATCTCTTGTTATATATCTTTTATTAAGTTGAAATACCAAGCTACTGGCGCTTCTGTAAAAACTTTCCAATGCAAATTCAACCTTTTGTCGAGCGAAATTATATTCTTTTTCTTTAGTTAATAATGTTTCTCTATCTTCATCACCCTCAAGTTTTACACCAAGGGCCTCTACTCTTTCTCTAATTTTTTGATCCCTTATTATTCGGTATTTTTCTTTAAGCTTGTCTATTCTAATTTGTAATTCAGAATAATCCTCTCTTTGTTCGCTTAAGGAAATTTTTTCAAGTCTTTCAAGTTCTTTTACCTCTCTAATCCTAAATTTTTCAATTTGTTTTTCTAATTTTAATTGTTTTAAAAATTGTTTTTGTTTTTCTGCTTGTTCTATTCTAAGAAGAGCCTGCTCTTTTCTTAAAAATAATTTTATTTCTTTTTTTCTTTGTTTCTCTAATTTTTCTTCATCTTTTAAGGTTTGCTCTTTTAATTTAATTACTAATTCTTCATCAATTTTTTTCTGTTTTTGTTTTTTAATTTTTTCTTCTCTCTCTTTTTCAATTTTTTCGATTTTAAGTCTCTTTTTTTCCTCATTTTTAAGAGTCTTATAATTAATGATCATTTCAGAAATTTTATCAAAAAACCTTTGGATATATTTTTCTAAACTGAAGTTTATTGTAAAATTAAATTGAGGTTTTATAGATAATTGAAGTTTT
>CACPJN010000003.1:0-110153 GCA_902634235.1 uncultured Pelagibacteraceae bacterium
TTTATGTTGAAGAAAATACTTAATTAATATTACTTGCTTAACTAAAAAATTTCCTATTTTTTTTTTTAGATTTACTTTAGATTTTTTTCTTTCAACACCATCAAAATATATGTCTTTGGTATATTCTTTAAATAAATTTTGTTTGCTTTTAAAGTTAATAATCTTATTTAAAAATAAGATAAAATTTATTGTTGTTTTAGATATTGATTTATTATGATGAATCTTATTTTTTTTTTTTAGTTTATTGATAAATTTTACATCTAAATTGAATATTCTTTTTAAAAAAATATAATTATTTAAATCTTCATATTTCACAACTATTACTTTTTTAAAGTAACTTTTGTATAGTGACACAAAGTAATTATAGTCAAACTTATAAAGATTATATTTTCCCCCGTCTTTTCTTATTTCATTATTTTTTTCTATATAAAAAAAATCTTCAGGCTTAATTATATTCATTGTTTGAATTGCTTGACAATAAATTGAATTCAAAAACTCATAGGGGTTTCTTAAGATGATTAAAATCACAGTATCCCGGGAAAAATTTCTTTTTATATATTTAAATGATTTTGAAATTTCTAAAAATTCACCACCTCTAGAAAATAATCTTTCACTAGAAAGTATAAATGATTTAGGTAGTTTTTTTTTTAGTTTGGTTTTATTTCTATATGTATAGTATTTCTTCTTATTAAGAACATCACTTAAAGTAAGATGTTTTATTTTCATTTTTTTTTCAATTTCTGGAAAAATTTCGTTCCTCAAAAAAGTGGTTCCACATTTTGGAAGGCCGATGTGTAAAAGTTTTATAGACATGTTTTATTAAATATTAGACTGATTATTAAGACAATTATCAACTTTTTATCATTTTAAAATTTTAGTTGTTGGTCAATTTTTTTTTTATGATTTTATCTATATTTTTCATTATCATATATACAAAAAAACCAGATGATGTCATTACAAGTCTATCCATAGTTGTTCTAATAGAGTTTACTATTTCCTGATCTCTAAAAATATATGCGCTAAAAATAAAAGATATAATTAAAATAAGGTAAATATTGTAAACTTTAATTTCTTGATTATTAAAATTTTTAGTAAAACTTAAGTAAATACAATAAAATATTCCAGTAATAAAAAATATATTATTTAAAGAATAATAAACAAGCCATATAAATATTATCCTTATTTTAAAAATTATTTCTTTTATGTTTAAATTTTTTAAATATTCAAAGTTATAACTTGGTTGAGCATCTAAATTTAGACTATAATAATTATAGATAAAGATTTTAAAAAAAAATATAAAAAAAATCATTGATGAGTAAATAATTTTTTCATTAAATTTTAAGTTTAAGCAAAAGTTAATGATTAAAAGAAAAATAGAAATATAAACCAGGCCTTCAGTTTTCGTCCAAAAAATTAAATTTAAATATAAAGCGGTGAATATTAATATTAGAAAGTTGTTTTTTCTATTTTCAAAAAATTTTAAATACTTTGAAATTATCATTAAATATGAAAAAATTAATATTTCTTGTAATCCTGAAAAAAATTTATATTGGAAAAAAATTGATAAAATAAGCGATAAATATAAAACAACAAGTAGGTTATTTTTTTTTTGCGGAATTATATAAAAAATTGAGAAAACAAATATAAACACATAAAACAGTCTTCCAAAGTACTCATAATCAATAAATGACATATTTCTAAAAAATGCCCAAAAATACGATCCTAAATGAGGATGGAAATGATAAGCATTAAATTCTTTTAAATCAGTAAGACTTTTACCTTCAAAAAAGTAGAGCGATTTTATATAGTAAAAAAACTTTGCATCCCAACCTAATTTAAGATTATTAGCGACACTAATTGAAATTATAAAAAACATTATCAGAATTGGAATAAAGTTTAATTGCAATTTAAAAAATTTAGTTAAGTCCTTGAAATATAATAAAACTAATATTGATGGATAATATATGATTAATACCTTTTGAATTTCGTTTAAGGAATAACTTAATAAAGATAAAATTAATAATATTGTTAGATTAATAACTAAATTGAAAGATGAAATATCAATACTATCAAATTTATTTTGACCATAATTAAAAATATTTAAGGGAGTCATGATTGTAAAACTAAAAATTAAATAAAATAACAATATTTGAAGTATTTCAATCATTATTGATCTAGCAGGTAATAACAATCTTTAAAGTTATGTAAGATTTTGAATTTATTTAAATCCAATCTATCTTCTAAAAGGTTGTGGTTTATAACTATGATATGTTTAGATTTTATATTTTGATCATGTTTTAAATCAAACACCAACCATTCAGTTGGCTCTTTATCTGCAGAAATAAGTTGGATTTTTTCATCAATGTTGAACTTATCTTTGATAAAATTAATATAACCAAACCCACTTTTTTCACAATAACCCTCTGCATTAATTAGCCTTTCTTTGTGCTTTAAGTTTATTAGTTCAAAGCTATTTCGAAAAAAATTTGTTTGGATAAGGGAAAAAAATAAAGGAATTATTATTAGTATTAAGTTAGTTTTTTTAATCATATATATACTGAAAATATAGAACATTTAATCTCATAATTTAATTAAATCAAAATAAATTATTGATATATTTAACGAATTAGATAATAAAATTGATAAAGAAGCTATTTTTTATAAATCTTTTAAGAAATAATAAAATTGAAAACAATTTTTTCTAAAATTTTATACCCATTAAATAAAACTGATTATCTAAAGTTTGCAATTATATTAATTTTAATTTTGGCAACCACCTTTTTGGAACTTTTAGGAATATCTTTAATTATACCAATATTATCAATTTTTGTTGGAGAGGATTATTTAAGATATACCAAATATTTATTTTTTATAAACACTGATGACAAAATTAAAATACTTAAAATAATTTTGGTATTTTTTTCTCTAGTATATTTTTTTAAATTTCTAATTACGTATGTCCTGTTGTATATGCAAACATCTTTCATAAATGATATATATAAAAGAATATCAAGTACAATTTTTAAAAGATATCTTAATAAAAATTATCAATTTCACTTAAATATTAATTCATCAGAATTATTAAGAAATATTACAAATGAAAGTCAGATATTTGCTTTTGAATTAATAAATCCATTAATAAAATTAATTTCAGACTTTTTTTTATTAATTAGTATTGTTATTTTAATCATATTTTATAGCCCTGGGGCGTCGCTCATTGTTATTATTTTCTTTTTAATAACTTCTGCATTAATCTATAAAATTACATCAATCAATTTGAAAAAAATAGGTAAGTCAAGACAGTTACATATTTCAAAAATGATTAAACAGGTTAATGAGAGTTTAGGAAATATTAAAGAAATTATATTATATGGATTACAGAACTTTTTTTTAAAAAAATATAACTATCACAACTTTTTATTTGCTGAAGCTGAAAAAAATAAAACTATTTTACAAGAAATACCAAAAATTTTACTCGAGTTAGTTACAGTTCTAACTTTTCTTGTGCTAACTTTTATTTTGTTAGGACAAGGAAAACCAATATCGGAGGTAGTTATTCTCATTGGTGTTTTAGTTTTTGCTTCAGGAAGATTAAAACCAAAAATGACAAAATTAATAAAATCTTCTCAATCAATTAAATATAATTTGCCAGTATTAAATCTTATATTTGATGAAATTAGACAAACCCAAAATGAGAATTTAAAAACTATACAAATTGACAATGACCGAAATTTTGAGTTTAAAAATTTAGTTTTGAGAAATGTATCTTACTCTTATTCATTACCAAACAAAATGATGAATGATGTTTTAAAAAATATAGATTTAGAAATAAACAAAGGGGATAAAGTAGCTATTACAGGAGAGACAGGGTCAGGAAAAACTACTTTAATAAATTTAATAATTGGATTGTTGAAAAATGATAAAGGAAAAATTTTTTTAAATGAAAAGGATTTGGATAAAAATCTATTTAATTGGCAGAATAAAATTGGATATGTGCCTCAATCGGTTTATTTGGCAGATGAGAGCATTCTATTTAATATCACTTTAAATGATAATGAAATAAATAATAGTAAAAAAATAGATAATATTTTAAAAATCGTTGAGCTTTATGATTTCTTTCAAACTCTTCCACAAAAATTAGAGACTAAAGTAGGCGAAAGAGGAAGTCAATTATCTGGCGGTCAAAGTCAAAGATTGGGTATCGCTAGAGCTCTGTACAGAGATCCATCTTTGATTTTTTTAGATGAAGCAACTAGTGCGTTAGATTTAGAGACTGAAAATAAAATTTTAAATAATTTATTTAATGATAATGGAAAAAAAACAATAATTACCATTTCTCACAGAGAAAGCTCTTTTAATTATTGTAATAAGATTTTTAAGATTAGTAATGGAAATTTAAAAAAATTAAAATAGAAGCTATTTTAATAATTTTTTAAAAACATTTTTTAAGATCGCATTTATAAAGATTAACGATATTAAAAATATATTTTGTTTATTATCAAATCTTATTCTAGTTTCTTCCATTAAATGATTTATAAAACTAATTTTACTCGAATATCCACCAGAACTGACCTCACCCACGAGTTTAGATTTTTCAGTATAAGCGCCTTTTAACTTATTTAATATTAATAGTTTATAATAAACATCATAATCTGCTGAACATTTATATTTAGTATTAAAAAAACCAACCTTTTCAAATTTTGATCTTCTTACAAAAAACCCTGTTGAGTGAGAAGTTGCAAAATCAAAGTTATAAAGTAATTTTTTTTTACTATAACCAAATTTGAGTAAAGTATCTTTTGTATAATGTCTTTTTACAGTGCCAAAAACAAAATCAATATCAGGTCTTTTTAAAATTGTTTCATAAATTATTTCAAGCGCTTTTACTGTTAGAAGATCTCCTGAATTGACATAAACAATAAACTCTCCTTTTGCCAATGAAGCTCCCTTATTCATTGCAAAATAAATACCTTTATCATTTTCAGATATTAAATGATTAATTTTATCTTTATGATTTGATAGGATTGATTTTGTTCTATCTGTTGAGTTACCATCGATTATTATATACTCAAAATCTTGAAATTTTTGATTAATTACACTATTTAAGGTCGCTTGAATGTTTTCCTCATCGTTTTTCACTACTGTAACTACAGAAAAAAAAGGAGATTCATTAGTTATATTTGATTTCATTTTTTTAATCTTGTTGATTTATAATATAAACTTATAAAAATTATATGAAAAAAATTTCAATAGGTATAACTGGTTCATCAGGAAGTTTAGGAAAGGAATTACTAAAATTTAAGGAGTATAGATTTATCAAATATAAAGGAGACATAAGATCAAAAAATAAAATAAGGAATTGGTTTAAAACGAATAAATTTGACGCCATTTTTCATCTAGCTGCCATAGTTCCAATTATAGATGTTAATTCAAATAAAAAAAAAGCATATGAAGTAAACTATAATGGAACTAAAAATATAGTCGATGAAGTTAAAATACATAAAATAAAATGGTTTTTTTTTTCATCCACATCTCATGTATATGCATCAAACAAAAATAAAATATCTGAAAAATCTATTTGTAAACCTATCTCTTACTATGGTTATACAAAAAAGAAATCTGAAGACTATATAATAAAAAATTTTAAAAAAAGTAATATCAAATATTGCATTGGAAGAATTTTCAGTACAACAAATATTAATCAAAAAAAAAATTATTTAATTCCAGATCTTAAAAAAAAGATACAAAAATCAAAAAAAAATATAGTATTAAAAAATTTAAATCATTATAGAGATTTTATTTCAATGGTTGATATTTCTAAAATTATATTTTTTTTATTTCGGAAAAATTTTAAAGGTATAATTAATTTAGGCACTGGAAAAGAAGTTCATTTAAAAAAAATAGGTAAAATAATTGCCAAAAAATATAAAAAAAAAATATTATTTGATGATAACAAAATCCCAACTTTTCTAATAGCAAATAACAATAAATTAAGAAAAATTTATAAAAGTAAGATAAATTTAAACTTAGAAAATAAGATTTTTTAATATGGTCAAAGTTTTTTTGAGGGTAATAATATTATTTATAAAAAAATGTATGATTTTAAAATTCTAAATATATGAAAAATAATCATATATCTGTTTTAATTACAAATTATAATAAATCCAAGTTTTTAAAAAAAAGTCTTAAAAGTGTTCTTAACCAAAGATACAAAAATTTTGAAGTAATTATTTTTGATGATGTCTCAACAGACAGCTCTGTAAAGATTATAAAGAAATTTAAGAAAATAAAACTTATTATTAATAAAAAAAAATTTCATAGTTCTTCAGCCTTGAATCAAATTTATGGTCTTAAAAAAGCATTTCATAAATCAAGAGGTAAATTAATTTGTTTAATGGATGCTGATGATTATTTCAAAAAAAATAAATTACTTGAGGTTAATAAATATTTTGAAAATAATAAAAAAAAAAAAATTTTATACAACTTACCTATTGTAGCAGCAGAAAATAATTTTAAGTTTTCAAAAATTTCAAAAAATAGAGCTTGGCCAATAATATTTCCTACAAGTTGTATCTCTATTAAAAGAGATTTCTTAAAATTGTTTTTTCAAAATGTAATATCAAAAAAATATCAAAATTTAGAAGTAGACGCTAGAATAAATATTTTTTTTAATTTTTATTTAAGTGAATATAATGTATTAAAAAAAAAATTGACTATTTATAATCACGATTATTTGGGAATAACTTCTAAAATAACAAAATATTCAAAAAAATGGTGGTTGAGAAGATCGGAAGCTTTTGATTATTTAAAAATTATTTGCCTTAAAAAAAAAATATTTTTTAAGATTAATACTGATTATGTACTCACAAAAATTATGAGTTTTATTTTTAAATTTTAAAAACAATGATACTAATTTATCTTTATCTTATACCATTTTCTTTGATCGGTTATGGGATTATTGTAAGTAAATATCTCTCGATAAACATTAATTGCTTTGGCATTTATGGTATTTTAGGTATAACTTTTATTGGAATAACGTCATATTTAAGCTCTATTTTCATTAGTCATAATATAATTTTTAATTCTATCATATTATTTATCGGCCTCTCACTTTTTCTTTACTATTCAATATTTATAAACAATTTTAGAAGAGAATTATTATTATTATGTGCAATTTGTTTTATTGCAATTATTTTTGTTTTAGTTGCGAAAAATCATGATGACTTTCCATACTATCATTTTCCATACGTATCTTTATTAACAGAATATTCTCACCCTATTGGAATTGGAGTTCTTAACAATGGCTTCAGAAGCCCTTCCTCAATATTTTTCATTAGCTCAATGTTTTATTTACCAAAGTCTGGTGTTTTCTTATTTCATTTAACACCTGCTTTTATTTTGATTTTTACGAATATAGTATTGTTAAAGATAATCTTTGATAAAAAAATTTTCTTAGAAAATAAGTTTTATAATTTTTATAGTTTATTTGCTTTTAGTTTTATAAACATTTTTTTTTATAGATTAGCAGAACATGGCACTGATCGTTCAGGGATGATTTTGCTGCTAATTGCTTTTTTTTATTTATTACATATTTGCACTTTACATAAAAGGTTAAGTAAAAATTCAGAAGATTTTTTCAAAATTTTTGTAATTTTAATTTTTTTTGTGATCTCAATTAAACCATTTTATTTAATTAATTTATTTCTGTTTATCATAATTTTTTATTATAATCATACTAGAAAAATATTTTTAAATTTATTATTTACCCCTGTATTTTTTTACTCTTTATCATTTTTATTTTTTACAGTTTTTTTTACTTTTTTGAATTCAGGTTGTTTAATTTTTCCTATAACTCAAACATGTTTCTATAATTTTGAGTGGTCTTTAAATAAAGAGGTAATTCAGGATGTTAAAGTGTGGTTCGAACTTTGGTCCAAAAGTGGTGCTAGACCAAATTTCGTAGTTGAAAATAGAATCGAATATATTAGTAATTTTAATTGGCTTAATTCTTGGTTTGAAAACTATTTTTTCAATAAAGTTTCCGATTTTTTATTGGGAGTCTTTTTTACAATTTTAGTTTTTTATTTAATATTTTATAGGGTAAATATTAGAAAAAAAACTAAAATTACCAATTATCATCTACTTTATATTTTTTTAATTTTTTGTTTAGCAGAATGGTTTTTTAAGCACCCCTCTCTAAGATATGGAGGCTACCATATTTTAGCTTTGATTTTTTTTATACCTGCTAGCTTACATTTAAGTACATTAAAGCTTAGTTTTAAAGATTACTACAAAAAAACTTTAATATTGGCTTTAGTTGTAGTCACAATTTTTATTTCGCGAAATACTCAAAGGTTAATAAATGAAAATAATTTATATCAATATAATATATTAGAGAATCTAAATTATAAATTTATCGGTGGTGATAAAAATTTTTATTTTAGATATAATAATCATATAAAGGAGAATAGAGGTAAAATTTATCATAAAAATTTTTTTGGTAAAAAAGTATTAATTTTAAGTAATAAATAATTTATGCAAGAAGTTTATTATTGGTCCCCATGTTTAACAAAGGTTGGAACTTACAGGGCTACAATCAATTCTGCAATATCATTAGCAAATTACTCTAAAAATCAATATTCTGTTAAAATAATAAATTCCTGTGGTGAATGGTCATCTGAGAATGAATTGCTTAAAAAAAATAATGTAGAGTTAATAAATTTAGGTTTCAACTATTATAGATTTTTACCGAAAACTGGCTACTTGAAAAGTAGATTTTCATACACTGTAATTTTTCTTTTATCTATTGTACCGCTAATGAGATTATTATTAAAAAAAAAACCGAGCTTTTTAATAATCCATTTATTAACATTTTTACCACTTTTAATTAATCTTTTAAAAAAAAGTGAAACAAGAATTATCCTAAGAATTTCAGGCTTTCCAAAATTAACATTACTAAGAAAAGTTTTTTGGAAAATTTCGTCAAAGAATATATTTAAAGTTACATGCCCATCAGAAGATTTAAAAAAACAATTAACGTTAAAAAAAATTTTTATAGAAGATAAAATTTTTTTTTTACCAGATCCAATAATAAAAGTAAGTGAGTTTATGAAAGATTTTGCAGAAAGTAATGAATTATCCAAAAGAAAATATTTTATTTCTGCAGGGAGACTAACCCGCCAAAAAAATTTTGATTATCTAATTAATGAGTTTTATAAGTTTACAAAAATTAACTTTGATTATGATCTCTATATTTTTGGAGAAGGTGAAGACAAGCTAAAATTACAAAAACAAATAAATAAAAAAAAATTAAATAATAGAGTTTTTTTAAAAGGTTATACTAAAAAAATTAATTCATATATGAAAAATGCAGAGGCTTTCGTTCTCTCTTCATTATGGGAGGACCCTGGTTTTGTACTAATTGAGGCTGCTATGAATAATTTATTTATAATATCTAGTGATTGCAAAAATGGTCCAACAGAATTTCTAAATAATGGTGAGGGTGGAATTTTATTTAAAAGCAATAAAAAAAATGCTCTATTTGATGCGGTTAAGAATTTTTTAAAAATTAGATCATCTCAAATATATTTATCTAAAATAAAGGTGGCAAAAAAAAATTGCAAAAAGTATTCCTTATTAAATCATTATTTAATTTTAATTTCTAAAATTTTAAGATCTTAAAAAGGGTATTAGGAGCATATAATATTTCATCAGATTCCTTTTTAAGTCATATCTATCAAGACTTTTATAAGTATAATTTATCTTATTTTTTAATTGATTTCTATTTTTCAAAAATAGTAAAATTAATTTAGAGAGTTTTTCATAATCTCCGATATTAAATAAATATCCTCCTTTTCCATTAAGAAGTATTTCCTTTGGACCAGTAGGACAGTCTGTAGAAATTATAAATTTCTTTAATGTAGCAGCTTCTAACAAAACATTTGGGAGACCTTCATATTTTGATGATAGAATAAACAAGTCAGACTTTGAAATAAATGGATAAGGATTATCTATAAAGTTCTTTATTTTTACACAACTATCCAGATTATTTTCTTTGATATAATTCTTTAAATTGTTTTGTTCAACACCACTTCCAAGTATCAGTAATTTAATTTTTAATTTATGTTTTAAAAGATTTATAGATTTTAGAAGTGTAATTTGATCTTTTTGATCAGTAAGTCTCCCAATATTTATTATTTTGAATCCTTTATTAAAAAAATTATAGTTTACTTTTTTTTTAGATTTTTTTTTAATCTCCTCAACATTTAATGGATTATATATATTTTCAACTTTGATTTTAAATTTTGATTCCATTTGTTTTTTAAAATTTAAACTATTAACTATCACTTTATCAGCTAATTTAATTATCCTTTTATATATAAATTTTTTTAAACTATTATGGTACCACCCTAGTGGCGAAGAGTTACTACGAACGATTACTTTAATGTCCAGTAATTTACAAATGATTATACAATAAATATTAGCCTGAAAAGAAAGTACCACAGAATTTTTGTTAGATTTAAGATATCTAAATAATTCATAAAGACATATTAAATACTTAATCCTTATATTTAAATCTTCTGAAAAATTTTTTTTTGGACAAATAAATTTAATTTTGTTATCGAATTTTCTCTTTAATTTTCTTGAAATTGTGCAAACTTTAATATTTTTCACTTTTTTTGATAAAAAATTTGAAATTAAAAAAAGATTTTTTTCAACACCACCACCACCAATAAACGGGATAAAAATGACTAAATTTTTTTTTCTTTTACTCATTAAATTTTACAGATAGACCATTAATTAATTTATTTTAAATAAAAAATTAATAAAGTAAATTAAACAATAAAATATATGTCTAATTTGAAAGTTTTTAATATACAAAACTTAAACATTTTTTTTATCTCTATATTACCTTTAGGTTTAATCGCTGGAAGTTTAATCAGTAATACAATCATAATTTTAATTTGTATTTTATTCTTATGTGATTTGATTGTTAAAAAGAATCTAATTTACCTTAATAAATCCAACTTCTATTTTTTGATAATTATAAATGTTTATCTTTTTTTAAATTCTTTTTTTATATCTGAAAATAGTGAAAGCTTGATTAAATCAATTGGTTTTTTAAGATTTATTATACTTGCGTATGCAATATCATATTATTTTATTGATAATAGTATTAAAATTTTAAAAGTATGGACACTATTATTTCTTATTGTAACTTTTGATATATTGTTTGAGTATACTTTTGGAAAAAATATTTTAGGTTTTGAGTCAGCATATAAAGGAAGAATATCTAGTTTTACTGGAGATGAATTAAAAATAGGAGGATATTATTTTGGATTTATATTTTTATGTTTGCTCTTTTTAAAAAGATATAAAAAAAAATATTTCTTTTTTCTTTTAGTTTTATTTTTTATTACATCATTATTAATTGGTGAAAGATCCAATTTTATCAAAATTTTTATAATGTATTTTTTATTTTTTACATTCTTTAGTGAAATAAAATTTTTTAAAAAATTTCTTGTAATAATTTTGCTTCTCACAATCCCTTCTTTAATTATTTTTAGTTCTCAAGATTTTAAAAATAGGTATATTTATCAAATATTAGGCAAAGAATTGATCAAAAAATTTCAGCTTGGGGTAGAGGATATAAATTATAAAAAGGTAATTTCTGAAAATAGACATTTGAGTCACTATTACGTTGCAACAAATATTTTTAAAAATAATATTTTATTTGGATCTGGATTTAAATCTTTTAGGATTGAGAGTCCCAAAAAAAAGTATCAAAATGATGGCATATATGGTGCTTCAACACACCCTCATCAGTTTCATTTCGAAATTTTATCTGAATTAGGAATAGTTGGATATTTATTAATTTTCTCAAATTTAATTTATGTTTCATTGATAAAATTTAGACATAAAGAAAATTTATTAGAACTTGGGTCTTTTTTATTTATTATAGCATCTTTAATACCAATGTTACCATCTGGAAGTTTTTTCACATCTTATGGTGCAACAATTTTTTTTATAAATTATTCTTTTTTAATTCGACCAAACAATACAAATAATATAAAAAATAAAAGTGAATAACCTTACACTTTTAATTCCAGCCAATAAAGAAGCAGAATCTTTACCCATTTTTCTAAATGAGCTTACTAATTATGATTGTAAAAAAATGGTAGTGCTTCAAAAAGAAGATGAAGAAACTATAAACTCTATTAAAAAATTTAGAGATATTGAAATTATTATTCAAAAAAAAAGGGGATACGGAAGTGCTCTTAAGGAGGGACTTGAAAATATTAAAACTAAATTTTTTTGCATTATTAATGCTGATGGATCGATGGATCCGAAATATTTAAATCAGATGATGCAAGATTGTCAAAATAAAGATTTAGTCTTTGCATCTAGGTATTTAAGAGGCGGAGGAAGCGATGATGATAATTGGATAACATTTATCGGCAATAAATGCTTTTCTTTTTTAGGTAATTTATTATTTAACCTTAGATTATCCGATATTTTATACACCTATATTGTAGGCAAAACTTATAAAATTAAAGAATTAGATCTGAGATATAAAGATTTTAGAATTTGTGTAGAAATACCTATTAAAGCAAAATCAAAAAAATTATTTTTTGTATCAACACCAAGCACAGAAAGAAAAAGGATAGCAGGGATAAAAAAAGTTAATGCTCTTAAAGATGGTTTCTTGATTCTAACCGCAATTATCTATCTTTTTTATAAAAAAATTTTTAATAAAAATTGACTTATTTTTTAGAATGTCTTGTCACATATAATTTTTATCCTTAAGTTAGGGACAATGTATTGCTCATGATATATTAATTTCATCGTTTTCTTCAAGTTTACAGAAAAAATTTACTAAAAATTTAATTTTATTTTATAATAGTTTTTTGAAAGATTTAAGCACTAAATTTTTTAAAATCTCTATTTTGATATATTTTGTTTTTTTGTTTAAAACTTTTTTCCACACATTAAACATTCCCACTTTTTTTTTGCTTTCACCAAAAAATTTCTGTCACAATTTTTAAGGTTATAATCTTCAATTTTATATGGAAATTCATATGTTTCATTCGTTTCATAAAATTTTTGTTTTAAAAAGATATCTTTAAATTTAATTGATAATAAATCGAAAAAACTTACAAAAATCTGTAACTTAGGAATCTTTGACTTACCCTGATCTCTATCTTTGAAATGAATTGGGACTTCTATTAAATTTGCATTTAATTTTTTCATTAACCAAACTAATCTTACACCTAAGCTATACCCTTGAGCATTTAATTCGTTAAAAGGTAATTTTTTTAAAAGTTTTGTACTATAGACTCTGTAATATGTCGTAATTTCATTTAATTTAATATTAAGTATTTTTTTTGCAAAATAATTTCCACAGATAGAGATTATTCGCCTAAGGCCTTTATAGTCACTTTTAGCACCATTACAAAATCTAGAACCAATTACGAAATTTTCATCACCTGCATGTTTTATTAATTCTGGTAGATGTATTGGATCGTGAGAAAAATCCGCATCCATTGTTATTAAAAAATCAAAATTATTTTTTATAGCATATATTAAACACAATTTATGAGCAGTTCCTAGGCCTAACTTTTTGGGACGTTGCAAGAAGATAATATTTTTATCTCGTTTTTCCTTTATCAATTTTTCCGTGTTATCTCCTGAGAAATCATTCACTATTAAAATTTTAATTTCATTAAATTGATCTCTAATTTTTTCAGTAATTTTAACTATATTTTTAGCCTCTTTATAAGCTGATAGAGAAATTAAAATATTTAAGTTACTCATTTTTTATAATTTTAATAGTAGTAAAATAAGTTAATCTTGTTACTTAAAATTTTTAATTATGAAAGAAAATTATATGGTTTTTAATAAAAAAATTACAATTTATCTAATTTTCTGCCTCACATTGTTTTTAGGTTATTTCCTTGGGGAAAACTCAAGCGGGGGAGCAAAAATTGATCATGAGATTTTGTTACCTTTTATAAAAGATTTCACCTCTAGTTTTTCATTAGGTTTAGAAACTTTTCTAAAAAATTATGGTAGCATGATACATTCACCAGTATTTTACATGCTCATGGGTTTGTTCCTCAGGATATTTGGGGATTTATCAATATTAAAGATAATGTATTTAATAGTTAGTTTAATATTACCATATTCTTTTTTCACAATATTAAAAAAAAAATTTAATAGTGATTATACTTATATCTTTTATTTATCTTTAATTATTTTTCTTTCACCTTATTTTAGGTCATCAGCAATATGGCTTTTAGGTGACAATCTAAGTTTAATATTTTTTTCATTGTCAATTTTTTTCTTTTTGCAGTTCGATCAAAATAAAAAAGATAATAAATTTATATTTATTAGCCTGTCTTTTTTTATAGCGTGTTGTTATATAAGGTATTATTATTGCATCTTCTTTATATATTATTTATTTTACTTCTATCAAAACTTAAGTAGGAAACTTTTATTAAAAATTTTAAGTTTTTCATTTTTTTTATCTTTACCTGCAATATTATACTTTTCATATATAATAATTGAATTTGACTTTCTAAAAGCTTTAAACTCATTTGGAAAAATTGATTACTTAAATTCAGGTATTATTTTGCTAACAATCATATTATTTTATATTTTCCCTTTTTTAATAGAAAAAGAAAACACGGTCATTAATTACTACAAAAAAAAAACTAAAATAGTTTTAATTTATTTATTTATATTTTTTATAATATTTTTAATAGATTATTTTTTTATCAATGATTTTATAAATTTTTCTCAGAGAGGTGGAGGTGTTTTTTTAAAATTTTTAAGACTTTTTGGTGCAGATGAAACTTTACCTATGCTTTTTTTGGCTTTAATTTCTCTATTAATATTAGATTTTATTTTCAAAGAGGATAGAATCTCAAATTATTTAATTTTATCTGTTATCATTATTTCTTTACCAATGTCGACAATTTACCAAAAATACTTGGATCCATTATTCTTTTTAATCTTTTTTGGATTGATAAAATCAGATTTTACAAATTATAATATTATTAAAAAAAATTTTAACTTAAAATTAATTTTTAGTTATTTTTCTTTTTTTTACTTATTATCATTATTTTATTATTTAAATTAACTTGATGAGTTTATGAGCGACTTGATTGTTAGTATAATTATGCCCTACTATAAAAAGGATAAATATGTTTATGAAACAGTGGAGTCAATATTAAAGCAAACATTTCAAAATTTTGAGTTAATAATCGTTGATGATGAAAGAACCAATCAAAGCTCAAAAATAATGGAAAAATTAAAACATAAAGATAGAAGGATAATCATAATAGAAAATGAAAATAATTTAGGAGCTGGTCTTTCAAGAAATAAAGCTGTCAGACTCTCTAGGGGTGATTACTTAGCATTTTGTGATTGTGATGATATTTGGAAAAAGACGAAATTAGAAACTCAATTGAAGTTTATGAAAGACACAAAAGTTGATTTTAGTCATACCTCTTATGATATAATAAATGAAAAAGGTAAAGTTATAGGTACTAGAAATGCAGATAAAGAAACTAGATTTATTGATTTAGTAAAATCTTGCGATATAGGTTTATCAACTGTAGTTATGAAAAAAAATCTATTCAATGAAATAGAATTAAATTTTCCAAATTTAAAAACAAAAGAGGATTATGTACTTTGGTTAAAGTTATCTCAAAAGGGTATAAGAATGTTAGGATTAAAAAAAAAATTAACTAATTGGAGAAAACTTAATAATTCTCTTTCTTCTTCATCCCTCCAAAAAATAATTGATGGCTATAGAGTTTACAGAGTCTATATGAAATATGGAGTTATAAAATCTTTAATATCTTTATTTATTTTATCAAAAAATTTTTTTAAAAAAAATAAAATGATTTAACAATGTTTTATTTTATATATTTATTATTATTAACTTTTTGTTTAGTTATATTAAACAAATACTTACTAGATAAAAAATATTTAATAAGTGATACTGGAGACAAACATCAAAAATTTACATCCAAGATCAATACTCCTTTAACTGGAGGTATTTTAATTTATTTAAGTTTTTTATATTTATTTAGTCAATTAGATAAATATTTTATCTTATTCTCCTCAATAATTTTTTTGTTGGGAATTTTTTCTGATATGAAATATTTGAGATCTGCAAAATTAAGATTATTACTACAATTGCTGTTTATTTTAATTTTTGTACATTTATCTGAAATGATGATTAATGACACAAGGGTTTTTTTACTTGATCAGTTATTAACAAATCAGATTTTTAACAACATTTTTGTATTGTTTTGTATACTTATTGTTGTAAATGGGTCTAATTTTTTTGATGGTTTAAATACTTTGTGTATCGGTTATTACCTAATTATTTCATTAATTGTATTTTACTTAAATTTTAATGGAGATATTGTTATTAATAATATTGTAATACTCAATTTTATCTCAGTTCTTTCAGTATGCTTAATACTAAATTTTTTTAATAAGATTTTTTTAGGTGACTCCGGGTCGTATTTACTGGGGTTTATATTCGCTGTTTTTTTAATAGAGCTCTATAATTTAAATAGACACATCTCACCTTTTTCTATCATACTGATGGTATGGTATCCGTCTTTTGAGCTACTTTTTTCGATGATTAGAAAAAAAACTTTAAATAGATCTCCATTAGAGCCAGACTCAAATCATTTACACCAGTTACTTTTTCACTTTTTAAAAAAGAAAAATACTTTAAAAATTTCTTTTGCCAATTTATTGTCAGCTAATTTAATAAATGCGTATAATTTTATTATATTTTTGATTTCAATGAATAATATTACAAATACACAAATACAAATAATTTTAATTTTATTGAATTTAACAATTTATACAGTTATTTACTTTAAATTATATATTTTAAGATATAAAAAAATATGAAAAAAAAAATTGCCTTAATTTTTGGGGTAACTGGTCAAGATGGATCATATCTATCTGAATTTCTTATCAAAAAAGGATACCTTGTTCATGGAGTAAAAAGAAGATCATCCTCCTTTAACACAGGAAGAATTGATCATATTTATCAAGATCCATTTGAAAAAAAGCGTAATTTTTTTCTGCATTATGGAGATGTTACAGATGCTATTTCTGTTTCAGCTTTAATTAAAAAAATTAAACCGAATGAAATTTATAATTTAGCTGCTCAATCTCATGTTTCAGTATCTTTTGAAGTTCCCGAGTATACAGCTAATGCGGATGCAATAGGTGCCCTAAGAATTCTTGAGGCTATTAAATTTCATGGATATGAAAAAATAACGAAGTTTTATCAAGCTGGAACTTCTGAAATGTTTGGTCAAGTAAGAGAAGTTCCCCAAACAGAAAAAACTCCTTTTTATCCAAGAAGTCCTTATGGTGTAGCTAAAGTTTATGCTCATTGGATAACAGTAAACTATAGGGAAGCCTATAAGATCTTTGCTTGTAATGGAATTTTATTTAACCATGAGAGTCCTGTGAGAGGAGAAACTTTTGTTACAAGAAAAATTGTTCTTGGGCTATGTAATATTAAATTAAAAAAACAAAAAATACTTTATTTAGGTAATTTGAAAGCTAAAAGGGATTGGGGACATGCAAGAGATTATGTCGAGGCAATGTGGAAAATGTTACAAAAAAAGAGGCCATCTGATTACGTGATATCAACAGGGAAACAATATACTGTAAAACAATTTGTTAACTTGGTCCTAGAAGAACTATCTATTAAATACAAATGGAGAGGCAAAGGTATTAACGAAAAATGCTATGATAGTGATAATAATTGTATAGTTGCTTGTGATAAAGAATATTTTCGACCGTTAGAAGTAGATACCTTACTTGGTAATTCAAGAAAGGCTAGAAAAGAACTTAAATGGAAACCCAAAACTTCAATAAAAACTTTAGTAAGAGAAATGGTTAATTTTGATTTAAAAAAATTAATTAATGATTGATAAAAAATCAAAAATTTTTGTTGCTGGTCATAATGGTTTAGTTGGTAGCGCGATAGTAAGAAAATTAAAAGAAAAAGGTTATAAAAATATTATTACTGTAAAAAAATCCAAATTAGATTTAACTGATCAATCAAAAGTATTTAATTTTCTAAAAAAACAAAAACCAAATTTTATATTCATTGCAGCTGCAAAAGTTGGAGGGATTTATTCAAATAATAAATACAGAGCAGAATTTATTTTTAGTAATTTGTCTATTCAAAACAATATTATTCATAGTGCCTATAAGTGCAATATTAAAAATTTGATTTTTTTAGGTTCGAGTTGTGTTTATCCAAAATTAAGCAAACAACCAATTAAGGAAGAATATTTGCTTGATGGAATTTTAGAGAGTACAAATGAGCCTTATGCAATTGCAAAGATAGCCGGAATAAAAATGTGTGAGAGTTACAATTTTCAATATAAAACAAATTATAAGTGTTTAATGCCAACAAATACATTTGGTCCAAATGATAATTACAACAGTTTAAATTCTCATTTTTTTCCTTCTTTGATAAGAAAAATTGACACTATTAAAAAAAACAAAAAAAAGACCTTAATACTTTGGGGAGATGGATCACCAAAAAGAGAAATGATATTTGTAGATGATTTAGCTGAAGCATGCATATTTTTTATGAATAAAAAAATTAAAGAAACTTTTATAAATATTGGCACAGGTAAAGATTTAACAATTAAGCAGTATGCAAATATGCTTCTGAAGATAATCTATCCAGAAAAAAAAGTTAAAATAAAGTTTGATAAAACAAAACCTAATGGTACTCCTAGAAAAGTATTGAACATAAACTTGGCGAAGAAATATGGATGGGTAGCTAAAACTGATATTAAAAAAGCTATAGAAATTACTTATAGAGATTATTTAGCTAAAACCAGATGAAATTAGTCTTCTTAATTCTTTACAATTTAAAAATTCTTGAGTATAAGGCTCGTGCCGGTAATTATTGCGAAGGTGTCATACCCGATCCCATTCCGAACTCGGAAGTCAAGCCTTTCTGCGCCGATGGTACTTTGTCTTAAGACATGGAAGAGTAGGACGTTGCCGGCTTAGTAATGTTATGAAAATAAAAAGTTCGCTAAAATCTGTCAAAAAAAGGGATTTAAATTCTAAACTTGTAAGAAGAAGAGGCAGAGTTTATGTGATTAATAAAACTAATCCAAAGTTTAAAGCAAGACAAAAGTAATAAATATGGATAATGAGAGCCATAAAAATACTTGGAATAATTTTACTAAGTTTGTTCTGTGGGGAACTGTCGCTGTCATAGTTGTATTAGTTTTAATGGCAATTTTCTTACTGTAAATTCCTCTTATGAAAATTGGATCAGTTTTAGAAAATCAAAAAATTGAAAAAAGAATATCTATCACACCGGATATAGTAAAAAAATATACCTCATTAGGATTTGAAATTTTTCTAAGCAAAAATTATGGTCATCATATTGGAATAAACGATGATGAGTATGAAAAGTTAGGTGTAAAGTTTTCACAAGATGATAAAGAAATTTTAGGTTCATCAGACATAATTGTCCAATTAGGAATGCTACCAGATGATAAAATTTCAATAATTAAAGAGAGCCAAATATTTATTGGAGTTTTAAATCCTTATGATAATAAAGAAAAGTTAGAAATCTTAGCAAAAAAAAAAATTAATCTTTTCTCTTTAGAATTACTACCAAGAATTACGAGAGCTCAATCAATGGATATATTGTCATCCCAAGCAAATTTGGCTGGTTATAAAGCTGTAATAGAGTCATTTGCAAATTTTGAAAAAGCTATACCAATGATGATGACTGCTGCAGGAACAATTCCTGCTGCTAGGGTTTTAGTGGTGGGTGCTGGGGTTGCTGGACTTCAAGCAATTGCCACAGCCAAAAGAATGGGTGCAATAGTATTTGCTACAGATGTAAGAATGGCCTCTAAAGAGCAAGTTGAAAGTTTAGGAGGAAAATTTTTAACTGTTGAAGGCTCTGAAAATCTTGAAACTGAAGGAGGCTATGCAAAAGAAGCTTCAGATGATTTTAAAAAAAAGCAAGAACATCTGTTATCTGAGACTTTGAAAAAAATTGATATTGTAATTTGCACTGCTTTAATTCCAGGAAAAAAAGCCCCATTAATTATTAAAGACAAGATGATAGATGATATGCAATCTGGCTCAGTAATTTATGATTTAGCAGCGGTGCAGGGCGGAAATACTGCTTATACAGAAGCTGAAAAAATTATTGAAAAGAATGGGGTAAAAATAATGGGAGAAATTAATATATTAAATAAATTACCAGTTTCTGCATCTAGTTTATACGCTAAAAATGTGTTTAACTTTGTTGATAATTTATTCGATAAAAAAAATAAGAAAATAAATATTAATTTAGAAGACGAAATAATAATGAAAACATTAATAAAATAATATGGAAATAGATCCTTTAATTTTTAGATTAAGCATATTTATCTTATCAATATTTGTTGGATATTATGTTGTTTGGAGCGTGACACCTTCGTTACATACACCGTTGATGTCAGTCACAAATGCTATTTCATCTGTAATTATTGTTGGAGCTATAATCGCTGGATTATCTGGAAATTCAGACATTATATTTAATACTTCGAGCATTTTTGGTTTTTTAGCAATAGCACTAGCTGCAATAAATATTTTTGGTGGGTTTCTAGTAACTCAAAGAATGTTAGCAATGTATAAAAAAAAGAAAAAGGACAAATAATGATATCACCAAATTTATCAGCGATTTTTTATTTAATTTCTGGTGTTCTTTTTATATTAGCATTAAGAGGACTATCTTCACCTGAAACTTCAAGGCAAGGTAACTTATTTGGAATTTTAGGAATGATTATTGCAGTGACTGTCACTTTTTTATCAATAGGAAATTTTTCAACAGGTTTTATTTTTGTCTTAATATTTATTTTGTTTGGAGGTTCTATTGGAGCATTTATAGCTTACAGAATACCGATGACTGCAATGCCAGAACTTGTTGCTGGTTTTCACAGTTTGGTAGGTTTAGCAGCAGTATTCGTTGCGATTTCAGCTTTTGTAAATCCCGAGGCTTTTAATCTTGGAACAAAAGGAAATATTAAACTTGGTAGTTTGATAGAAATGTCAATTGGAGCTGCGGTTGGAGCAATAACTTTTTCTGGATCAATAATCGCTTTTTTAAAACTTCAAGGTATTATGTCAGGCTCACCTATTGTATTTAAAGGACAGCATCCATTAAATGCAATAATTCTTGTTTCTATAGTTATTTTAATTTATTTATTATGTGCCTCACAATCATCTCATTTATTTTGGATTTTATTAGCAGTTTCTTTTTTAATTGGGTTTCTTTTAATTATTCCAATTGGTGGAGCTGATATGCCAGTAGTAATATCTATGCTTAATTCTTATTCTGGGTGGGCAGCTGCTGGAATCGGATTTACACTTGAAAATACTGCATTGATAATCACCGGAGCACTTGTAGGTTCTTCTGGAGCAATATTATCTTATATAATGTGCAAAGGTATGAATCGCTCATTCTTTAATGTTATCTTAGGAGGATTTGGAGCAACTGATAGTAGTTCAAGTTCCTCTAATAAAGAGCAGAGACCTGTTAAAAGTGGCAATGCTGACGATGCCGCATTCTTAATGAAAAATGCCTCATCTGTTATTATAGTTCCGGGTTATGGTATGGCAGTTGCTCAAGCACAACATGCATTAAGAGAAATGGTAGATACTCTGAAAAAAAATGATATTAAAGTTTCGTATGCGATACATCCCGTAGCTGGTAGAATGCCAGGTCATATGAACGTCTTATTAGCCGAAGCAAATGTACCATATGATGAAGTTTTTGAATTAGAGGAAATAAATAATGATTTTGCTAATGCAGATGTTGCTTTTGTGATTGGAGCAAATGACGTTACAAACCCAGTTGCGAAGACTGATCCACAAAGTCCAATTTATGGAATGCCTGTTTTAGATGTTGAAAAATGTAAATCAGTTTTATTTGTAAAAAGAAGTTTATCACCGGGTTATGCAGGAATAGACAATGATCTTTTTTATAAGGAAAATACTTTAATGTTATTTGCTGATGCAAAAAAAATGACGGAAGATATAACAAAAAATCTATAGGTATAAATTGGGTACAAAAATTTTTTGCGACATTGCTGACTTTATTTTAATTAAAAAATTTGTTAACAAAAAAATTGTTAAAGGTTTTACGACTAATCCAAGTTTAATGAGAAAAGCTGGAGCAAAAGATTATCAAAAATATTGCAAAAAGATTCTCAAGATTTGTAAATCTAAACCAATATCTTTTGAAGTTTTTGGAGATGATTATAGTAGCATGATGAATCAAGCGGTTAAGATTAATAAGTGGGGAAAAAATGTTTATGTTAAAGTTCCTATTGTAAATTCAAAAAATAAATTTACAGGAAAAGTCATTAAAGAATTAAATAAAAAAAAAATAAAACTAAATATTACTGCTGTCTATAGCGCAGCTCAGACAAAAAAAATATTAAATGTAATTGATAAAAAAACAAAAGTAATAATCTCAATTTTTGCTGGGAGAGCAGCCGATGTTGGGAAAGATCCAATTCCAGAATTTAAAAAAAGTATATCAATGACAAGAAAATTTAAAAATGTTGAGATTTTATGGGCAAGTGTAAGGGAGCCATATAATTATCTTCAATCTAAGCAACTAGGTTGTCATATAATCACAGTGCCACCAGCAATAATTGATAAAATTGAAAAATTCGGAAAAACTTTTCATCAACTTACTCAAGAGACAGTTAAAAATTTTTTAATTGATAGTAGAAAATCTAAATTTAAAATGTAAATTGGTTGCGGGGGACGGATTTGAACCGCCGACCTTCAGGTTATGAGCCTGACGAGCTACCAGACTGCTCCACCCCGCGATATATTTAAATTCTATTTTTTAGTTTTCTTAACTTTTTTACTCTTTTAATATTCTCTTGAAGAATTCTTTTTTTCTTTTCTGAAGGTTTTTCGTAAGTATTCTTTAATTTTATAACTTTAAAAAATCCATCTCTTTGAAGTTTTCTTTTTAAAACTCTAAGAGCTTGTTCAACATTATTATCTTTAACTTCTATTTTAATAACTACCTCCAAAAAAATGAGTAAGTAACATTTTAATAATTTTATGTCTATTAAATTTTTCCATAATTTTAATCTCCTTTATTGAGTTTTTCTTTTTCTTTTTTCTCTCTTTTTATTCTTCTTTCCGCTTTTTGTATTGCTTCCATAAGATCTTTTTGACTAAATAAATTTAAAGCAACCGGGTCTTTTGGATTAAGATTATTAAAATTCCAGTAACTTTTATTTCTAATAGATGTGACTGAATTTTTTGTGATTCCAACTAATTTTGCAATTTGGGAGTCTTTTAAAATTCCATGTTGTTTAATTAACCAAAGAGCAGAGTCAGGTTTATCTTGTCTTTTTGACAAAGGTATATATTTTTTAATTTTTTTTTCTACATTAGAAATTTCTATGTCAGAACTTTTTATTTCTAATGGTCTGTTTTGATCTTTTGATGACAGCTCTATTTCTTCTCTTGACAATTGTCCTGATATAATCGGATTATAGGCTTTAATACCTTTTGCTACTTCACCGTCAGCTATTCCCTGGATTTCAACTTCATGCATCTGGCAAAAGTCTGCGATTTGTTTAAACGTTAGTGTGGTGTTCTCTACAAGCCAAACAGCTGTTGCCATAGGCATTAGCGGTGCATTAGTCATCTATTTTTTCTCTGACTTAAAGTTTTGGAATTTTTTATTGAACTTACTTATTCTTCCTTTATCCATTAATTTTTGTTTTCCTCCTGTCCATGCAGCGTGGGATTTAGGATCTATTTCTAATTTTAAAACTTCACCTTCTTTTCCCCAAGTCGATTTTGTTTCAAATTGGGTACCATCAGTCATTTCCACTTTGATAGAGTGGTAATTTGGGTGAATATTTTTTTTCATGACGAGACTTATAACAAAAGAAATTTTTAAAACAATTAAAAGTTGTTTATTTTTTCAAGTAATTTACTATTAATATCAGGACTCGAAGCTATAATTTTTATATTTTCGTTTAAAGATAGGTCAATTTCATTAATAACTCCGCCAGCCTCTTTCACTAGTAATATGCCAGCAGCAATATCCCAAAGATTTAAATTACGTTGAAAATAACCATCGTATCTTCCAGAAGCAACATAGGCTAAGTCAAGTGCAGCACAGCCAGACTTTCTGTAAGGTAACGCAAGTTCTTCTTTAAGTTTTCCTCCAGTAACAAATAAACACTCATTTATTTTGTTTTTTTTAGAGACCTTTATTCTATGATTATTAAAAAATGCTCCATTATTTTTTTCAGCATAAAACATTTCATTCTTAATTGGATCAAAGATTAATCCAGATATTATCTCATTGTTAGATTTAAGTGCTATTGAAATCGCAAAGTGAGGTATACCATGTAAGAAGTTTACTGTTCCATCAATCGGATCGATTATCCAAGTATTTTTTTCATCTTTGTTATCTTCTATTCCGTTTTCCTCACTTATGATTGAATAATTTGGTTTTGCCTTTTTTAACTCCTCTATAATAATTTTTTCAGTTTTCAAATCAGAATTAGTAACAAAGTCTGAGGGACCTTTCTTTGAGACTTGAAGTTTTTCTATTTCTCCAAAATCTCTAATCAATATTTTTGAGGCTTTTTCACATGCTTTAATCATTATGTTTAAATTAGGGGAAATTGAGTTCATTAGATCAAACTTTTTTTACATACTCAAGGTTTCTAGTATCAACTATAATGTCATCACCAGCCTCTATAAAAGGAGGTACTTGGATATTCAAACCATTGTTTAATTTTGCTGGTTTATAAGAAGAGGAGACTGTTTGACCTTTTAAGGCAGCATCGGTTAACTCGATTTTACACGTAATTTGATTAGGTAAATCTACTGAAATGGGTTTCTCATTATAAAAATTAATAGTAACTTCTAAATTCTCAATTAACAACTTTCCTTTTTCGCCAATTTTATTTCTCTTAATTGGTAGTTGTTCAAAGGACTTTGGTTCCATAAAAAAGTAATTATTATCATCTTCATACAAAAAATTATATTTGACCTCCTCTAGAGATACCTTCTCGACGGTCTCATTTGATCTGAACCTTTCATTTAACTTAGTGCTTTTATTTACACTTTTCATTTCTATTTGAGCAAAAGCACCTCCCTTACCTGGCTTTACATGTTGAGTTTTGAGAACTTCCCATAAATCATTCTTATATTCTAAAAGCATTCCTACTCTTATTTCTCCAGCATTAATTTTCATTTTAGTTTTTTAATTGTTTCTACGGGTTTTAATTTTTTATTTTTCCAAATGTAGCCTGAAATAGCTAAAAAGTTTGCTTTATTCAACAACAGTTTTTTGTAATTATTACAATTTATTCCTCCGATAGCAACTATAGGTGTTTTTGTGATTTTTCTCACCTTACTAAGAATACTAATTGAAGCTCTGTACTTGACTTTTTTTGTCGTTGATAAGTTAAAGGCCCCAAAAGCTAAATAATTAGCTTTTTTGTTAACAGCTGATTTGGCTAATTTTAAAGAATTGTGACAAGTAATTCCTATAATCTTTTTTTTTCCAATTATTTTTCTGGCATCAGAGATTTCCATATCCTTTTGACCTAAATGACAACCATCAGCATCTAGCTTTTTTGCAAGAATAACATCATCGTTTATTAAAAATTTTACATTAAACTTTTTGCATATTTTTTTAATTTTTTTTCCAATTATTAGCTTATTATTGAAACTTTCTTTCTTGAGTCTTAATTGAAAAAAACTTACTTTCTTTTCTTTAAAAATTTCAATCAAATCTTTTGAAAAAGATTTTTTTATTTTCAATGGAGATATGATGTAAAGAAATTTCTTTTTATTATATCTCAAGATCTTTAGACCATTTTCCTTGGGCAGCTAATGTATTCATCTTTGCCCTGTGATTGAAAACTTTTTGGGTACCTTCAATATTTTGTGTATTTTTTGACCAAAATTTTAAAGCACTTTGTTGAAGCGCCCTTCCATATGAATAACTCATTGTAAAATTTGTATCATTAAATTTATTGATTAAATTTAGATTTTCAGTAGCTTCGAATTCAGTTTGACCACCAGATAAAAAAGCTATCCCAGGGACTTCTGTAGGCACCGAATTTTTTAAACATTTTAAAGTTAATTTTGCCACTTCTGCATTTGATATTTTTTTATTTGAATTATCACCTGCTAAAATCATATTAGGTTTTAGAATGATTCCTGTTAAATCAACTTTATGCAAAATTAGTTCATCAAAGCACTTTTGAATTACCTCTGAAGTTTTTTTATAACAATCTTCCGCTGAATGTTTACCATTCATTAATACTTCTGGCTCAACTATTGGAACCATATTACATTCTTGAACTAGAGCAGAATATCTTGCTAATGCATGTGCATTAGACTGAATTGAGAGTTTACTTGGAAAATTATCATCAATAATATAAACACCTCTCCATTTTGTAAATTTAGCACCTAATTTATAATATTCTGTCAACCTATCTCTTAATCCGTCTAATCCCTCTGTAATTTTTTCTTTTGGAGAACCGGCTAAAACTTTAGCACCTGTATCAACTTTGATACCTGGAACCGAACCCATTTTTGAAATCAATTCTGGAATTTTATTTTTTTTTGAGGTCTCTTGTCTGATTGTTTCATCATATAAAATTACACCCCCAATACACTCTGTCATACTCGATGAACTAAAAAGAGTCTCTCTAAACAATAATCTATTTTTAGGAGTAGATTCAACACCCACATCATCTAATCTTTTGGTCATTGTTGATGTACTCTCATCAGCAGCCAAAATTCCTTTTCCATTCTCTAAAATTTTGATTGCTACAGTATTTAATTCAGACATGTTATTTTAAAGCTTTTATACCAGGAAGTTCTTTTCCTTCAAGGAATTCTAAAAATGCACCACCAGCAGTTGAAACAAAGTTGAAATTGTTTAGAGCGTTAATTTGATTTATCACTGCTATTGTATCTCCACCTCCAGCTACAGAATAAAGGCTATCCTTTTTATTTTTTTCGACAATTTTTTTTGCTATCTCAATACTACCTGTAGCAAAACATGGATTTTCAAAATAACCTGCTGGACCATTCCATAAAATAGTTTTACTTTTTTCAATTATATCTTTAATTTTGTTTGTAGTTTTTGGCCCAATGTCTAAAATAAAATCGTCATTTTTTACATTATTAAGTAATTTGATTTCACCTTTACCACTCATACTTTTTCCAACAACAACATCCTCTGGATATAAAATTTTGCATGAATATCTTTTTGCAGTTTCAAAAGTTTCCTCAATAAGTTTGTCAATGCTGCTCTCTTTTATGGATTTTCCTATTGGATGACCTTTATAATTTAAGAAATTATTAGCCATACCTCCTACGATTATTATGTTATCGAATTTTGTAATTAAATTCTTAATTATACTAATTTTAGTAGAAATTTTTGACCCTCCAATTATACAACTAATAGGTCTTTCAATTTCTGAAGTAACTTTCGTCAAAGCATCTATTTCCTTCTCTAATTGTAAGCCAGCATATGAGGGCAGAAATTCAGTAATTTTACTTATAGAAGCATGTGCTCTGTGTGAACAAGAAAATGCATCATTTACAAATATGTCTGCAAGCTTTGATAAATTTTTGGAAAAATTACTGTCGTTTTTTTCTTCTTCATCATAAAATCTTATATTTTCCAAAAAAATAATTTGCTTATTTGAATTAATAAATAGATTTTCTTTTTTAAGATCTAAAATATTATCTTGTATTAAACTTATTTGTTGATTTAGTTTTTTTTCTAAGTTTTCACAAACAGGTTTTAAAGAAAGATCTTTTTTAATCTTGCCTTTTGGACGACCAATGTGTGAAACAACTAAAATCTTTGATTTTTTTTTTAATAAGAAATTCAGTATTGGCAGTATCTTATCAATTCTTGTTTGATCTAAAATCTCCCCATTTTTTATAGGAACATTTAAGTCAAGCCTTAACAAAACTATTTTTTTATTGAGGTTTTCTAGATCTTTAACGTACTTCATCAAGAAATTTTGTGAATATATTCTACTATATCACACATTCTATTTGAAAAACCCCACTCATTATCATACCAAGCAGAAATTTTACCCATATTTTTTCCAACCACATTTGTTAAAGTTGCATCAATTATTGACGAAGCGGGGTTGTGGTTAAAGTCTATTGATACGAGCTTATCTCGGGTTATTTCAAGTATTTTGTTTTTTTTGCTAAATTTTTCAAATGCTGAATTAATTTTTTTAATATTTAATTCTTTTTTTGTGCAAAAAACAAATTCAATTAAAGAGACATTTGGAGTGGGTACCCTCATTGCTATACCTTCTAATTTTCCCTTAAGGGATGGTATAATTTCGCCTATTGATTTTGATGCACCGGTTGAAGTTGGAACAATAGATTGGCTCGCTGACCGAGCCCTTCTAGGATCTTTATGGGAATTATCCAAGATTCTTTGATCGCTTGTAAAAGAATGTATCGTAGTCATAAAACCTTTTTCGATATTAAAGTTCTCGTTTAATACAAAAGCAACTGGGGCTAGACAATTAGTTGTACATGATGCAGCTGAAATTATTTTATCGTTTTTTATTAGCCTTGAGTCATTAACTCCAAACACAATAGTTTTATCAGCATCTATACAAGGAGCTGAAACAATTACCTTTTTAGCTCCATTTCTTAAGTGAGGCTGAAGTTTATATTTAGAATTAAATTTTCCTGTACATTCAAAAACATAATCTACATTATATTTTTTCCAATCAATTTTTTTTAAATCTGTTTCTTCACTAAAAGTAATTTTATTTCTATTAATTATTAAATGTTTTCTGTCATAATTAATATCTGCATCGAATTTACCATGAACTGAATCATATTTCAGAAGCGATGAGCAAACTTCAGAATTAGTTCTATTGTTAATATGTTTAATTTCAATTTTTTTATTATTCCTTTCAATTATAGATCGTAATATCATTCTTCCTATTCTACCCATACCATTTATGCCTACTTTAATTTTCATAATTTTTCTTTTATCTTTTTAATTATACTCTCCACACTTAGTTCAAAGTGATTATAAATTTCCTTATATGGAGCACTTTTTCCAAAATCATTAATCCCAAAATTTAGTCCGCTTGTACCAGTATATTTTTTCCAATAATCAGTTTCGGAGGCCTCTATAGATACAACTAGCTCAGTTTCTGTTAAAATTTTATTTTTATAATCTTTACTTTGTTGATCAAATAATTCCTGACATGGCATGGATATTACTTTTGAGTAAATACTTTCTGTGGCTAATTTATGACTTATGTCACAAGTTAAACTTGTTTCTGAACCAGAGGATATTAATGTTATTTTGATATCATTTCCGGTTCTTAAAACTTCGTATGCTCCTAAAGATGACTTATTTTCTGAGGTATTTTTTAATCTAATTGGTTTTATTCCCTGTCTTGTCAGAGCTATTACACTTGGAGCATTTTCACTTTCTAGAGCTTTTTGCCAACATTCAAACGTTTCAATAAAGTCTGCTGGTCTAAAAACATTTAAGTTTGGAATTGATCTAAGACTTGTGAGCTGTTCAATTGGTTGGTGAGTTGGGCCATCTTCACCAAGTCCTATAGAGTCATGTGTAAAAACATATATTACTCTTTGTTTCATCATAGCAGCTAATCTAATTGATGGTTTACAATAATCACTAAAGATTAAAAAAGTTCCTCCGTAAGGTATTAAACCACTATGAAGGGATATACCGTTCATAATTCCACACATAGCATGCTCTCTTACTCCATAATGAATGTAATTCCCTGAAAAATTATTTGGTTTGATTATTTTATGATTTTTAGTTTTTGTATTATTTGATCCTGCTAAGTCAGCAGATCCACCTATTAAATATGGAAGCTTAGTTGCAATTTCTAAAAATTTTTCTGAGCATTTTCTTGTTGCTATTGGCTCTAAGGTTTTAAGATACTCTATCTTTGTTTTTTCAATAGAATCATTAATAGTATTTTTATATATTCTATAATTACTTGGAAATTTTTTTTTTATTTTATTTGCTTTCCGCGACGCTTTTTGTCCAATCGAATTCCACTCGTTTATCAAATCTTTAGGAATTTCAAAAGGTTTATAATTCCAGTTCAATTTTTTCCTTACTAATTTAATTTCTTCTTCACCTAGTGGACTACCATGGGATGAAGCCTGCCCACTTTTGTTTGGAGATCCGTAGCCAATTGTAGTTTTACATGATATTGCAACAGGTTTTTTTGATTTTTGTGCTTTTTTTAAAGCTTTTGATATTTCCTTAAAATTATGTCCATTAATATTTATAAAATTCCAACCATAGCTCTCAAATCTTTTCTCATGGTCATCTGAAACAGCTAAACTAGTTGGACCGTCAATTGAAATAGAATTATTATCAAAAAGTAGTATCAGATTTTTAAGTCTTAAGTGACCCGCAAGGCTAAGTGCCTCATGGCTTATACCCTCCATTAAACAACCATCGCCAGCTAAGACATAAGTTTTATGGTTAATAATTTTTTTTCCTAACTGTTTTTTTAAAATTTCTTCAGATATCGCAAAACCAACTGCATTAGATATACCCTGTCCCAATGGACCAGTTGTAGTCTCTATACCAGTATTTTCATGATACTCTGGGTGACCAGCACAAATAGAGTTCAGTTGTCTAAAATTTTTAATATCCTTTAATGAAACACTTTGATATCCAGTTAAGTAAAGGAGCGAATAAAGCAACATAGATCCGTGTCCAGCCGATAAAACAAATCTATCTCTGTTTATCCAATCTGGATTTTTTGGATCAAAATTTAGAAAATCCTTAAAAAGAACTGTTGCAACATCTGCCATACCCATTGGCATACCAGGGTGACCAGAGTTTGCTTTTTGAACAGCATCGATAGACAAAAATCTAATGCAATTAGCTAATTCCTTATATAGTTTGCTCAAAATTATCCTGTCTAGACTTAGAAGATTCTATTTAATAATATGTTTATATATATATGAATTCTGTAAACGAAAAAGAAAAAAAATTGTATTCTGCACTGACTAAATTAAAAAATCTTAACTTAAAAAATCCAGATATAAAAAAAAACTTAGAAAATTTAACTAATCAGAAAAATCAATTAAAGATTGAAAAACAAGAATTAGAGATAAAATGTAATTCATTGGAGCATGATTGTAAAAATCTAAGTAAAAAATTAGAGGAGATGAAAAATAAAGAAATTATTGACCAAAGAAAACAATTGGAATTTTCAGAGAAAATTGATGAATTAAATCAAGAAACAGATAATTTATTAAACGATATAGAAAAATGGCAAACGTAAGTATTAAATTTAATGGAAAAGAATTTTTACTATCCTGTGATGATGGTCAAGAGGAACATTTAGAGGAATTACTTATACAAATAAATCAAAAATTTAATAACATAAAAAATGAGCTTGGAAATCTTGGAGAAAATAAACTTTTGTTAATCACTGCTGTAAAAGTAATGGATGAGTATTATGAAACAAAGAAAAAAGTAGAGCAAAAAAAAGAAGAATTAAAAAATTTAACAATTAAATTTAAAGAACTTAAATCTTTAATATACGATTATAGAGATAAAAAAGAGGAAGAAATTAGAGACTTAAACAATGACCATTTTAAACTTAAAAATGAAATTGAAATGAATCAAAAAAATTATGAAAAATTAATTGATGAAGCTGCTAATGAAATTTCAAGCTTTGTTGAAAAAGCAAATTTAGAAAATTTATCTTAATTTAATCTCGTGAATAAATCTGAAATAAGGAAAAAAATATTAAAGATTAGGAAAAAAAAGCATATTAAAAATCAAAAAATTAGTTTTAAAGAAATAATTAATATTTTAAAAAAAAATAATATTAAAAAAAGAATAATAGGTGGATATTATCCGTATAATTATGAGATCGATACGATTCATATTTTAGAGAAATTTGAAAAAAAAAAATATAGAATTTCGTTACCCAAGATAAGAAAAAATTCTCAAATGGATTTTTTTCAATGGTCATTAAACGATCCTTTGATTATAAATAATTATGGAATACCAGAACCGATATCTAATAAAATTCAATACCCTAACATTTTATTGGTGCCTCTGGTGGCTTATGATAGAGATTTAAATAGATTAGGTTATGGTGGTGGATTTTATGATAGATATATTAAAAAGATTAGAAAAAAAAAAGATGTTGTAACAATTGGATTTTCATATTCTTTTCAAAAAATAAAACAAATTAAAATAAACAAACATGATATTAAGCTTGATTTTGTATTAACTAATAAAAAATAAATGAAAGTATTATTTTTAGGAGATGTTGTTGGAAGTTCCGGTTACTCAAAGATTGTAAACGATCTTAATGACCAAAAGAAAAAAAATAAAATTGATTTTGTAGTAGTCAATGCAGAAAATGCGGCCAAAGAGGGAGTAGGTCTAACTAAAGAAATTTGTGAAGAATTCTTTAGTTGTGGAGTTGATGTTATTACAACCGGAAA
The DNA here is from genome assembly GCA_902634235.1 of uncultured Pelagibacteraceae bacterium. Lineage (GTDB taxonomy): Bacteria > Pseudomonadota > Alphaproteobacteria > Pelagibacterales > Pelagibacteraceae > Pelagibacter. The sequence goes on from CACPJN010000003.1 coordinate 32,614, forward strand.
TCATGTTTGGGATCAAAAAGAGATCATGACTTTTATTGATAAAGAAAAAAGGTTACTTCGTCCAAAGAATTTATTTGAACCTGCACCTGGTAAAGGTTTCGAAATTTATACAACTGCAGAAAAAGTAAAAATTGGAGTTTTAAATTTAATGGGAAATGTGTTTATGAAAAAATGTGATGATGTTTTTGAAACCTCAAATAGATTTATCAAAGAGCATCACCTTAAAGAAGATTATGATATTTTAGTTGTAGATTTTCATGGGGAAATCACAAGCGAAAAAAACGCAATAGGACATTTCTTTGATGGCAAAGCAACACTTGTAGTAGGGACTCATACGCATATACCAACTAATGATGCAAGAATTTTAAAAAATGGGACTGCTTATCAGACGGATGCAGGCATGTGTGGTGATTATGACTCAGTTATTGGAATGGATAAAGAAAACTCATTAAATAGATTTATGAAAAAAGATTCTGTTAAACATTTTCCATCAAATGGTGAAGCAAGTTTGAGTGGTGTTATTGTAGAGTGTAATTTAGAAAATGGTTTAGCTCATAAAGTTAATAGTTATATTTTTGGAGGTCAATTAAATAACAATAAATAGATATAATTTATGGCAGGACACTCTCATTGGGCAGGAATTAAACATAAGAAGGGAAAAGCAGACAAACGAAGATCTAAGATTTTTTCAAAATTATCTAAAGAAATTACCGTTGCTGCAAAGCTTGGGGATAAAAATCCTGAAATGAATCCAAGATTAAGGTCAGCCATTCAAGCAGCAAGATCAGCCAATATGCCAAAAGATAATATTGATAGAGCAATCAACAAGTCATCAATTAATGATGGGGCAAATTTTGAAAGTTTTAGATATGAGGGTTTTGGACCTGATAAGATAGCTGTTATTGTAGAAGCCCTAACAGATAACAAAAATAGAACCGCTTCAAATGTTAGAACTATTTTTCAAAAAGCTGGAGGTAGTCTTGGAACCCAAGGTTCGGCCTCTCATAATTTTAAACAAGTGGGAGTAGTAAAAATTGATAAACAAGAGATAACCGATGAGCGTATTTTTGAATTAGCTATTGAAGCAGGTGCAGATGAGTGTAAAACAAACATTGATTTTCATGAAATACATTGTTCAATTGATAAAATTTATGATGTTAAAAAAGATCTTGAGAGAGAAATAAAAAACTTTATTTCAACAGAAATTGAATGGATACCTATCAATTGCATTGAAGTATCTAAAAAAAGAAATGAGGGTTTATTAAATTTTTTTAATACATTAGAAGAAGATGATGATGTGCAAAATATTTACACAAATGCACAATTTGTTGAATAAACTATGTTGATAATTGGAATAGACCCTGGTATTTCCGGCTCGATTTGTTTTTTATTAGATGGTAAAATTCTTGAGGTTCTTGAGATGCCAACTATGGCTGAAGGGAAAAAAAATAAAAAACAAATAAATGGCTCACAGATATATAATGAAATTAATAGAGTAATTAATAAAATTCAAAATCAAGAAGTAAGAGTAGTTATTGAGCAAGTTTCAGCAATGCCTGGACAAGGGGTAACTAGTATGTTTAATTTTGGTCAATCTTTTGGAATTTTGAAAGGAATCTGTTCAGCAATGAAATTACCCATGTATTTTGTTAGACCAGCGAAATGGAAAAAATATTTCAATTTGATTAATTCCCAAAAGGATGCAAGTAGGACAAAAGCAATCGAAATATTTCCTTATTTTTCTCAAGAATTGTCAAAAAAAAAGGATGCTAACAAAGCAGATGCTATTTTAATTGCTAGTTTTTATAATGAAACTCATAAAATATACAGTTAAATCAAAAATATAAAGTCAAAATCATGACACAATTAAGTGTGAGAAGGCATTATGGAAGCTGATATATCATCTCAAGCGGTAGGTTTGGCATCGAACACCGATTTCTCTCTTTTAAGTTTGTTTATTAGGGCAGATATCATTGTTAAATCAGTAATAATCATATTAATCGTTTGTTCAGTTTACTCGTGGGCTGTGATAATAGAAAAATTTAGATTATTCAAAAAAATTAATCAAACCACAGAAGAATTTGAGACAAAATTTTGGAATTCTAAATCAGCAGAGTCTTTTTATAACAATCTTCCATCTAGTACAGAAGATCCAATGGCATTAGTTTTTAAAGATGCTATGCAAAATTTGTTAAAAAGAAGATCAAAAAGTGACTTGCACGAAAGAATGACAACAATGTTAGAAACAGGAATAGAAAAGCAAATGTCAAAAATTAGCAAAGGTTATACTTTTCTAGCAACCGTTGGATCAACAGCGCCTTTTATTGGTTTATTCGGAACTGTTTGGGGGATAATGAATTCTTTCCAATCAATAGCAATTTCAAGAAATACAAGTTTGGCGATTGTAGCACCAGGTATTGCAGAGGCTTTATTTGCAACAGCTTTAGGACTACTAGCTGCAATACCTGCTGTTATTGCTTATAACAAATTTAATAATGACTCGATTTTATATTCAAAAAGATTAGAAAACTTTTCAAAGAGATTTTTAACAATAATTTAAATGGCTTTTAAACCTAATCGTTTATCAAGAGAACCAATGAGTGAAATAAATGTTACACCATTTGTCGATGTTATGTTGGTCCTTTTAATTATTTTCATGGTTACAGCACCCTTATTAACTGTAGGAGTGCAAGTAGATTTACCAGAGAGTTCTGCCGACTCTCTACCTGAGGAGGCTGAACCTCTTACACTAACGATTAACTCAAAAGGTGAGATTTTTATACAAGAGTCAAAAGTTGAATATGAGAAAATTATTGCAAAAGTTCTGGCGGTTTCCAAAAATAGAACTGATACAAGAATTTATGTAAGAGGAGATAAGACAATTAATTATGGCAGAGTGCTTGAAATAATGGGCTTACTATCAGGATCTGGTTTTACAAAAGTTGCACTTATATCAGAACCTTATAAAGAAAGGTAAATAGGAGTGAATAGAAGTCTGCTTATTTCTTCTGGTCTTCATATATTTTTTATTTTAATTACAGCAATGAGCCTTCCTTTTTTAGCTAAAAAACCAATAGATCTTCCACCAATCGTCTCAATAGAGCTTATACAGATCACCGATAAAACAAACATACCTTTTGCACCAAAGGCAAAAAAAATAATAGAGAAGATAAAAGAAAAAGAGAAAAAACTAGTATCAGAACAGGCACCACCAAAAAAAGTTAAAAAAATAAAACCAGACGCAGTACCGATGCCAGAGGATAAAACTAAAAAAGTTGAGAAGATTAAAGAAGATAAACAAAACCCTGAAAAAATAGACAATGAAGTAAAACAAGTTTCAGAATTTGAGAAGAAAGAGTTATTTGATCCAAATAATATTGCAGCATTAATAGATAAATCAAAAGTGGAGAAAGCTGAAACAACAATAACAACCGATAAAATTTCCCAAGATCAACAAAAAAATGTTGATCTATCTGGCTTGTCTTTAAGTGAGGAAGATGCTCTTAAAGCTCAAATATTTGGATGTTGGAGTATACCACTGGGCTTACCGTACAATGAAAATTTGTTAGTTAGAATAAAATTGCAATTAAATCCTGATGGTACTGTAGTACAATCAGAAATATTAGATCATGCTAGAATGAATAAACCTGGACAAGGTTTTTATAAAGTTTTAGCAGAAAGTGCATTAAGAGCTATAAAATTGTGCCAGCCCTTAAGAGTTCCTACAACTGGTTATGAGAGGTGGAAAGAATTACAACTTAATTTTGATGCAAGAGAGATGCTAGAAGGATAATATATTTAAATGTTAAGAATACTTTTAATTTTTTATTTTATTATCTTACCCCTTAAGGCATTTGCTTTGATTGAAGTTGATATTACTAGAGGAAATTTGAACCCACTCCCTATAGCTGTATCACCATTATCTATTGATGAAACCTCTAGACAAAATTTTGAAAAAATTTTAAAAAAAAAAGATATTGGTGCAGAAATAGCATTAGTTGTTGAAAGAAATTTAAAAGCTTCTGGTCTTTTTAATCCTCTTAATAAAGACGCTTTCCTCCAAAAACCAGATATTGCAAATTTAAAACCTAGATTTGAAGATTGGAATTTGATTAAGGCACAAGCGTTAATTACTGGTAAAGTTAATATTATTGAAGAAAAATTAAGAGTAGAATTTAGATTGTGGGATGTACTTGCTGGAAAAGAAATGATGGCTTTAGCTTTTACAACAGTTCCAAATAACTGGAGAAGAGTTGGTCACATAATAACAGACAAAGTTTATGAAAGATTAACTGGAGAGAAAGGTTATTTTGATACAAGAATAATTTACGTTTCAGAGGAGGGTCCAAAAACTAGGAGAATTAAAAAGTTAGCAATAATGGATCAGGATGGCGCAAACAATAAATTTTTGACATTAGGTAATGAACTCGTTCTTACTCCCAGATTTAATCCTACAAGTCAAATGGTTACCTACTTATCTTACTTTAAAAATTTGCCAAGGGTTTATCTCTTGGATATAGAAACAGGTATGCAAGAAGTGGTTGGAGATTTTCCTGGAATGACATTTGCTCCTAGATTTTCTCCTGATGGAAAAAAAATAATTATGAGTTTTGCAAAAGATGGTAACTCAGATATTTATACAATGGATCTAGAAAATAGGATTGTAGAAAAAATCACCAATCATCCTTCGATTGATACCTCTCCCTCTTTCTCTCCTGATGGAAAATATATTGCTTTTAATTCTGACAGAAGTGGATATCAACAAATTTATGTTATGAATAGTGATGGAAAAAATGTTAAAAGAATTTCTTTTGGAAAAGGTCTTTATGGAACTCCTGTCTGGTCTCCTAGAGGTGATTTAATTGCTTTTACAAAATTGCATAAAGGTAAATTTTATATTGGAGTAATGAGAACAGACGGAAGTGGAGAAAGGTTATTAACAGAAAATTTTTATCAAGAAGCACCGTCTTGGTCACCTAATGGAAGAGTTTTGATTTTCTATAGAGAGACAAAAACTGATAGTAAAGGTGAAGGATTTTCAGCTAAATTATGGTCAATAGATTTGACAGGCTATAATGAAAGGTTAGTAAAAACCCCTACTGATGCCTCAGACCCATCATGGTCATCTTTATTAAGTAATTAAGTAATATTATCTTGATTTTTTAACTTGAAACATCTATCTAGTTGTGAAAAACTCAAGAATAAGCAATTTGATCAAGGAGCGATAATGAAATTAAACAAAATTCTAAAAAATGTATTTTTAGTTACTGTTGCATGTATTATGTTGTCAGCTTGTGCTACTTCAAAAAAATCAACAGGGCAAATGCAAGGTGATGTTTATACTGGAAAAGATACAGTTGAATATTTAGCGTCGGGAGTACCTGATAGAGTTTTCTTTGCAACAAATGAGTCAGTTTTAACAACTGCTTCAAGAGAAACTTTAAGAAAACAAGCCGCGTGGTTAAGAAAAAATTCTAAAATAAATATTGTTTTAGAAGGTCATGCAGATGAAAGAGGAACAAGAGAATATAACTTGGCATTAGGTGAAAGAAGAGCTAACGCTGCAAAAGATTATTTAATGACTTATGGAATTTCTTCAAATAGAATTTCAGTGTTAAGTTATGGTAAAGAAAGACCTGTTGACTCAGGTTCAAATCCTTTAGCTTGGTCAAAAAATAGACGATCGGTTTCAGTAAAAGCAAACTAAAAAAAATCTTTTAGACCCTTAATTATTCATTAATTAAGGGTCTTTTTTTTGCCATTATTTTAATCATAACCTGTTGAATAAACTATTTTATGAGATTTTTATTAGTAAAATTTTTTTTGATAATAAGTTTATTTATTAGTGGTTTTGTAAATGCAGACAATCACGAATTAAATGAAATATTGGAAAAAATTCAAAAAGATATTAAAACTTTAGAGAAAGCAGTTTATTCTGGAACTAGAGAATTAGATGCTGGTGTAACTAATATTTCTAGTTTTGAAAATAGTAATTCAGAAGATGTATTAACAAGGCATTTATTAAAACTTTCTGAAATTGAGAGCCAATTTCAATCACTAACAAATAAATTTGAGGAAATAAACTTTAAACTTGATAAGTTGTCTAATAGAATGTCTAAAGTCCAAGCTGATAATCAAATTAGATTTCAAGATTTAGAAAAAGGTTTGCCTACAAATGGGAATAGACAAAAAATAACAAAAAAATTAGTTACAGATCAAAATCAATCTTTACCTGGAAGCTCTCAACCTCAAGATTTAGGTTCAGTGTCTTATAAAGATACATCCACAAATGAGATGTCACAAAGAACTCAATCCATAGACACAACTGCATCAATTGTAACAGAAACTTTTCAAGCAGAAGAAAAAATTCTGCCAAATGAGACACCAGATAACCAATATAAATTCGCAACTAGTTTTTTAAAAGTTGGTGATTATTCAACAGCAGAAAGAGCATTTAGAGAATTTGTCGTTACAAATCCTGAACATGATTTAGCTGGAAATGCACAGTATTGGTATGCAGAAACTTTTAGAATAAGACAACTTTATACTGATGCTGCCTCTGCATATTTGGAAGGGTACCAAAAATATCCAAAAGGTGAAAAAGCTCCAATTAATTTATTAAAGCTTGGAATCTCAATGGTTCAAATTGGGGAAAAAGATCAAGGTTGTAAAATGATAGATGGAGTAGAAAAACAATATCCAAAAGCAAATCAATCTGTGATCCAAAAAGCTAAATATGAGTCTCAAAAATTTGAATGCAAAAAACAAAATTCCTAAACTTTTTAAAGATAAGTTAAATAATAAAAGAGTAAATAAAATTTATAAAAACTTTGAAAAGACTTTAGATTTAAATCAAAATTTTATCGTAGCGGTATCTGGAGGGCCTGATAGTTTAGCCTTAGCTTTTTTAGCTAAAATTTACTCTATTAAAAATAATCTAAAAGCAAAATTTTTTATTATAAACCACAAGCTAAGATCAAACTCTAGTCAAGAGGCAAACAAAGTCAAAAGTGTATTAAAAAGATTATCAATTAGTGCTGAAATTTTGCCATGGAATGGGAAAAAACCAACAAAGAACATACAATCACTTGCAAGGAAAAAAAGATATGAATTATTAATGAGCAAGTGTAATTATTTTAAAATTAATAATATTCTTTTAGGACATCATCAGGAAGATTTATTTGAAAATTTTTTTATAAGAATTTTGAGGGGGAGCGGATTAAAAGGCTTGATATCTTTTAACAAAAAAACTCATATCAATAATGTTAATCTATTTAGACCTTTGTTAAATCAACAAAAAAAGGATTTAATATATTTAGCAAAATATGTATTTAATTTTTACGTTTTAGACCCATACAATGAGGATGAAAAATTTCAAAGAGTAAAAATTAGAAAATTTTTAGAAAAACTAAAGCTAAACGGTTTAGATCAAAAAAAATTTTCTATAACTTTAAATAATCTGAGGCACTCAAACGAGGTTGTAAGATTTTATGTGATAGAAAATCTAGAAAAAAATACTTATTTAAATCATCAAAAAAATCAATTATTTTTGAATAATGATTTTTTCAATCAACCATATGAGGTAGTTTTTCGCTCTCTATCAGACTCCCTAAGGTTTATTGGTATGAAATATTATCCGGCAAGGGGTAAAAAACTTGGTAAAATTATTGACGGAATATTAAATAATAATTTATATAAAGCAACGTTAGGAGGTTGCATAATCAAAAAAGTTAATCAAACTGTAATAATTTCAAAAGAGCTTTAAATTATTGTTATTTTGACTAATTTGTCACTTGTTTAATTTATAATAATTATTATTTTATAATTATGAATATGAAAAATATAGCGATGTGGGCAATAATAGTTTTTTTAACTATTGGTCTTTACAATATGTTTAAAGGTCCCCAACCTAACATGAAGGGGGGCGATCAAGTTATATTTTCTGAATTTTTAAATTCTGTAGATAATGGAGAAGTTGTTAAGGTAGAGATCCAAGGAAATAATATTAAAGGGGTCTACTCAAATGGAAATAGTTTTAAGACGTATGCTCCAAATGATCCAAATTTAATTGAAAAATTATCTGAAAAAGGTGTGAGTATTTCTGCAGCACCGATTCAAGAAAAAATGCCATCTTTGTTTGGTGTATTATTATCTTGGTTTCCAATGTTATTACTAATTGCTGTTTGGATTTTTTTTATGAGACAAATGCAAGGAGGAAAAGGTGGAGCAATGGGTTTTGGAAGATCAAAAGCAAAAATGATGAATGAATTAAAAGGAAAAGTTACTTTTAATGATGTTGCTGGCGTAGAGGAAGCAAAAGAAGAAGTTGAAGAGATTGTAGAATTTTTAAAAGATCCAAAAAAATTTAGCCGCCTTGGTGGTAAAATTCCTAGAGGAGCATTGTTAGTTGGGCCCCCAGGAACAGGAAAAACTTTATTAGCTAGAGCAATTGCTGGGGAAGCTGGTGTTCCTTTTTTCACGATTTCGGGATCAGATTTTGTAGAGATGTTTGTTGGAGTTGGAGCTTCAAGAGTGAGAGATATGTTTGAACAAGGTAAGAAGAATTCCCCTTGTATTATTTTTATTGATGAAATTGATGCAGTTGGAAGAAGCAGAGGTGCTGGCTTGGGTGGAGGAAATGATGAAAGAGAGCAAACACTTAACCAACTTTTAGTTGAGATGGATGGCTTTGATACTAATGAAGGTGTTATAATAATTGCAGCTACTAATAGACCAGACGTACTTGATCCTGCTTTATTAAGACCAGGTAGGTTTGATAGACAAGTTGTTGTTTCTAATCCTGATATAATTGGAAGAGAAAAAATTCTTAAGGTGCACGTGAAAAAAATTAAAATGGCTCCAGATGTAAACTTACGAACAGTCGCAAGAGGAACCCCAGGTTTTTCAGGTGCAGATCTTGCTAATTTAGTTAATGAGTCTGCTTTACTTGCTGCAAGAAAAAATAAAAGAATTGTTACGCTAAACGAATTTGAAGAGGCAAAAGATAAAGTAATGATGGGTGCTGAGAGACGATCAATGGTTATGACTGAAGAAGAAAAAAAATTAACCGCATATCATGAGGGAGGGCATGCTTTAGTCTCTTTTAATATGCCAAGTTACGATCCAATTCATAAAGCAACAATTATACCAAGAGGACGAGCACTGGGTATGGTTATGAACTTGCCAGAGAGAGATAAACACGGACATTCAATTAAGTATTTGAAAGCTAGATTAGCCGTGTGTTTTGGAGGAAGAGTTGCAGAGGAAATAATTTTTGGAAAAGACAATATATCTACGGGTGCTGGTGGAGGCACTGGATCTGACATAAATCAAGCTACTCAACTAGCGCGCGCTATGGTGACTAAATATGGGATGAGTGAAGAAATGGGACCTGTTGAATATGGAGAAAATCAAGAAGAAGTATTTTTAGGAAGATCTGTTACTCAAACACAGTCAGTATCGGAAGAAGTCGCTCAAAAAATTGATAAAGAAATTAGAAAATTAGTTGATGAAGGTTACAATAAGGCAAGAGAAATTCTAACTGAAAAAATTGATGATTTACATAAAATTGCAAAGGCTCTTATTACTTATGAAACTTTAACAGGTGAAGAAATAGAAAATATAATTAATAAGAATATTTATCCAGCTGATAAACAAGACTTAAAGGTAGAAGATAAAAAAGGCTCAGCATTTGATGCTATGGGTTTAAAACCTAAAATTATACATTAATTTAAATGCCCAGATATTACACTAGAGTGTGTAATTTCTACTACGGATCAAAATCAAAATATTTGGTAAATTCAAAAAAAACTTTACCTCTGAATGGGAATGATAGTATTTCATTTGATAAAATCGAGTTAATTTCAAGAAAATCAAAAAAAATAATATCTATAAAACATGTAAATCGTTTACCAAGCAAACTAAGAGAGATAATTAAAAAGGATATTAAGATTATCATTAAATCAAAAAAAAATTTTATAAATCTGGATTTTAAAAAAATACCAATTGTCATGGGTATTTTGAATATCACACCTGATAGTTTTTCTGACGGAGGAAAGTTTTATAAAAAAGATCTAGCAGAAAAACAATTGCGTTACCTTTTTAAATGTGGAGCAGATCTTGTTGATATTGGAGGAGAGTCTACCCGACCTGGATCAAAAGCTATAAGCTCAGATAAAGAATGGGGTAGAATTAAAAATGTTTTAAGTAAAATTAGGAAAAGGCAAGTAATCTCTCTTGATACCAGAAAATCAGAAATAATGGAAAAAGGTATTAATTTAGGAGTTAAGTTAATTAATGACGTATCTGGTCTGAGTTATGATAAAAAATCTGTAGAGATATTAAAAAAATATAAGACTTCATTTGTGTTACAACACTCACTCGGTACCCCTGATGTTATGCAGAATAAACCAAAGTATAAGAATGTTTTATTAGATATTTATGATTTTTTTGAAAAAAAAATCAAAGATTTAAGAAAAGCTGGTATTAAACACAACAATATAATTTTAGATCCTGGAATAGGTTTTGGAAAAAATTTGAAACATAATATGACAATTTTAAAGAATATATCAATTTACCATTCTTTAGGATTCCCTATATTGCTAGGGATATCTAGAAAAAGATTTATAAAAGATCTATCTTGTTCTAACGATAGCAGTTTACGAACAGGAGGAACTATTGGTTCGAGTATTTTTGCTATGATGCAAGGAGTTCAAATATTGAGAGTACATGATGTTAATGAGATAAATCAAAGCTTTAGTGTATTTAAAGAATTAATCAAATAAGATATGAAATATTTTGGTACAGATGGAATAAGAGGCTATGTCAATAGCAAGAACATTAATGGAGATATGTTTTTTAAATTCGGATTAGCTGCAGGTAACTATTTTACAAATTTAAAAAAAAAAAAACAGACTGCAATTATTGCAAAGGACACTAGGCTATCAGGTTATGCACTTGAACCTGCTATTGTTTCTGGTCTGGCTTCAGCAGGAATGCACGTTTATACTTTAGGTCCATTACCAACAAATGGCCTTGCGATGTTGACCAAATCAATGAGAGCAAATTTAGGAATTATGATAACAGCATCTCATAACTTATTTAACGATAATGGCTTAAAGTTATTTGGACCCGATGGACTAAAACTATCTAATAGTATTCAAAAAAAAATAGAAAATTTAATCGATACAAAAATTGAAAAACAATTGTCAAAACCAAAATTTTTGGGGAGAGTAAAAAGATTGGAGTCAGGTACAGATGACTATCTTCAAATTTTAAAAAAAAAAATTCCAAAAAATTTAAAACTTAAAAATATGAAAATAGTTTTAGATTGTGCAAATGGTGCTGGATATAAGGCAGCACCTAAAATGCTAAAATCTCTTGGTGCAAAGTTAATAATTATTGGTAACAAACCTAATGGCTTTAATATAAATAAAAACTGTGGGTCGACATTTCCTATTAAAATTAGAGGATATGTAAAAAAATATAAAGCAGACTTAGGTATTTCGTTGGATGGAGATGCAGATAGAATAATAATGTGCGATGAGAAAGGTTTGATTATAGATGGTGATCAAATTATAGCTGCTCTAGCTCTGCAATGGAAGAAAAGAAAAATTCTTAAAGGGGGAGTTGTAGGTACCTTAATGTCTAATTATGGACTAGAAAAATTTTTAGAAAAAAAAAAGATTAAATTTATAAGAGCAAATGTAGGTGATAGATATGTGAAAGAAGTTATGCAGAAAAAAAAATTTAATTTAGGTGGAGAACAGTCAGGGCACATCATTTTAGGTAAATTTGCGACCACAGGTGATGGACTACTAGTTGCTTTAGAAGTTGTTCAAGCTTTAAATAAGAATATAAAAGCTAGTAAATTTTTTAATGTTTTTAAAAAAACACCACAAATTCTAGAAAATATTGAAATTAAAAATGAAAATATACTATCGAAATTATCTGTAAAGAATTCAATTAAAAAAGCACAAAAATTAATCGAGGGTAATGGCAGAATTTTAGTTAGAAAATCTGGAACTGAGCAAAAAATTCGAATAATGGGTGAGAGTAAAAATAAAACTCTTCTTAAGAAATGTATTAATACTATTGTCAAAACAATTAATTAAATTGAAGCCAAATTCTAAAATTCTTATAATTGCAGGATCAGACTCTTCTGGAGGAGCTGGTATACAAGCAGATATTAAAACGGTTACGAGTCTTGGGTCGTATGCTATGACAGCAATCACTGCAGTAACTGTTCAAAATACTCTTGGTGTTAAATCTGTTTTTTCCATACCACCTAACGAAATTAAAAATCAGATTATATATTCATCAACAGATATTAGGCCAGATGCAATTAAAATTGGAATGCTTCATTCATCAGAAATAGTGAATATAGTAATTGAAGCATTAAAAAAGATAAAAGTAAAAAAATTAGTACTTGATCCTGTAATGGTTGCAAAAGGAGGGACAAAATTAATTGATGCCAAAGCAATTCAAACCTTAAAAACAAAACTTATTAAAAAAGTAACGTTGATTACTCCAAATATTCCAGAGGCTGAGATTTTGACTGGCGTTAGAATTAAAAATAAGCAAGATATGATACTTGCAGCTAATCATCTAATTAATTTGGGTGCTAAAAATGTATTGATTAAAGGAGGTCATCTTCAATCTAAAACAGTTGAGGATGTTTTCTTAAATAAATCTAATCTCAAGATTTTTAAAAATTTAAGGCGAAACACAAAAAATACTCATGGAACTGGCTGCACCTTATCTAGTGCCATTACAACTTTTTTTTCATGTGGAAAAAGTATCATCAAAGCTTGTGATAAAGGAATTAAATATGTAAATTCTGCAATATTAACAAATCCTAAATATGGAAAAGGTCATGGGCCTATTAATCATTTGAACTCAATAAAGATAGAAAAGAGATATCGTTAATGAAAAATATTGTTGTTGTAGGTTCACAGTGGGGAGATGAGGGAAAAGGAAAAATAGTCGATTGGTTATCAGAGCAAGCCGATGTTGTAATAAGGTTTCAAGGAGGCCATAATGCTGGTCATACGCTTGTCATAGACGGAGTTACTTATAAACTTCGACTATTGCCATCTGGTATAGTAAGAAAAAATAAAATTTCTATAATTGGGAACGGCGTAGTAGTTGATCCTTGGGCCTTACTTGACGAAATAGATGAAATTGAATCAAAAGGAATCAAGGTAAATATAGAAAACTTTATCATTTCTGAGTCAGCAAATTTGATTTTGCCATTTCATCGAGAAATGGATGAGATTAGAGAGGACTCAGCTGGAAAAGGAAAAATAGGTACCACCAGAAGAGGTATAGGACCAGCATATGAGGATAAAGTAGGCAGAAGGTCAATAAGAGTCATGGATTTAAGGTCTGAAAAAAATTTAAATAAGAGACTGGAGGATGTATTAATACATCATAATGCTATTCGTAAAGGTCTTGGTAAAAAAATTTTTGAAAAAGAGAAATTAAAAAAAGAATTATTAAAAATTGCTCCAGAAATACTGAAGTTTTCACAGCCAGTATGGCTTAAAATTGATCAATTTAAAAGACAAAAAAAAAAAATTCTTTTTGAAGGCGCACAAGGGATTTTATTAGATGTCGATCACGGTACTTATCCTTTTGTTACGTCATCAAATACAGTTGCATCAAGTGCTGCTACTGGCACAGGCTGTGGTCTTAATACCGTTAATTATGTTTTAGGAATAACCAAAGCTTATACAACAAGAGTCGGCGAAGGTCCTTTCCCAACTGAATTAAAAGATAAAACAGGTGAACTTTTAGGAACTAGAGGCAATGAATTTGGTACAGTAACAAGTCGTAAAAGAAGATGTGGATGGTTTGATGGGGTTTTAGTAAGGCAAAGTATAAAAATTTCAGGTATTGATGGAATAGCACTTACTAAATTAGATGTTTTGGATGAACTAGATGAAATAAAAATTTGCGTTCAATATGATTTGAATGGTGAAAAAGTTGACTATTTGCCAGCTGCAGTTGAAGATCAATTGAGAATTAAGCCTATCTATAAAACTTTTCCTGGATGGAAACAATCAACAAATGGAATAAAGAATATTGATGAACTTCCAGAAAATGCAAAAAAATATATTTTTGCAATAGAAGATTTTATTGGAACAAAAATATCAAGTATTTCGACTAGCCCTGAGAGAGATGATACAATTTTGATCGAAAACCCTTTTGAAGTTTAGTTCACAGGTAATAAATTTTTAGATTTTGCTAAAAGCAACATATGTTTTTGAAGTTTTTCAAAAGCTTTGTTCTCAATCTGCCTCACTCTTTCTCGACTAATTTTGTACTTTTTACTTAGGTCTTCTAAAGTAATAGGGTCATCGCTGAGTCTTCTGGAGTAAAGAATTTCTTTTTCTCGATCATTTAAAACTTTTATTGAGTCTTTAAGTAAATCTTTTCTTTGTTCCATTTCCTCTTGATGTGCAAATTTTAGATCATGATCTAAATCTTTATCTTCTAACCAATCTTGCCATTCATCACCATCCTCACCAACTTGGGCATTAAGTGAAAATTCTTTTCCAGACAATCTTCGATTCATTGAGACCACTTCTTCTTTACTTACGTCAAGTTTATTAGCTATTTCGTCGACATGTTCGGTTTTTAAATCTCCCTCAGATTGAGGTGCAATTTGATTTTTTAATTTTTTGAGGTTAAAAAAAAGTTTTTTTTGAGCTGCAGTAGTTCCAATTTTTACAAGACTCCATGATCTTAATATGTATTCTTGAATAGATGCTTTAATCCACCACATAGCATATGTTGCTAATCTAAAACCCTTTTCAGGCTCAAATTTTTTTACAGCTTGCATCAAACCAATATTTCCCTCTGAAATCATCTCATTAACAGGAAGACCATACCCTTTATATCCCATTGCGATTTTTGCTACTAATCTAAGATGACTAGTAACAAGTTTTTCCGCGGCTTTAATATTTCCAGTCGTTTTCCAATTTTTGGCGAGCATGTATTCCTCTTCTGCATCAAGCATTGGAAATCTTTTTATTTGCTCAAGATATGCAGACAGACCACCTTCATTACTTAAGATAGGTAAATTGCTATTTATAGTCGTGCTCATGAACGTTTTATCTAATTAATATTAAAAATTTTTCAATGTTTTATTTACCTATATTTCTGAGGGTTTTTAGTATTATTTCAAGTTCATTTGGTAAAATTGAGTTAAAAATCATCTGCTTATTTTTTTTTGGGTGTATAAAGCCCAATGTTTTAGCGTGCAGAAATTGCCTATTTAATTTCATTAAAATTTTTTCTAATGATGGATTTATATCTTTAAGTTTTTTAAACCTTTTTTTATATTTATCATCACCAACTATACTGTGACCTAAATAATTCATGTGAACTCTTATTTGATGAGTCCGACCTGTTTCTAATTTACACTCTAACAAACTAAAAGTTGGAATATTATTATTTTCAAAAATTTCTAAAGTTTTGTAATTTGTAATTGCTTTTTTTCCTTTATTGTTACTAACCTCCATCATTTGTCTATTTTTTGAGCTTCTTGTAATAAAGGTTTCTATTTTACCTTTAGATGGTCTAACTTTGCCCCAGATCAATAATTGGTAAACTCTTTGAATTGTATGTTTATTAAACTGATTAGAAAGGTGCTCGTGAGTTTGATTATTTTTTGCAATAACAATTAATCCAGATGTATTTTTATCAATTCTATGTACTATTCCAGGTCTTAGTTCACCTCCAATATTAGAAAAAGAATTTTTGCTATAATTCATAAGTGCATTTACGATTGTATTATCAAAATTACCTGCACCAGGATGCATTACAATTCCAGAGGGTTTGTTTATAACAATTAAATCTTTATCCTCAAATACGATATCTAAATTAAACTCATAAGGTTTTAAGGAAGCTTTTTTTGGTTCAGGAATGGTTAATTTTATTTCATCACTTAAAAAAACTTTTTTTGATGGATCAGTTATTACCTTATTATTTATTTTTAACTTGTTATCTAGAATAAGATTTTTTATTCTTGTTCGACTGATGATATTTTCTCTTTTTTTGATGAAAATATCAACACGAAGTTCATTTTCGGTCTTATCAACTGTCAAATTTATTTTTTTTTCCATAAAATGATATATTAATATGATATGCGCTTGTAGCTCAACTGGATAGAGCGCCTGACTTCGGATCAGGAGGTTCTGGGTTCGACTCCTAGCAGGCGCACCAATTATTCGCCCATATTTATTAATGTCCCTTTTATCCTCGCTCTTAAAAAAGATAAATAAAACAACCCTATTCCAAAAATTAGATAAACTAAATTTAATAAATAAGCTTGCTTAATATTTTCATAATCTACTATACCGTTTATCAAAATATTTCTTGTTTCATCAAAAATGTAAACTAATGGTAAGCCTTTTGCAATTACTTGGAAAAATTCAGGAAGGATTTCTATTGGATAGTAGATACAGCCTAATGGAGCAAGTAAAAATAATGATGACCAAGCTATATTTTCAAAGGATGGTCCGTATCTCATTAAACCTGAACTGACAAATAAACCTAGTGTAATGCCAAATATGTATAAGCTTAAAAATAATATAAGTAGTGGGAAACCCAATTTTAAAATTGAAACTCCAAACAATGGAGACGTTAAAATAATTGCAGGCACTAAACCAATTAATGTTCTTATCAAAGCAGTAAAAATTAAAGATATAATTATTTCTCTAAGTTTCAAAGGAGCAATAAATAGATTCGTAAAATTTCTACTCCAGATTTCTTCTAAAAAAAGCATATTAAAACTTATGCTAGATCTAAAAAGAATATCGTAAAGAATTGCGCATGTAAGAATTATTCCAAGTGTATTATTGTAATAATCACTATAAATTGAAAAAAATTTGGAAATAAATCCCCAAAGAATAATTTGTATAGTTGGCCAATAAATCAAATCCAAAACTCTTGGCAATGAACTTTTGATAAGATAGAAATGTCTTAAAAATAGTCCATACATTTTATTTAGGCTCATACTAGATCTCTTGTAAGTTTTAAAAAGACTTCCTCCATATTTCTTCTTCCGTGTTTCTTAATTAAATCCTCAGGAGTCCCTTGATCAATAATTGATCCTTTATTCATCATAAGAACTGAAGAACATAATCTCTCAACTTCTGCCATGTTATGTGAAGCAAGGAGAATAGAAGTTTTCTTTTCTTTTTGGTATTCCTCTAAAAAACTTCTTATAAAATCTCCTGTTTCAGGATCTAAAGATGCAGTTGGTTCATCAAGAAGAAGAACTGATGGATCATTAATTATAGATTTAGCTAAACTGACCCTATTTTTTTGACCAGAGGAAAGTTCTCCTGTTATCTTATTAAAAATTTCTTTAAGCCTTAATTTTTCTATAAGATAATCAATTTTAATTTGAAGTTCTCTTACATCATAAAGTCTTCCATAAACCTCTAGATTCTGCTTTACGGTCAATTTTTTTGGTAGCTCAATGTATGGTGAAATAAAATTTAATTTGTTCAATAATTCAACTCTTTGTTTTTCAATTTCAATGCCGTTTATTAGAACTTGTCCTTTAGTAGGCTTAAGCAAACCAAGTATCATACCTATTGTTGTGGTTTTACCACATCCATTAGGTCCTAGAATTCCAATGATTTCATTTTCATTTAATTTAAATGAAATATTTCTAACAGCCTCTTTTGAGTCATAAGTTTTTGATAAATCAATTATTTCAAGAGGAATAGTCATTAAAATTTTGAGGCCCTTAATAATCTATCATTAATAGTTTTGCCAATTCCCTTATTTGGGATTTTACCTACAGCTATAGATTTATAATTATCTTTTTTTATCTTTCTTAAAATAGTGTAAAGATTTTTTGCGGCCTCTTTTAAATTGCCCTTTTTTGATAAAAAATAGTAGTTTGTTTTGTTAATTTTATTTTTTTTAAATAATAAAAAAGCTTCTTCTTTTTTTATTTTTTTTATATTAAGTCTAATTGGAATTCCAGGTGAATAATGAATTCTTAATTGTCCAGGAGCAGAAATTTTAGAGGGATTTATATTTATTGAAATCTTTTTCTTTAATATTTTTTTAATTTTCCCAATTTCTAAAGCACCTAATCTTAAAATTTTTGGTTTTTTTCTGAGATCAATAATTGTAGATTCAATACCATCTGATGACCTTCCACCCTCAAGTATATACTTAATTTTTTTTCCAAAATCTTCTTTTACTTCCGAGGAAGTTACTGCACTAATTTTTGTGGAAATATTTGCACTAGGTGCTGCGATAGGAAATTTTAAATATTTCAATAGTATTCTTGTTACAGGATGTTTTGGAAATCTTACAGCGAGAGTTTTTTTTTTATTTGTTGCGATTTTTGAAATTTTTGAAGTTTTTTTTTGATTTAAAACAAATGTTATTGGACCAGGACAAAATTTTTTATATAATTTAAGAAAATTATCATTTAATTCACAATCATCTCTTAATTTTTTTAAATCATAATAATGAACAATTAGAGGGTTTTTCGCCGGTCTATTTTTTAATCGAAATATTTTTTTACATGCTGTATCGGAATATGCATTTCCTGCAATTCCATAAACAGTTTCGGTGGGTATAGCAACACACTCTCTTCTATTTAAGAGATTCTTTGCTTTTTTAATATTTGCAAGACTAATTTTCATGTATTATTTGAGAGTATTATATGAAAGATAAAAATTTACCAAATGATTATAATTCATTATCTCTTGAGGAATTAACCACTGAGGCAAATAAGATGATTGAAGAATTGGAAAATCAAAAGGATTTAGGAAACTCTTTAGAAAAGTATCAAAATTTAATTAAACTAAACAATATAATTGAGAAAAAATTTCATATGAATAATAAAAGAATAAATGAGAAAACAAAAG
The DNA here is from genome assembly GCA_902634235.1 of uncultured Pelagibacteraceae bacterium. Classification (GTDB taxonomy): domain Bacteria; phylum Pseudomonadota; class Alphaproteobacteria; order Pelagibacterales; family Pelagibacteraceae; genus Pelagibacter. The sequence continues at coordinate 51,519 of CACPJN010000003.1, forward strand.
AAAAGATTTCCAAAATTAATCAAAAAAATTATGCAAAGAAAATTAAATAAAATTGCGAAAGATACAAATTTATTTTTAAAAAGTTTTATTGCCAAACAAAAAAAATCAAATTTGATAGTTGCAATGAAATATGGTCTATTTTCTGGAGGAAAAAAGATAAGATCAAAAATTTTGATTGATGTTGGATCTCTATTTAAGTTAGATTATAAGACACTTATCGTTATTGGTGCTGCAGTTGAGTGTATTCATGCGTATTCATTAATTCATGACGATTTACCTTGTATGGACGATGACGCTATAAGAAGAGGTAAACCTTCAGCACATATTAAATTTGGAGAAGCTACTGCAGTTTTAGCGGGAAACTCACTTTTAACAATGGCTTTTGAAATTTTAAGTCATAAAGATTTAAGAGTAGGAGAAAAAACAAAGATTGATTTGATAAATAAAATTTCTGAAAGCTCAGGTCATCTTGGAATAGCAGGGGGACAATATTTAGATTTAAATTACGAACGTAAGAAAATTTCCCAAAAAAAGATTGAAGAGATGGAAATTAAAAAAACAGGAAAACTTTTTAGTTTTTGTTGCGCAGCACCATTAATAATCAAGAAAAAAAACAAATATGATGTTAAGAAATTTGAAAATATTGGTGCCGAAATAGGTTTGTTATTTCAAGTTGCTGATGATTTGATTGATTATAAAGGAAATATACTTGTTGCAGGAAAAAAAACTGGAAAGGATAAAAAAAAAGGAAAAGCAACTCTAATTAGTTTACTAGGATACAAAAATACTATTAAATATGCTAATAATTTAATTTTAAAAATAAATAGCAAATTAAAAAAATATGGACCTAAATCAAGAAATTTGTCTGAAACATTGAATTATATTTTGAATAGAAATAAATGAAAAAAAAATTTGAATTTTTAGATGAAATTAATTTTCCATCAGATTTAAGGAAAATACCTGAGTCAAAATTACAAAAAGTTGCAGATGAATTAAGAGAAGAAATGATTGATGCTGTGTCAGTGACCGGTGGTCATCTAGGGGCAAGTCTTGGTGTCGTAGAATTAACTGTTGCTTTACATTATATTTTTAATACACCAAATGATAAGTTAATCTGGGATGTAGGCCATCAGTGTTATCCACATAAAATTTTAACTGGTAGAAAAGACAGAATAAGAACTCTTAGACAAGGAAATGGTCTTTCAGGCTTCACAAAAAGGTCAGAAAGTGAATATGATACTTTTGGTGCTGCACACAGCTCAACATCTATTTCATCAGCACTAGGTATAGCTGAGGCAAACAAATTATCTAATAAGTCAGACAATGTAATTGCAGTAATTGGTGACGGTGCAATTAGTGCAGGGATGGCATATGAAGCCATGAATAATGCTGGTGCCTCAAAAACTAAGATGATCGTAATTTTAAATGATAATGATATGTCAATTGCTCGACCAGTAGGAGCAATGAGTACTTATTTAGCAAAAATTTTTTCGGGTAGGATTTATTTTAGTTTAAGAGAAACTCTAAAATTAATTATGTCAGCTTTTTCAAAAAGATTTAGTGTGAAGGCAGGCAAAGCAGAAGATCTTCTTAGGTCAGCTGTTACAGGTGGAACTTTATTTAGTTCACTTGGATTTTATTACATTGGCCCTATAGACGGTCATGATTTAAATTCACTAATTCCTATTTTAAAAAATGCTAAGGATTCTAAGCACGAGGGACCAATTTTAATACATATCAAAACAAAAAAAGGTAAAGGTTATACTTTTGCAGAGGAAGCAAAAGACAATTATCATGGAGTATCAAAATTTAATGTCAAAACTGGTGAACAACAAAAAAACACAAGTAAATTACCTACATACACAAAGGTTTTCGCAAATACCTTAATTCAGCACGCTAAAAAGGACAGTAAAATTGTAGCTATTACAGCTGCAATGCCTGATGGTACTGGTCTTGATATTTTTCGTAAAGAGTTTCCAGATAGGACTTTTGATGTTGGGATTGCAGAGCAACATGCAGTTACATTTGCTGCAGGTTTAGCCACTGAAAATTTTAAACCCTATGCGGCTATCTATTCCACTTTTCTTCAAAGAGCTTACGATCAAGTAGTTCATGACGTAGCTATTCAAAGCTTACCTGTTAGATTCGCAATTGATAGAGCAGGACTTGTTGGTGCTGATGGACCAACACACGCTGGGAGTTTCGACACAACATATTTAACTACTTTACCAAACTTTATTGTTATGGCGGCAAGTGACGAAGCTGAGCTTGTAAGAATGATAAATACCTCAACTGAGATTAATGATAGGCCTTGCGCATTTAGATATCCAAGAGGCACAGGATTAGGTTCAATTTTACCCTCATTAAATGAAAAAATTGAGATAGGAAAATCAAAAATTATCAAAGAAGGAAAAAAATTAGCAATTTTAAATTTTGGAGCAAGATTAAATGAAACGTTGAAGGCCGCAGAGAATTTATTAAAAAAAGGTGTACCAATAACAGTTGTTGATGCCAGATTTGCAAAACCTTTAGATGAAAATCTCATTTGGCAATTAGCTACAACTCATGAAGCAATTATGACTATCGAGGAGGGTTCAATCGGTGGATTTGGATCTCATGTGGTAAATTTTTTGACAAAAAAAGGTTTAATGGACTCTAATTTAAAATTTAGATCATTAACTTTGCCAGATATTTTTATTGACCAAGATACTCCAGACAAAATGTATAAAGTGGCAAATCTAGACTCAGTTTCAATTGAGGAGAAAGTTTTAGATTTATTAAATTCTAATATAGTTTTGAAAAAACAAAATTAAGAATTAACCACACTGAGCTTTATGTAGGAGGTAATGATCAAGTAAAACACACGATAGCATAGCTTCACCTACAGGCACAGCTCTAATACCCACGCATGGATCATGCCTACCTTTGACTGATATACTTGTATTCTTTCCGAACTTATTAATTGTTTTCCTACTTTTTAAAATTGAAGAGGTTGGTTTTACGGCAAAAGAAACAATTATTTCTTGACCTGAAGAAATGCCTCCTAGAATACCTCCAGCATTATTAGATTTAAACTTTGTTTTTTTTTTATTTTGAGAAATTTCATCTGAATTTTCCTCACCCGACAATTGTGCTGAGTTCATGCCCGAGCCAATATTAACTCCTTTTACAGCATTTATACTCATCATAGCTGATGCTATGTCGGAGTCTAATTTTGAGTATATAGGTGCACCTAATCCAGCGGGAATACCATTTGCTCTTACTTCGATTATCGCTCCACACGACGATCCAGCTTTTCTAATACTTAATAAGTATTTTTCCCAAATTTCTAACATTGATTTATCTGGGCAAAAAAATGGGTTTTTAGAAATTACTTTATCATCCCATTTGTTAGTATCGCATCCTAATATTCCGAGTTGGGTTACTGCTCCAGAGATTTTAAATTTTTTTCCTAATTTATTTTCTAAAACTTTTTTTGCCACTGCGCCCGCTGCAACTCTTGCAGCTGTTTCTCTGGCAGATGATCTACCACCACCTCTGTAGTCTCTTATTCCATATTTCTTAAAATAAGTGAAATCAGCATGTCCTGGTCTAAATTTATCTTTAATATCATTATAATCCTTTGAGCGCATATCTTCGTTGTAAATTATTAATGATATTGGTGTCCCTGTCGTTTTTCCCTCAAAAACTCCTGAAAGAATTTGAACCTTATCACTTTCCTTCCTTTGGGTAGTAAACTTAGACTGCCCAGGTTTTCGTTTATTTAATTCTTTTTGAATATCCTCCTCTTTTAATGTTATTAATGGCGGACATCCATCGATAATACACCCAATAGCTGGACCATGGGACTCCCCCCAAGTTGTGAATCGAAAAGACTTTCCAAAAGTATTAAATGACATTATTTATATTGTATAGATTATTTTGTTTAAATTATGAATCAAAAAAACTCATTAGGGCTTAATAAATGCTTCTTAGATCTAGATAACCCATTTGAACTATTTCAAAAATGGTTTGATGAGGCAAAAAAAAAAGAAATTAATGATCCAAATGCTCTAGCACTTGGGACCGCAAACAAACAAGGTATTCCCTCTGTAAGAATGGTTTTACTGAAAGGACATAGTGAAAAGGGATTTGTTTTTTATACAAATTTAAATAGCCAGAAAGGAAATGAAATTAAAGAAAACCCAAATGCTACAATGTGTTTTCATTGGAAAAGTTTACTTAGACAAATAAGAATAGTTGGAACATTGAGACAAGTAGATGATCAAACTGCTAACGAGTACTATAACTCTAGAGCATATGATAGCAGAATAGGTGCATGGGCCTCAAAACAAAGTAGTATTCTCCAAAATAGAGGTGAACTTTTAGATGCTATAGAGAATTATAAAAAAAAATATAATGATAAAGATAATGTACCAAGACCAAGCCATTGGTCTGGCTGGAATTTAACACCTTCAACAATTGAATTTTGGTTAGATGGAGATAACAGAATCCATGAAAGATTAAAGTACTCTCTTGATAAAAGCGGTAGTTGGATAAAAAGTCTTCTAAGCCCCTAAAAATCTCTAGACAAACTAAATGAAGTTAAATTTTCAAGAATATTTCTTTCATTACAATTTTTAAATATTGATAATGAGTTTGACGCTAAATTTATGTAATGATTTGCTTTTTGATAACATTCTCTAATAATTTCATACTGCTTGATTAAAGATAATGTAAAATTAAAATCTCTTTCATTTCTAGTGTCTTTTAAAAAAATACCTTTAAGGTTTTCTTTTTCTTTTAAACTTGCTTTTTGAAATAACAAGATCACTGGAAGAGTAATTTTCCCTTCGTAAAAATCTTTTCCAATTATTTTTCCAAATAATTTTGACTCAGAATTATAATCTAAAGTATCATCTGCTATTTGGAACGTTAAACCTAAATTTCTTCCATAAAATTCTAAGGCCTCCTTTTCCTTTGTTGTCATGTCTGACAAAATTGCACCAACCTTGGTGGCTGCCGCAAATAATTCGGCAGTTTTTGCAGAGATTATTCTTAAATAAGTTTCTTCCAACATATCTACCTCACCTTTATGTTGTAACTGAAGAACCTCACCTTGCGCAATCTTAGATGAAGTTGAAGATAATAATTTTAAGACTTCAATATTTCCATCATCTACCATCATTTCAAAACACCTGCTTAGTAAATAATCTCCAACTAAAACCGAAGAATGATTATCCCAAACTTTGTTTAATGTTTTTCTACCTCTCCTAATAGATCCATTATCTATCACATCATCATGCATTAAAGTTGCTGAGTGGATAAGTTCTACACAAGCAGCTAAATTTACGTCTCTTGTTCCTTTTGCATATCCACATAATTTTGCAGAACCTAGAGTTAGTAAGGCCCTTAATCTTTTTCCACCCGTATCAAGATGGTAACTTGTCATCTTCTGAACCAAGTCGACATTGCTCTCTAATTTAGACTTTATTTTTTCTTCAACTAACATCAATTTATCTTCAACTGAATTTTTAAGTTGAAAATATGAATTATTAATTTTGTTTTTTAATTGAATGACACTTCCCATTTCTTAAGCAAATTAGTACAATAGGTTGCTTTTCATACTTATCAATTGACGCACCTGAATCTTCAATTATAAGGTGTCTTTATATTCACAAAAAAATTCTATAAATATTAAATATGTTACCTTTTTTTAAAAAAAAAAAAATTATTCCACATATAAAGCTAAGTGGTGTAATTGGAAATGTTGGTAAATTTAAACAAGGCATAGATTTTTCTGGTCAAGAAGAGATTATTTCAAAAGCTTTCTCAGTTAAAAAAGCACCATGTGTTGCTATTACAATAAACTCTCCTGGAGGTTCACCTGTACAATCACATTTAATTTATAGCCTAATTAGACAACAGGCGAAAAAAAATAAAAAAAAAGTGATGGTTTTTGCTGAAGATGTAGCAGCCTCAGGTGGATATCTAATAGCATGTGCCGGTGATGAAATTTATGCAAACTCAAGTTCTATTATAGGTTCAATAGGAGTGATTTACTCTTCTTTTGGTTTTACGGAGTTGATTAAAAAGATAGGTGTTGAAAGAAGGGTGCATACTGCTGGGAAAAATAAAAGCACATTAGACCCGTTTCAAGATGAAAAAAAGGAGGACATCGAAAGACTAAAAAATATTCAACTAGATTTACATAAAGATTTCATTGAGGTGGTCGAAAAAAGCAGATCATCAAAACTTAAAAAATCTGAGGTTGAATTATTTTCAGGTGAATTTTGGTCAGGCAGAAAAGCTAAAGATCTTGGTTTGATAGATGAGATTGGAAATGCAAATGAGATATTAAGAGAAAAATTTGGAGAGGATGTTGTTATTAAAAAATTTGAAAAATCAAAAAGTTGGCTAAGTAAAAAATTATCATCTTCAAATGATCATGTCGATCAATTAACAAATATATTAGAGGAAAAATCAGTTTGGCAAAAATATGGCCTCTAAAAAAAATAAAAAAAGAATAAAATCTCAAACTTTTCAAGATACGATTATTAATCTCCAAAAATTTTGGAGTAAAAATGGCTGTATAATTTTGCAACCTTATGATATGGAAGTTGGGGCTGGAACATTTCACCCAGCTACTACTTTAAGATCACTTGGACCTAAGCCTTGGAAAGCAGCCTACGTCCAACCTTCACGAAGACCTACAGATGGAAGATATGGAGATAACCCAAATAGACTTCAGCATTATTATCAATTTCAAGTTATTATAAAACCATCCCCACTAAATATTAAAAAACTTTATTTAAATAGTTTGTCTGTAATAGGAATTAATTATAAAGACCACGATATTAGATTTGTTGAAGATGATTGGGAAAGCCCAACTTTAGGAGCTGCAGGTCTTGGATGGGAAGTATGGTGTGATGGAATGGAAATATCTCAATTTACATATTTTCAACAAATGGCAGGTTTTGAATGTAAACCAGTGTCAGTGGAGATAACTTATGGTCTTGAGAGAATTTGCATGTTTACCCAACAAAAAAATAACGTTTATGATTTAGTTTGGAATGATGAAGGTATTGAGTATAGAGAAATTTATCATCAATCAGAAAAAGAGTTCTCAGCTTATAACTTTGAATACGCTAATACGGAAAATTTATTTAAGATATTTGATATGCATGAAAGTGAAGCAAAATTATTAGTTGAAAAAAAAATATCATTACCTGCATACGATCAATGCTTGAAAGCAAGCCATATATTTAATGTATTAGATGCTCGTGGAGCTATTAGTGTTGCTCAAAGAGCAGAATATATTAGTCGAATAAGAGAAATCACAAAACAAGCTGCTGCAATTTGGGTAGAGACGCAAACATAAAATGTCAGAATTTTTTTTAGAGTTATTTAGTGAAGAAATTCCAGCTGGATTACAGAAAAATTTGAGAGAAAAAATTTTTGAAGATTTTAAAAATTTATTTGAGGAAAAATCAATTAATTCAAAAAAAAACTTTTCTTTTTCAACTCCAAACAGATTAGTTGTAGTTTTTGAGGGGTTAGATAAGCAAATAAAAATAAAATCTAAAGAGATAAGAGGCCCTAAAACTAGTGCTCCCAATCAAGCACTAGAGGGTTTCTTGAGATCAAATAAAATTGATAAAAAGAAACTGTTTAAAAAGAAAACTGAAAAAGATGAATTTTATTTTTACAAAACTGAGGCAACCTCACTTAAAACTCATGATTTACTTACTGAATTCATTCCAAAAATTTTAAGTAACTATCAATGGAAAAAATCAATGAAATGGGGCGGGTTTGATTTAAATTGGGGAAGACCATTAAAATCAATCTTGTCAATATTTGAAAAAAAGATTATAAGTTTTAAATTTCATCATCTAGTTTCCTCCAACCAGACTTTTTTAGATCAAGATTTTGAAGATAAAAAAAAAACTTTTGATAATTTTAGGAATTATGAAAAATTTTTCGAAAATAATGGAGTTATTATTAATCAGAATAAAAGATTAAAAATAATTAATAAATCTTTTTCAAAAATACTTAGAAAAAAAGGGTTAAAAATTCATGAAAATCGCAAATTAATGGATGAGGTGGTAGATTTAGTAGATAACCCAAATGTTTTGTTATGCAAGTTCGATAGCAAATTTTTATCAGTTCCTAAAGAAATTTTGATCTTAACTATGGAGTCTCATCAAAAATATTTTCCAACATTTAATAATAAAGATGAAATTACGAATGAATTTTTAATTGTAATAAATAAAAAGGATCAAAAAGGACTCATTAAAATTGGCAATGAAAGAGTAGTTGATGCAAGATTAAGTGATGCGGAATTTTTTTGGAATAAAGATAAAACTCAAAATTTAGTTAAAAAGGTGTCAAAATTAAAATCAATGAATTTTTATAATGGTCTTGGATCTTATTTTGACAAAGTTCAACGAATGAGAAAAATTGGTGGAATGATTTCAGATGAATTGTTAATCAGTAAAGAAAAAGTAGAATTGTCAGCATCAATTTGTAAAACTGATCTTACTTCTGATCTTGTTGGTGAATTTCCTGAACTTCAAGGACTTATGGGAGGATATTTTTCTGAACATCAAGGGTTTGATAAAGATATTTCTTTAGCTATTTCTCAACAGTATTTGCCAATTGGTTTTAATTCAGTGGTTCCAAAAAAACCATTTAGTGTTGCTTTATCAATTACAGATAAGATTGATACCTTAGTTGGTTTTTTTGGTATTAACGAGAAACCCACAAGTTCAAAAGATCCATTAGCATTAAGAAGGATTGCGTTAGGCATAATAAGAACCATTATAGAAAATAAAAAAAATTTAAAAATAAATGACCTTTTAAATTATTCTTCACGCTTATTTGAAGATCAAGGATACAAGCTTGATAATCAAAATTTACAAAAAGACTTAAATGATTTTTTAAAAGATAGATTTAGATATTATCTTAAGGAGAAAGAAATACGTTTCGATATAATAGAAGCCACTTTATCATCATTTTCATTAAACAAATTATTTACATCTTTTGAAAAAGCAAAATGTCTCAATAAGATAATTAATAGTCAAATTGGTATGGACATTAATTCGAGTTACAAAAGAGCTTCTAACATTTTGGATCACGAGATGAAAAATAATGAAATTAAGATAAATGATACAACTGATCCTGGTATTTTTAAAAGTGAATTTGAAAAAAATTTATACAAAAAAATCAATGATATTAAAAAATATTATTCTACTGTAAACAGTGATGAAAACTTTGAGAAATCATTATTAATTTTAGCTGAAGTTAAAAAAGAAGTTTTTGAATTTTTTGATAACGTAAAAGTTAATGAGGATGACGAAACTTTAAGAAAAAACCGTTTGGAACTTATAAATATGTTATGTAAAACCTTTCAAAATTATATAAATTTTCAATTTTTAAAGGCTAATAATGAATAAGTTAATTTTAAATTTTACGTCTAAAGACTCAAAAAAAATTAAAAATCCCAAAAATTTTTTAGGTGGCAAAGGTGCCAATTTATCTGAAATGGGAAGAATGGGACTTCCAGTTCCACCTGGATTTACAATTTCAACAAAAGTGTGTGAAATTTTTTTTAAAGATAAAAAAAAATTAAATTCAAAATTAATAAAACAAATTAAAATAGAATTAAAAGTAATTGAAAAAGATGTTAAAAAAAAATTTGGTGATCTAAAAAATCCTCTTTTACTTTCAGTCAGATCTGGTGCAAGAGTTTCAATGCCAGGAATGATGGATACCATTCTTAATCTTGGCTTAAATGACAAAACAGTTATAGCTCTTGCGAATAAAACCCAAAATGGAAGATTTGCGAAAGATAGTTATAGGAGATTTATTCAGATGTATGGCAATGTGGTTATGGGTGTTGAAAGCTATCACTTTGAGGAGTTGATAGAAAATTATAAGCTAACAAAAGGTGTTTTATTAGATACAGATTTAAATGAACAGGATTGGGATGGTTTAATTAAAGATTTTAAAAAAACTGTAAAAGAAAAAACTAATAAGGATTTTCCTCAAAATGTTGATGAACAATTACTCGGTGCGATTAGTGCAGTATTTTTATCATGGGAAAGCAATAGAGCAAAAGTTTATAGAAAAATAAATCAAATACCTTCAGAGTGGGGAACGGCAGTCAATGTACAGTCTATGGTGTTTGGAAACATGGGTAATGATTGTGCAACTGGAGTTGTTTTCACACGAAATCCATCTGATGGTTTGAATGATATTTATGGAGAATATCTCATTAATGCTCAAGGAGAGGATGTTGTAGCAGGAACTCGAACCCCACAATATATAACTATAAAGGCAAAGAAAGAGGCTAAGGCAAAGGAAATGTCTATGGAAGAGTCTATGCCGCAAGTTTATTTAGAACTTTTTAAGATTTTAAAAAAATTAGAAAAACATTACAAAGATATGCAAGATGTAGAGTTTACAGTGGAAAATAAAAAACTCTGGATTCTGCAAACACGTTCTGGAAAAAGAACTTCTAAATCAGCAGTTAAAATTGCAGTTGATATGGTTAAAGAAAAATTAATTTCAAAAAAAGAGGCTGTACTAAGAATTGATCCAAATTCTCTAGATACTCTTTTACATCCCACTTTAGATGAAAAAAGTCCAATAAAAACAATTGCAAACGGTCTCCCAGCCTCCCCAGGTGCCGCTAGTGGTAAAGTAGTTTTTACCTCTGAAGAAGCTGAAAGATTAAATAATATGATGCAAGATACTATTTTAGTAAGAGTGGAAACATCTCCAGAAGATATTCAAGGCATGCATGCAGCCAAAGGAATTTTGACAGCAAGAGGCGGTATGACAAGTCATGCAGCGGTGGTTGCCAGAGGTATGGGAAGACCTTGTGTTTCCGGATCAAGTGAAATTGATATAAATTATGAACAGAAAATTTTTAAAACGCAGTCTACTGAAGTTAAAGAAGGAGATGTGATTACTATAGATGGTTCTTCTGGAAGAATTATTTTAGGAAATGTTCCTACAATAAAACCCGAGATTTCTGGAGATTTTTCAAAACTAATGGAATGGGCGGATAAAATCAGAAAATTAAAAGTGAGGACAAATTCTGAAACACCTTTAGATACTCAAACAGCAAGAGATTTTGGTGCTGAAGGGATTGGCCTTTGTAGAACTGAACACATGTTCTTTGATGAAGAAAGAATTTTATCTGTAAGAGAAATGATTTTATCTAAAACTCAAGAAGATAGATCAAGAGCTCTGCAAAAGCTTCTACCTCATCAGAGGAAAGATTTCATAGAAATATTTAAGATAATGCAAGGTCTTCCTGTAACAGTGCGGTTACTTGATCCTCCTTTACATGAATTTTTACCTAAATCAAAAAAAGAAATTTCTGAGGTTGCTAATGTAGTAGGAACAGATATCAAAGAAGTTGAGTCAAGAATAGAGGAGCTTCATGAGCAGAACCCTATGTTAGGTCATAGAGGTTGTAGATTAGGAATATCTTTTCCAGAAATATATGAAATGCAATGTAGGGCAATTTTTGAGGCCTTAACCGATCTCAAAAAAAATAAGCAGAAAAGTGCTTTACCTGAAATAATGATCCCACTAGTTTCAACCGAGGCAGAAATCAAGATAATGAGAGATTTAGTGGTTAATATTGCAAAAAAAGTTCAAGACGAAAATAAAATAAAGATTGAATTTTTAGTTGGCACAATGATAGAATTACCCAGAGCTGCAATAAAAGCCAAAGATATTGCTAAACATGCAGAATTTTTTAGTTTTGGGACAAATGATTTAACACAAACCACTTTTGGTATAAGCAGAGATGATAGTGGTAAATTCTTAAATGATTATATTGACAATAAAATTTTTACTATAGATCCTTTTGTGTCTATTGATGATGGTGTAAAAGATTTGGTGGAAATAGCAGTAGAAAAGGGAAAAAAACAAAATAAAAAAATTAAATTAGGTATTTGTGGAGAACACGGGGGAGATCCTGAAAGCATTGATTTTTGCTCAAAAGCAGGTTTAAACTATGTATCGTGCTCACCCTATAGAGTGCCAATTGCAAGATTGGCGGCAGCTCAAGCTGAGATTAAGAAATATAAAAATTAAAAACTGATAAACTAGACTTCTAATTTAAAATCTATAGCTGGAGCACTATGAGTAATGCTTCCAATAGAAATTCTATTTACTCCAGTTTCGGCAACTAATTTGATATTTTTAAAACTTATATTTCCTGAAGCTTCTGTTTCATAATATTTTTTTACAAGCTTTACACCTTTTCTAAGATTTTTAATATTCATGTTATCAAACAAAATGGTATCAAATTTGAGCCCGATAATATCTCTAAGTTGTTTTAAATTATCTATCTCAACAGTAATTTTTTTTCCTTTTTTATTTTTTATTGCTAAAGAAACTAATTCTCTTAAGTTAGAACTAGAAACATGATTATCTTTTATCAAAAATTCGTCGCTTAAATTAAATCTATGATTGATACCACCTCCTAATTTTACAGCATATTTCTGAATAACTCTGTAATTTGGTAATGTTTTTCTAGTACAACAAATTTTACATTTCTTACCGACTATTTTTACAAACTTATTTGTTTTCGTAGCTATACCAGAAATATGTGATAAAAAATTTAAAGCAACTCTTTCAGCAACTAATATTGAATTAGCTTTACCTTTTACAGTTGCTATAACAGAATTTTTTTTAACTGTGGAACCATCTTTTTTTTTTAAAACAAATTTAATTTTTTTATCAATTTGATTAAAAGAATATTTTGCAAAAAGTAAACCTGCTACAATTGCTTTTTGATTAGAAATTATTTTCGCTTCAATAATTTTATTGTTTTTTAAAAGTTTGGAAGTTATATCCCCATAAGGGTATAAGTCTTCAGTAAGAGCTAATTTTACTCTGTCTTTAATGAAAGCTTCACTCAATTTAATTTTTGACACAAGATGTTATCTACCGATAGCAACCATTTTTTCAACTGACAATCTAGCTTTGTTGATTGTTTCTTTGTCCATAATAATTTCACCTGTTTCATTTTGTAAACAGTCTAAAATTTTTGGCAGAGTTATCTTTTTCATATGTGGACACATATTGCATGGTCTTATAAATTCTACGTTAGGATTTTCTACTTGAATGTTATCACTCATCGAGCATTCAGTAACCATCATAACTTTTTTTGGTTGGTTTTTTTTTACATAATCAATCATACCGGAAGTGGAGCCTGCAAAATCACTAGCTTTGATAACATCTGGTGGACACTCTGGATGCGCAATTATCTTAATACCTGGATTATTCTTTCTTATATTATTTATATCTTTTACATTAAATTGATCATGAACAATGCAAATCCCTTTCCAAGATATGATTTTAACATCAGTTTGTGATGCAACATATTTAGCTAAATAGTCGTCTGGTAAAAAAATTACTTCTTTAACTCCTAAAGACTTTACAATTTTTACAGCGTTAGCAGAAGTACAACAAACATCTGTCTCAGCTTTTACATCAGCTGAGGTATTAACATATGATACAACAGGAACACCTGGATATTTTTCTTTTAATAGTCTTACATCCTTTCCTGTAATAGACGAAGATAGAGAACAACCAGCTTTCATGTCAGGTAACAAAACTTTTTTATTTGGGCTCATCAGTTTTGCTGTTTCTGCCATAAAATGTACACCGGCCATCACAATTATATCAGCAGAAGTTTTTGATGCTTCAACTGCAAGAGCCAAAGAATCTGCAGAAAAATCTGCTATGCCATGATAGATTTCAGGGGTTTGATAATTGTGAGCAAGGATAACAGCATTTTTCTCTTTTTTTAATTTATTAATTTTATGTATGTAAGGAGCATGAATGGACCACTCAATCTCAGGTACGACCTTTGATATTTTTTGGTAAATTTGATCTGTAGCTTTTTTAACCTCTTGATTAAATTCCATGATAAAATTTATCAATTTGAAACCTACTTGTCATTGATTTAATGTGGGTCATATTTGCGGCCATGCTGAAATTGGTAGACAGGCACGGTTGAGGGCCGTGTGGACCTGGTCCATGAGAGTTCGAGTCTCTCTGGCCGCACCAAAAACTCAAATTTTAAGCCATTGAGGTATTAAGATTTTGAATGAGCCATTTTTACTTTTAAAAATATGATTTTTATCAAAATTTTTATTAAGATATTTTATTAGTCCAAAAGGATATTCATCAATTATAAGAATTTTTCCTATTTCAACGTCATTATTATATATTATTTCATTTTCAAAAAGGTCTCCTTTAATGACTTCTATTGGCAACAATCTTTTAGATAATTTATTTTTTAATTTTATTCTTGCGGTATTTTCCTGACCAACATAACAACCTTTTTTAAAGTCAATACCGTTTAGTTCTTCATAATTACACTCAATACCAAATAGTTTATTTTTTAGTTGATTCAAGTTTTTTGGCACAACACCGAGTTTATGGCTTCTAGCATAATAGTTTTCAACTTTATCATCTTTAAGACCTAATTTTTTGAGGGATAAATAAAGTTTTTCTAAGTTTATTATTAGTCTTGCACCTAAATCTTTATTTCTTGGATCTAAAATGATCGGATCTTCTCTATATTTAAATGTAAAACCTAAAATATCTTTTGAACCATCAACTGAAAGATATTTTTCATATCCAATACTTGCAACAACAAATTCGTTACTTAAATTTAAAATTTCAACTTTAGATCTAATTTTATAAACATTCAATTGTCTCAATATTTCCTCAGATTGATCTTTTTCACAGTCAATGAAGTAACCTGTCTTGTGTTTAACAACTATAAATTCATAAAGAAATTTTCCTTGTGGTGTTAATAATGAAGCAAAACAACTTGAATTGTCTGTTACTTTGTTAATATCATTACTAATCAAATTTTGGAGAAAATCCTTAGCATCTAGACCATTTACATAAAGTATGGATCTGTTGTTAAGTATAAAAACGCTGTTTTTCTTGTTTGCATCATTCATTCATTTATTATAATTACTTTTTTTTAAAATGTTAGATCTCATAATAAAAAATGGAAAATGTTATATTGACGGGCAACTCAAGGATGTGAATATTAGCGTAAAAGATGGAAAAATTCAAAAGATTGGTCAAATCACTGAAGATGCTAAAGACACTATAAATGCCACAGGCCTTATTGTTTTGCCAGGCTGCATGGACACTCAAACTCATTTTAGAGAGCCAGGATCAACCGATACAGAAGATCTACACTCAGGTAGCAGAGCTGCTATTGTTGGAGGGATAACATCAGTTTTTGAAATGCCAAATACCAATCCCCCAACATCAACTAAAAAAGAATTTCAAAGAAAATTAGATCTAGCAAAAAATAGAATGTATTGTAATTATGCCTTTTACTTTGGCGCAACAGCAGATAATGCAAACGAATTAGCGGATTTAAAAAATTTAGAAGGTTGTTGTGGAATCAAACTTTTTGCTGGCTCTTCAACAGGAAATCTTTTAGTTGCGGATGAAAAAGATATTGAAGTAGTTTTTCAAAATAGTTCTAAGGTTGTTGCTGTCCATTCCGAGGATGAGGCAATTTTAAGTATCAATAAAAAGTTAATTAGAAAAGGAGATGTACATTCCCATCCTATTTGGAGAAGTGATGAGTGTGCAATGTCCTCAACAAGGAGAATAGTTCGTATTGCAAACCGTTATAATAAAAAAGCTCACGTGCTTCATATTTCAACAAAGCAAGAGATTGATTTCTTAGCTCAACATAAAGGGAATATTACTTTTGAGATTACCCCACAGCATCTCACAATATATGCACCTGATTGTTATGATAAACTTGGCACGTACGCTCAAATGAATCCTCCGATAAGAGATAAATCCCATTATGATAGATTATGGTATGCAGTTAAAAACAATTTAAATGATACTATTGGTTCAGATCATGCACCACATTTAAAAGTAAATAAAGATAAAGAATATCCAAATTCACCATCAGGGATGCCTGGTGTGCAAACTTTAATGCCGGTTATGCTAAATCATATTAACAAGGGTAAATTAACTTTAAAACAACTAATAAATTTTGTTTGTGAAAATCCAGTAAAAATTTTTGGAATAAGGGACAAAGGATTTATAAAAGAGGGCTTTGATGCTGACTTTACAATTGTTGATATGAATAAAAAAATCACTATTAAAAACGAAAATATTGAGAGTAAATGTGGATGGTCTCCTTTTGATAGTGTTGAATTTAAAGGCACCCCAGTTTCAACTATTATTGCAGGGAAAATAAAGATGAATGATGGTAAAATTTTAGGAGATCCAGATGGAACTCCCTTAAAATTTAATTAAGTTTTATTGTAAAGCTGTTCACAAGCACAACACCAATAACAATTAGAAAAAGCCCCAGAATTGCTTGCCACGCTAATGTTTGTTTAAAAAATATATAACCTAGTATTGCAATAGTAAATATTCCAAGTCCACTCCAAGTAGCATATACAATCGCAATAGGAAGCTTATTAACTACAAATGTAAGTAGATAAAAGGCACTTAAGTAAAAAATTGCTAATAAAACCGTGGGAATTAGCCTTGTAAAGTTTTGGGATAAGGGCAGCAGCATTGTACCTGCTACTTCACAAAAAATCGCTCCTATTAAAAAAAAATATGTTTTAGCCACTTTTTAAAATATTATTTTTGATAAGATCCTCTTTGATCTCACTTAAAATTGCTGGATCATCTATCGTAGGTGGCATTTTGTACTCAACATTATCTGCGATTTTTCTTATAGTTCCTCTTAGTATTTTTCCAGATCGTGTTTTTGGAAGTCTTTTGATAACTATCGCAACCTTAAATGCAGCTACAGGACCAATTTTATCTCTTACCATTTTAATACATTCTTTGGATATCGTTTCATTATCTTTATCAACACCTGCCTTTAAAACAATCAAACCTATAGGTAATTGCCCTTTTAATTTATCAGCAATTCCAAGAACTGCACATTCTGCTACTGACTGATGTTCAGATAAAACTTCTTCAATTGCACCAGTTGATAATCTATGGCCAGCAACATTTATGATATCGTCTGTTCTAGACATAATCCAAATATATCCATCTTCATCAATGTGTCCGGCATCATAAGTTTGATAGTAACCATCATAGTTTGACATATAATTTTCTTTGTACCTTTGATCTGCATTCCATAGAGTGGGAAAGGTACCTGGAGGCAAAGGAAGTTTTACTACTATATCTCCCATTTCATTAGGTTTAGCTAAGGTTTGATCTGATTTTATAACTTTAACATCATAACCCGGTACAGCTTTGCAAGCAGAACCATATTTTGTTTTCATCATTTCAATTCCTGTGCAATTAGAGCTAATTGCCCAGCTTGTTTCTGTTTGCCACCAATGATCAATTACTGGTACATTTAATAAATTTTCTGCCCACTTGATTGTATCAGGATCCGCTCTTTCCCCTGCAAGGAATAGACTTTCAAAATTTGAAAGATCATATTTAGAAAAAAATTTACCCTCAGGGTCTTCCTTTTTAATTGCTCTAAAAGCGGTTGGTGCAGTAAAAAGAGACTTTACTTTGTAGTCAGATATAATTTTCCAGAAAGCTCCTGCATCAGGTGTACCAACTGGCTTTCCTTCAAACAATACTGTTGTGCATCCTTTAAATAATGGTGCGTATACGATATATGAATGACCAACAATCCATCCAATATCACTAGCAGACCACCAAATATCACCTTCATCAATATTGTAAATATTTTTCATTGTCCATTTTAAAGCTACAATGTGCCCTCCAATGTCTCTTACTATTCCTTTAGGTGTACCTGTTGTACCCGAGGTGTATAGTATATAGGCAAACTCATTGGAATTCATCTCAATACAATCAGTATCTTTAGCATCAGCTAATGCTTCCTCCCAACTAATTTCATTGGGTGCATTTAATTTTGCCTCATGACCTTTTCTTTGAAATAAAATCATTTTACTTATTTTATGACTTGCCAGTTTGATAGCTTCATCTACTAATGGTTTGTACTCAACTGTTCTACCTGGCTCAAAACCACACGAGGCTGTCACAAGAATTTTTGCTTTACTGTCATCTATCCTGCTTGCAAGTTCATTTGATGCGAATCCACCAAACACAACTGAGTGAATAGCTCCAATTCTCCCACAAGCGAGCATTGCAATGACCGCTTCGGGTATCATCGGCATGTAAATTATTACTCTATCGCCTTTACTAATACCTTGATTTGTTAACACTCCTGCAAATTTGGAAACTCTTGATCTTAATTCCTCATATGTAAGTTTACTTTTGTTTCCTGTGATGGGACTATCATAAATTAGTGCAGTTTTTTTACCTTGGCCTTTATCTATGTGGACATCTAATGCATTGTAGCAAGTGTTTGTAACCCCGTCTTCAAACCATTTATAAAAAGGAGGGTTTGATTTGTTTAAAATTTTTGAGGGTTTTTTAAACCAAAAGATATCCTCAGATGCTTCTCTCCAAAAATTCTTTGGATCCTCAATCGATTTTTTATAAATTTCCTTGAATTTATCTGACATTATAATGTTGATTCGTTTGTTAATTTATTGTGGTTTTTAAATCACAAATTGTATTTAATTTTAAAAAATGAGTAAAATCAATGCTTATTAATGATAATTTTGTCTTCTAATACCCGTATTAATTTGGTATTTAACGCACAACTTTGGCTTAGGGAAGCCTAAGCCTAGTTTATATAAACTAAACAAAGTAAAAACTAACTAAAGAGGGAGTTTTTTATGAAAAAACTTAAACTGTTTGCTCTAGCAGCGTTAGCCCTAGTGGGTTATGCAGGTGTTGCTAATGCAGCAGACGCAACGATGTTAGCTCAGGATGACTTTGTTGGAATATCTTTTTGGATAATTTCAATGGGTATGTTAGCGAGTACAGCTTTCTTCTTCATGGAGAGAGGTACTGTTAACCCTGCGTGGAAAACATCAGTAACTGTTGCAGGTCTTGTAACTGGTATTGCTTTCATTCACTACATGTATATGAGAGAAGTATGGGTTGCTACAGGTGACTCACCAACAGTATATAGATATATTGACTGGTTAATTACTGTGCCATTACAGATGGTAGAATTCTACTTAATATTAGTAGCAGTAAGAAAAGCAAATTCTGGAATGTTCTGGAGATTGTTAATCGGTTCATTAGTAATGTTAATCGGAGGATACTTAGGAGAAGCTGGATACATCAACGCTACACTTGGTTTTGTAATCGGTATGGCAGGTTGGGTATACATTCTTTATGAAATATTCTCTGGTGAAGCTGGAAGAGCTGCCGCTAAAAGCGGAAACAAAGCTCTTGTAACAGCGTTCGGTGCGATGAGAATGATCGTAACAGTAGGTTGGGCAATTTACCCATTAGGTTATGTATTTGGTTACCTAACAGGTGGTGTAGATGCTAACTCACTAAACGTTGTTTACAACTTAGCTGACTTCATTAACAAAATTGCATTCGGTCTAGTAATCTGGGCTGCTGCAATGAGTTCTGGAGCTGGCTCAAGAGCAAGATAATTACTATTTAAATAAATTTATAGGGCGAGTATGTTTTTACATACTTGCCCTATTTTTTTTGATCCCTATATTTAACTTTATGGCAAAAATAACATACATAACCTCTGATGATCAAACCCATACGATTGAGGTACAAAATGGTCTTACCGTTATGGAGGGCGCAGTTCAAAATAATATCCCTGGCATAGATGCAGACTGCGGTGGAGGAATGGCCTGTGCAACTTGCCATGTTTATGTCAAAGAAGATTGGTTTAATAAACTTCCCAAAAAAGAAGATGGTGAGGAAGATATGTTAGATATGGCATTTGAACCAAAAACAAATAGTAGACTTAGTTGTCAAATAGTAGTTTCAGATGAAATAGATGGGCTTGAAGTTAATATTCCATCTAAGCAAGCATAAATGAATAAAACAGATGCATTAATTATTGGAGCAGGTCCAACTGGATTGTTTACTGCGCATCAATTAAATTTGATTGGATTAAACTGTGAGGTAGTTGATAATTTAGATAAGATTGGTGGTCAATGCATTGAGCTTTATCCGGACAAACCTATATATGATATACCTGCAGTCCCTGAATGCACGGGTGAAGAATTAACTAACAATTTAATAAAACAATTAAAACCATTTGATATTAAATTCCATTTAAATGAAAGAGTAGATGAAGTAAAAAGAGAAAATGACAATTGGTTTGTTAAAACCAATAGCGGTAGAACTTTTTTAACACCAAATGTTATTATTGCAGGAGGAGTTGGTTCATTTGAACCAAGAAAATTTTCTCCAAAAGAGTGTGAAAAATTTGAAAATAAATCATTATTTTATTCTGTAAAAGATAAAAAAATTTTTAAAGGCAAAACTGTTTCTATTTTTGGAGGGGGCGACAGCGCATTAGATTGGGCTGTTGAATTATCTAAAGATTGCAGTGTTAATTTAATACATAGAAGAGATGAATTTAGAGCTGCACAAGCTACAACTGATAAAATGCTTCAACTTGTAAAAGAAGGAAAAATAAATTTATTTACTAAATATCAAATGACATCAGTTAAAGGAAATCAACAATTAGAAAATATTGATATAAAACATGACAACAATGAGATTAAAAGTTTAAAAACTGATTACGTTTTAGGTTTTTTTGGTTTGATAATGCAATTAGGACCGATTGCCGATTGGGGACTCAACATCAATAAAAAAACCATTGAGGTAGATACTGAAAAATTTGAGACAAATCAAAAAGGAATCTATGCAATAGGGGATATTTGTAATTATCCAGGGAAACTAAAGTTAATTTTATCTGGCTTCCATGAGGGTGCTTTAGCTGCAAGAGCTTGCTTTAAATTAGCTAGACCTAATGAGAAATATAGATTTGAATTTACAACTACATCAAAAAATTTATTGAAAAGACTTGGAAAAAAAGGGTGATAGATCTTTACTCAGCTAATACACCCAGTGGTAAAAAAATTTCAATTATGCTTGAGGAAATAGGATTTGAATACAACGTAATCAAAGTCGATATTAATAATGGCGAACAGTTTAAAGAAGAATTTAAAAAAATTAGTCCATTAAGTAAAATTCCAGTAATAATTGATAATGAAAATAAAAAAACGGTCTTCGAGTCCGGGGCAATTTTAATTTATTTGGCTGAATTAAGCGGAAAATTTTATAATTCTGATGAAAAATTAGAAATTAACCAATGGCTCATGGCTCAAATGGGTTATGTTGGTCCAATGTTAGGACAGCATCATCAATTTCATCATTATAACCCAGGAAAAAGTAAATTTGGAGAAGATAGATATTTTAAAATTTCTAGACGAATATATAAAGAGTTAGACGAAAGACTATCTCAATCAAAATATTTATCAGGTAACAATTACACAATTGCAGACATTGGAACTTTTCCTTGGATTGCACGTCATGAATGGCATGATATTGGTCTTAAAAATTATAAAAATCTTACCAGATGGTACGAGGAAATCTCAAAAAGAGATGGAGTTAAAAAAGGATTTGCTTTTATGGATAAAAATGAAGTTCCACCCAAACCTTGTTAGTTCATTGAGCTAAGCAATCGAAACAAAGAAGCAAAAATTCCATGACCCGAAACTTCTATGGCAAGGACGATAATAATTATTAAAATTATTTTTGTATCCATTAAGTAAATACAATAAATAACAAAATTATCCAAAATAGACCATAATAATAATATATATATTTTTTAGTAAAATAATAAGTTACTGGATTGTGAACTTTTTTAGTTTTTTTCTTTTTTTTAGTCATCTGCGTGAACTTTTTCGTTTTTTTCGTGTTTTTCTTGAGCTGCAATAGTATATTTTGCAACAGGTCTTGCCATGAGCCTTTTTAGCCCAATCGGTTCTGCAGTATCCAGACAATAACCATAAGTATCATCTTTGATTCTTAACAAAGCTTTATCTATCTCAGAGATTAATTTAATTTGTCGATTTATAGCTTTCATTTCAACATTCTTATCTGTATACGAACTCGCTTGGTCAACGATATCTGCCGATATACTATTATCATCCATACTGCCATTATAAAGAGCTTCATTATTTGCTTTTACTAATTCTTTTTTCCAATCTTGTAATTTCATTCTAAAAAATACTTTATGTTTTTCACACATATATTTTTCAGTTTCTTTTGGTTCGTATGTTTTTGAGATTTTAATTGGGCCTTTTTCAACCACCTTAGGCTTTATTGTAGTTTTAGGTCTCGGTTTACTTATTGCCTTTACTTTTGGCTTAACTACAGTTTTGATTTTTATTTTGGCAACCTTTTTTTTAACTTTTCTGCTTTTAGGCATATTTTCAATTTGAATTCGAGGGAGTATATTCAGCAAAATATGGGTGTCAAGCTACCTTAATTATTGTAAATATTTGATTATGAATGTTTTAAACAGAAATATAAATAATATTTTTTTTATCTTTGCTTTATCACATTTGATAATCTGGACACTGATTCCTTCCCTAACAAATAAAAATTTGCCATTAGATACAATAGAAGCACTAGCCTGGGGTAGCAATTTAGATTGGGGTTTTAATAAGCATCCTCCGATGAGCGCCTTTTTTTCTGAAGTATTTTTCAAAATCTTTGGGCCTTATGATTGGGCATATTATTTTTTAAGCCAGATATTTGTTTTAATTGCTTTTTTTTATGTGTTTAAATTTGCAAATGAAATTCTAGGAAATATTAAATTGAGCTTACTTTCGGTTTTTTTGTTAGAATCTATCTATTTTTATAATTTTACCACTCCAGAGTTTAATGTAAATGTATGCCAACTACCTTTTTGGTCATTAGTTGTTTATTACTCTTGGAAAATTTATGATAAAAAAAATATAGAATTTATCGATTGTTTTCTGGTCGGATTGTTTGCTGCGATAGGCTTTTTGTCTAAATATTTATTTATATATTTATTAATTTCAATTGATTTATTATTTATCTATCTGATCTTTATTAAAAAAACTAAAAAATTTGATTTTAAATATTTAATAACCATTGAGGTTTTTTTAGTTTTATTAATTCCTCATTTAATATGGCTTTTTAATAATGAGTTTATAACTTTCGTTTACGCTTTTAGCAGAACAGGTTTAGAGGAAACTGGTATCATAAGCCACATTAAGCATCCTATCATCTTTTTATTAAAACAATTCGGAATACTTTTTCCTTTTTTCTTTTTAATTTGGTTATTAATTAAAAAGATTAAATTTAAAATTAATTTTAAAGATAAAAAATTACTTTTTTTATTTTCTATTAGTATTTTACCAATTATTTTAATTTTTATTACCTCTTTGATAATGGGGTCAAAAATTAGAACAATGTGGATGACACCTTTTTATTTATTTTTTGGAGTATTATTTGTCTATATATTTCAAGCTCAAATAAACTTAAAAAGAATTCATTCATTTTTATATGGTTTTTTAGTTTTATTTTTTTTATCTCCAATTCTTTATTCATATGTTTCTCTTTCTCAAACAGACAAGCGAACTGACTATCCGGGAAAAGAAATAGCCGCTAAAGTTCAAATCATATGGAATCAAGATTTTGATAACGACATTGAATTTGTAACTGGTGATGAATGGAAGGGTGGAAATTTATCTTATCATTTAAAATCAAGACCTAGATGGGAAGGTTTTAATGATAATGAAATTTTAAATAAATCTTCACAATTTATTTGTGTCGATGAAGTTTGTTTGGGGAGATACTAAAGATTATTAGATTATGAAAATTAAAGTTTTAATTCCAGTTTATAATGATTGGCAATCTGTTTTTAAACTTATCGAAGAAATAAATAATTTATCTATTACATCTGATTTTCAAATTTCTATTATCATAGTTAATGATGATTCCAATCATGATCGTTTAGATGCAGAAAAAGAATTTGAAAATATTCAATCTATAAAAATTTTAAATATGAAAAAAAATCAGGGTCACTCAAGATGCATTGCTACCGGCCTAAAATATATTTTTGAAAAAGAAGATTTTGATTATGTGATTCCTATGGATGGAGATGGCGAAGATAGGCCAATTGAAATAAAAGAATTTTTAGCTCAAATTCAAAGTCCAAATGAACAATCTATTGTAGGAGAAAGAGTAAAAAGATCTGAAAACTTAATTTTTAAAGTTTGTTATCAGCTACATAAATTAGTAACTTTAACTTTTACTGGCAAATCAATAAAATTTGGAAACTTTACCTGTTTGCCAAAAAAGACAGTTGAAAATATGATTAATGAAAAAGCTACTTGGAATAGTTTTTCTGGTTCGTTATCTAAAATAGAAAAAAATTTCATAAAAGTGCCGTCGATCAGAGGAACTAGATATTTTGGACCATCTAAAATGAGTTTTTTAAATCTGATAAAACATTCATTATCTATCATCAGTGTTTTTAAAAAAACTTTTTTAATACGTTCTGCTGTATTTATAGTTTTATATATATTATTAATCAAAAGTAATGCCTCTGTGATAACGGCGTTACCTTTGGTATTTTTATTAATAGCAGTTTATGCCGTATCAAATTTAGCATTAAGAGAAAATATGGATGAATTTAAAAATTCTCTAAGTCAAATAAAGAGCATAGATAATATCAAATGAAAAAAAGAGATCTTTATTATGAACGAATACCAACCAAATTTTTCAGAGAAAATGTCAGATATCTAGGTAATATTTTAGGGAGAGTTATCAAAGAACAAGAAGGGCAAAAGTTTTTTGAATTAGTTGAAAAAGTTAGAAAACTCTCAAAAGCTAACAAAATAAATTCTAAAAATGATCAAACCAATCAAAATGTTGTTAAAGCAATTAAAAAACTAAGCCCAAAAAATTCATTTAAATTAACTAGGGCATTCACACATTTTATGAATTTTATAAATTTGGCTGATTTAATTGATGCTTCTAGAAAGCTTAATGAATATGAAAATAGTAATAAGAAAACTTCAAACAATAATATATTTATAGAAGAAATATTTGAGGATCTCTTTAGAAATAAAAAGATTTCAGAAACAAAAATATACAATACCGCTAAAAATTTGAAAATTGGAATAGTATTGACTGCACACCCGACCGAAGTAAAGAGAAGAACTCTTATTCAAAAATATCATAATATAATTGAAATTCTTGAACAAAGAGATTTGCTTAAAAATTTTCCATCAAAATTAGTAGTTTTGGAGAAAAAACTTTTTGATGAGTTAACTATTATTTGGAATACGGATGATTTAAAAAGAATTAAACCATCTCCATTCGATGAAGCAAGATGGGGACTTGCAATAATTGAGGATAGTTTGTGGGATACAATTCCAAAAGTTTATAGAAGATTAAATTCAATTTTTGTACAGAACATGAACAAAGGTTTGCCGAAAAATTTTAATCCTATTGAATTTGGATCTTGGATGGGAGGAGACCGCGATGGTAACCCGAATGTTACAGCTGATGTCACTAGAAAAGTAATTTTACTATCAAGGTGGGAGGCTGCAAAGTTGTACGAGAAAGCACTTACTAAAATAATAAGATCTTATTCTATGGAAAAATGTTCGAAAAAAATTATTAAAAGTGTAGGCACATCTTTTGAGCCTTATAGAGTTTTTTTAAGGCCTCTAAGAGATAAAATGAGGATCACACATAGATCGATAGAACAACACCTTGTTAATAAAAAACCTTTAGATCACAATAATTTGTTGAGTTCTCGAGAGGAGATATTAAAGCCTTTAAGAGTTGTAAGAGAATCTTTAGAACAAAATCAAAATGAAAATCTTGCTAGCGGTGAATTATTAGACTTAATGCGAAGGGCAAAGTGTTTTGGTATTAATCTTGCAAGATTAGATATAAGACAAGAGTCTTCAAGGCATAGTCAGTTAATTAGTGAATATGTTAAAAAGAAATATAAAAAAAATTATTTAAAATTTAGTGAAAGTGAAAAAATTAAATTTTTAAAAAAACAAATACTCTCTAAAAAAAATCAATTAAACAAATTTCAATTTTCAAATAGAGAAAATAAAGAAGTTTGGTCAACTTTTAAAATTTTGGCCAATGAACCTAGTGAATGTCTCGGAGCTTATGTAATATCAATGACTAATTCAGCCTCAGATTTGTTATCTGTAATATTTTTACAAAAAGAAGCCAATATTAAAAACAAGTTAAGAGTAGTCCCATTATTTGAGACTTTAGATGATTTAGTTAATGCCAAAGAAATAATGGAGAAATTATTTTCTCAATCATGGTACAGAAAAGTTATTAAAAATGAGCAGGAGGTCATGATTGGTTATTCAGATTCAAGTAAAGACGCAGGCAAAATTTGTGCAAGTTGGCATCAGTATAAAGCCCAAGAGGAAATAATTAAATTGAGTAAAAAATATAATATTAATGTAACTTTTTTTCATGGAAGAGGTGGATCTCCTGGACGAGGAGGTGGCCCGATTCAATCAACTTTAAGATCACAACCTCCAAACTCTGTTAAAGGAAAAATAAGAATTACCGACCAAGGTGAAGTAATTCAACAAAAGTATGGTTATGAGCCTTTAGCAAAATATAATTTATGTAGTTACATTGGTGCAGTAACTGAAGCTACCTTAAAACCGTCGCCTGTTCCAAAAGCTAGTTGGAGATCGTTAATTGAAAAAATGTCAGAGATATCAAAAAATTCTTATAGAAAAAATATTAATCAAAGTTCTGATTTTATAAAATACTTTGAAACTGTCACGCCTCACAAAGCTCTTGGTAAACTTTCAATAGGTTCAAGGCCCTCAAAAAGAAAAAACATTGATACTATAAAAAGTTTAAGAGCAATCCCTTGGGTGTTTGCTTGGACACAAATTAGACTTATGCTACCTGCATGGCTTGGAAGTGCAGAAGCTTTAAGATATTCATACATAAAACAATTTAGAAAAACTTTATTTGATATGGAGAGAAATTGGCCATTTTTTAATTCAATGCTTGATATATTAGACATGGTGATTACTAAAGCAGATCCTGAAATATCAAAAATTTACGAAGAGCATTTAGCAGATGAAAGTTTAAAGAGAGTTGGAAAAAAACTTAGATTTCAATTTGATGTTATTAAAAAACTAAATAAAAAAATTACGCCTAAAGAAATAATTGCTGCAAGAAAACAATTTAGAACATCAATAGGTGTAAGAAATATTTATTCTGAAGTTTTGAATATAGTTCAGCCTATCGCAATAAAAAAAATTAAGACTATTAAAAATAAAAAAAATAAAGAATATTTGAATGATACTTTGTTGACTTCAATAGCAGGAATCGCTGCAGCAATGAAAAATACTGGATAATGTTAAGGATAATTTCTGCAGCATTAGTTTATTTATTATTTTGTACACCGTCTTTTTCAAATTTTAAAGAAATTAAGAAAAAAGCAAAAATAAATAATCCTGAAATTATTTTTCCAGTTTCAAAAAATTTAAATAGATGTATGACGAAAATGTATTCCAATCCCATGACTAATCTAGTTACACCAATTCCAGAGGTGAAAGCTCCTAAAGGTTATGGATTAGATAATAGGTTTAATAGAGCATTACAAAGATTTGAAAATTTTAAACGTCCCTGCGGTGGGGGTAGTGTTGAAGCTTGCAAAAATGTAAAAAAGATTATTTTGGAATGGGCTAAAGCAGATGCCGCAAAAAGAACAGGTCCATCAGATCATGAGGGTAGACATTGGAATGATACTCTAACTGTAAATTTATGGGTGGCTTCACCCATGATGGCTGGTTATTCTTTTGCAAAACAAGTGATAGATATCCCAACTAATGAGGATAAGATAATTAAAGATTGGTTTAAAAAGATAGTAAAGAAAAACAAACATCTTATGTATGACATGACCTACAAAGATGGTACTCAAGCAAGAGGTGTTCCTAAAAGAGCTCATAACCATGCACTGTCATCTGCAATAAGTCATATGCAGTTGGGTGTCCTGCTAAATGATAATAAGCTTTTTAAAAAAGCTTTTAAAAATTATGAAGCCACCATTCGGTATCAAAGAAAAGATGGTAGTTTGCCCATTGAAACAAGAAGAGGTGGTAGAGCAATGTTTTACCAAGCAAGAGCAATGAATGCTTTAACAGTTATTGCAATTATTGCGGAAAACCAGGGCTATAATATTTGGGACTATGAATATAAAGGCAAAAACTTTCATAATATTGTTAAGTTTTTCATCGATTTTACAGAAAATAACGAGATAGTTTTTAAATACGCCAAAGAAATGAAAGCACCTGGACCTGCAAAAAATTATAAAATGCAAGATCTTGATGGAAGACAAGGGAGTAATTGGGGCTGGCTTTATGCTTATGTAACTCGGTTTCCAGATCACGAAAATGTCAAAAGACTTCAGCAATGGTCTTCAGATAGCAGTAATCTTAACAGTTACCAGGCTAAAATAGTTTTGAACTTTGAAAATATTTCAAAAAGAAAATTTGGCACTTCATCATGGACAGTTGTTGAACCAAATTGCCATTTTATTAAATAGCTTTGATTGTTGGTAGACAATAAAAATCAGCAGTATCTATTTTAGAAGAATACTGTCTTCGCATGTTCCATCTTTTATGAACCCCGGCACTTGCAAGACTGAGTGTTGATCTTCCATATCTATAATTAGTATTGTCTATTGACTGCATTAGACTTTTTATTTTTTCATCTTTTTCAGATGAAAATAAATTTTTTCTTCCATCGTCATTACGTAATCCAGTGAGCATCACACCTGCTTTTTGATAGCGATAGCCATTTTTGAATATGCTCTCAAGTATTGAAACTGCAGTTTTGACTGTTTCGATACTATTGTTTGTTGCAATTGGAAAATCGATAGTTTTTGAATTAGAATAATAACCATAATCTCTTTGAAAAGGACTGGTTCTTACAAATACTGTGATCGCTTTTGCAACCAGAGACTCTGATCTAATCTTTTCGGATGCATTTAAACAATAGTTTGCAACTGCTTCTTTTAGTTCTTGAAAATTCTCAATTCTTTTTCCAAAAGATCTTGAAACTACGCAGCTTTTCCTTTTTGTTTGTGTAGTCTCTAAATCAA
This sequence comes from uncultured Pelagibacteraceae bacterium, assembly GCA_902634235.1. Taxonomy (GTDB): domain Bacteria; phylum Pseudomonadota; class Alphaproteobacteria; order Pelagibacterales; family Pelagibacteraceae; genus Pelagibacter. The sequence goes on from CACPJN010000003.1 coordinate 80,578, forward strand.
TACAAGGAACTCCTCTAAGTTCCATTGCAGTCCTTGAACTTAAAACATTGGAACATTTTTTGATCCAAGTATTTGATTTATTCTTAAGTTGTTTAGCGTTATAGATACCATTTTTTTGATAAAATTTTGTAAGTTGTCTTCCAACGCCCCAAACATCATTAATTTCAACTTTTTCTAAAATAGGATCTAAATTTTCTATGCCGATTAAACTAGTAACACCTGATTGCTTTTTTTTTGCGATATGATTTGCAACTTTACTCAATGTTTTGGTTTTAGCGATACCAATGCTAGTTGGGATGCCAGTCCATTGTAAGACGGTGTCTCTAATTTCTCTTCCAACTTTTTCAACTTCAGAGTCTGGAAAGTTTGATAAATCTATAAACGCTTCATCAATTGAATAAACTTCGATTTCAGTATTAAATCTTTTAAGAGTTCTCATTACTCTTCTAGATAAATCTCCATATAAAGAATAATTTGAAGAAAATACCTCAACATTATTCTTAATAATGATATCTTTTCCTTTAAAATAAGGTTCGCCCATTTTAATTCCTAAGGCTTTCGCTTCATTAGATCTAGAGATAATACAACCATCATTATTAGATAGTACAACTACAGGTTTTTTTCTTATTTTTGGATTAAATAATCTTTCACATGAAACATAGAAAGAATTACAGTCAACTAAGCCTATTTTTTTAGTACGTTGAATGGATGACATAAGTCACAACCCCCCAAATAAAAACATCTTCTTCTTCATTAATTAAAATTCTATTAGAAAAATCTTTAGATCCCGAAGTTAAAAATTTTTTATCTCTTTCTTGAACTAAAGTTTTAACAACAAGTTCGTCATGAACATTTGCAATAACAGTTGAAAAATTCTTAGGTTTTAAACTTTTATCAACAACTAATAAGTCTCCATCATTAATCCCAGAATCAACCATGGATTTTCCTTGCACTCTAATGACGAAAGTAGCTGGAACATTTTTAATTAGATGCATATTTAGATCAATATCTTCTTCAATATAATCGGTAGCAGGCGAGGGAAAACCAGCGCCAGCTTTATGTAGATAATATGGGATAGTCAACTTCATGTTCTTGTTTTGTTCTATTTTATAGCCTATTTATACAATACACGCAAGAGATTGTATTTTGAGTCTGTAATTGAATCAAAAGTGAATCAAAACATGAACATCAAAACTACATTTTGTATGCTTGTGGATAACTCAAACCAGAGATAGTTTAAATTAATGTCAATTATAAGAAAACTTACTTGTCATTGTGGAGAAGTCGAAATTCAAATTAATCTAAAAAAAAATATTGAAGAATTGATGAGATGTAATTGTTCTATGTGTAAAAGAAAAGGAACAATGGTTACAACAATAAACAAAAATGATTTGAAGATTGTTAAGGGGGAGAGCAAAATTAAGACTTATCAATTTAACACTAAAGTAGCCAAGCATCATTTCTGCTCAGAGTGTGGAACTCATACACATAACTTAAGGAGAAGTGACCCAAATACTTATGGTATTAATGTAGGGTGTATTGATGAAATAGAACCAAATGAATTATTTAAACTTAAGACCTTTGTAAATGATGGTCAAAATCATATAAAAGATAGAAAATAAAAATGAAAAAATTAGTATGTCATTGTGGAGCTATAGAGGCAGAAATAAATCTAGAAGGAGATTTAGCCAAAGTAATAAAGTGCAACTGTTCTATTTGTAAAAGAAAAGGAGCAATTATGTCGATGGTGAAAAATGAGGATTTTAAAATTATAAAAGGAGAAGAAAAATTAAAACTTTATCAATTTCATTCAAAAGTTGCCAAACATTACTTTTGTTCTGACTGTGGAATTTATACCCATCACAACCCAAGAATTAATCCTGCTATGACAGGATTTAATGTTGGATGCATTGATGAAATAAATACCTTCGATATGAAAGAAATTCCAGTAAATGATGGTCAAAATCATCCATTAGATAAAAAATAATTTTTATGCAACAATTCAGTTTATGTTTTGATAAGGTAAAAAAAGATTGCCTAAGGTTTATTAAGTCTCAGGAAACAAAAGCTGATAGATTCAAAAACAAGGAAAAAATGATTAAATCCTTTTTGATCCCATTATGTTTCTGGATAAATAATAAAGCTAACAAAAAAAAACCCTATTTTGTTGGTTTAGCTGGGGGCCAAGGAACGGGCAAAACAACAGTTAGTTCTATAATTAAAATTATTCTTATTAAAAATTTTAATCTAAAAGTTTTTAGAATTTCAATAGATGATTTTTACAAAACAAGAAAAGAGAGGATAAATCTTTCAAGAAGGGTGCATCCTTTACTTTTAACAAGAGGAGTGCCAGGTACTCACGATGTAAATATGATGTTGAGTTTTTTTAGAAAAGTAAAAAACAAATCATTTAAACGATTAAAACTTCCAACTTTCAATAAAGCAGTTGATGATAGATTTAAAAAAAGTAATTGGTATGATCTAAAAGATAAACCAGATGTGATTATTTTTGAAGGATGGTGTGTTGGCGCAAAGCCTGAAAAAAATAATACTTTAAAAAGATCTATTAATTCAATGGAAAAGTTAAAAGACCAAAAACAAATTTGGAGAAAATATGTTAACCAACAATTGAAATCAAAATACAAAAACTTATATTCACAATTGAATTGTTTAATTTATCTAAAAGCTAAAAATTTTAATTTACTCCAAAAATGGAGATTAAAACAGGAACGTAAACTTTGGCTAAATAATACGAGCAAATTGGACTTAAAAATTATGAGTAAAAGCGATGTAATTAGTTTTATGCAAACTTATCAAAGAATCACACAAAATATGTTTAAATACATGCCCAAATATGCATCAATTATTCTGAATTTAGATAGTAATCATCAAATTAAAAATGCATTATATAAAAAGCAATGAAAATTTTCTTAAGTATATTTTTTTTATTATTTTGTTTTTATAATTTTGCAGGAGCTGAAACATTTAAATCAGCTTTAAAAAAAGCTTATGAGAACAACTCAGAACTTAATGCTGAAAGGGAAAGTATCAATATTTCAAAGCAAGAACTAAATGTTTCTAAGAGCGCTTATTTTCCAACTATAACTGTTACTGGTAAAAAAAGTGAGGAAAATACTGAAAAATTAACAAAACAAAGTGGAGGAGACGCAAGATTAGATGACGTTGATCCAACTGAACAGTCGATTACAATTACTCAAACGTTGGTAGATTTTGGTCGAAAAGCTGAACTTGAAAAGAGTAAGATAGGATTAGAATTAGCGAAAGCAAAATTATTAAAAAAAGAGCAAGATATTTTATATAAGTCAGTTGAAGCTTATACTGGGCTGATATCGGCGAATGAAAAATTCAAATTTAATCAGTCAAACGTAAATTTATTGGAAAGACAAGTTGAAACTGATAGAATTAGATTAGAAAGGGGGCAGATAACCTTATCTGACGTAGCACAATCAGAGTCATCTTTTGCTGAAGCCAAAGCTAAGTTGATCCAATCAGAAAATGACTTCTTAATATCAGTTCTTAATTATAAAAATGTAATTGGAAAAATATCAGATCCAGAATTATTAGATAAATCATCAATAATAGAGGTTAGATTGCCAACGGGACTTGAAAATGCAATTGAACTTTCAAAAAAAAATAATCCAGACCTTATTATTTCAAAACTTGAGTACGAGCAGTCGAAAAAAGATACATCAAATGCAAAGTCTGATTTAGCACCAACTGCAAATCTTTCTTTTGATAAATCGAAAACGGAGGATCTAAGTGCAACATATGATGAGAGAGAAAAAGATACTTTAAGTGCTACAGTAACTTGGCCTTTTTACTCAGGTGGTAAAAACATTGCATCCTTAAAAAAGAGTCGCAGTTTAGAATTACAGAAAAGTTTATTACTAGATAATATGACTAAAGAAAATTTGACAAATGTAACGAGCGCGTGGTCTAATTATCAATCAAATCAAAGTTTATTGAATTCTGTCAAATCTCAAGTTGATGCAGCTGAGATCGCCAGTGAGGGAATTCAAGCCGAATACAATAGCGGGTCAAATAAAAGAACTACCCTTGAAGTTATCCAGTCGAATTCTTTATTATTAGATTCACAAATTTCCCTTTCAAACTCAGAGAGAAACTTTATTCTCTCTCAATTTAATCTCCTAAAATCAGTCGGTTTACTTACGAGTGACTACCTAAAAATTAGGTAATATTTGATTTTTTGGCCTAAAATAAATAAATCTTGATAATGAGAACAAAATGTGTACATTTATTTCATGATTCGTAAGTTAAAAAAATTAAAAAAAGAGGCAAAAAATGACGAAAAATAACCTAAAAGTAGTTAAATCTACCAAAGATCAAGAAATGGACGTTAAAGAAAAGAACAAAGCATTAGATGCTGCAATCAGCCAGATAACTGACAACTTCGGAAAAGGTTCAGTTATGAAGTTAGGCGAAAAAAGAGCAATGGATATCGAGTCGATTTCTACAGGTTCTTTAAGTTTGGATTTAGCTTTAGGAATAGGCGGTCTACCTAAAGGAAGGATTGTAGAAGTTTATGGACCAGAGTCTTCTGGAAAAACAACATTAGCATTACAAGTTGTTGCTGAAGCCCAAAAGGCAGGTGGAATTTGTGCATTCGTAGATGCGGAGCATGCTTTAGATCCAGTTTATGCAAAAAAATTAGGAGTAAATACTGAGGAGCTTTTAATTTCACAACCAGATGCTGGTGAACAAGCTTTAGAAATAGCAGATACACTAGTAAAATCAGGCTCTATTTCAGTTATCGTAATTGACTCTGTTGCAGCTTTAACTCCAAAGGCTGAAATTGAAGGTGAGATGGGAGATCATCACGTTGGTCTTCAGTCAAGATTAATGAGTCAGGCTTTAAGAAAATTAACTGGTTCAATTTCAAACACAAACACAATGATGATTTTCATTAATCAAATCAGAATGAAAATTGGAGTTATGTTTGGAAGCCCAGAAACAACATCAGGTGGTAACGCACTTAAGTTTTACTCATCTGTAAGAATGGATATTAGAAGAATTGGTGCCATCAAAGATAAAGATGAAATTATAGGCAACACTACAAGAGTAAAAGTAGTTAAGAATAAAGTTGCACCACCATTTAAAGTTGTTGAGTTTGATTTGATGTATGGAAGAGGTATTAGCAAAATGGGTGAGTTAGTCGATCTAGGTGCTAAAGCTGACATTATAGAAAAATCAGGAGCATGGTATGCTTATAAGGGTGAAAAAATAGGTCAAGGTAGAGAAAATGCAAAAACTTATCTTGCACAAAACCCTAAAGTTGCTGCAGAAATAGAAATGGCAATTAGAGAAAAAGCTGGTGTGATTTCAAAGAAAATTGAAGGAAATCCATTAAGTCCTGAAAAAATTGAAAAGGAGAAGAAAGTAGCAGAAAAAGAAGAGGCTGCAAAAGAGACTGCTCCTACTAAAAAGAACTAGAATTAAAGGTCATCTTTAAATTATAAAGGCGCTTATTATAAGCGCCTTTCCCCCTTATCGTTATCTAGACATAGAACAAAAAAGCTGTATTTTAAAAATATGGTGGACAAATCATTAAATGAAATAAGAAGTACGTTTCTTAAATACTTCGAAAAAAACGATCATAAGATTGTTGAATCTAGCAATTTAGTCCCAAATAACGATCCAACTTTAATGTTTGCTAATTCAGGAATGGTTCAGTTTAAAAATGTATTTACTGGCTTAGAGAAAAGAGATTATCAAAGAGCAACTACCTCACAAAAGTGTGTTAGAGCAGGCGGTAAACATAATGATTTAGAAAATGTTGGTTATACACCAAGACATCATACTTTCTTTGAAATGTTGGGAAACTTTTCTTTTGGAGATTATTTTAAAGAAAGAGGAATTGAACTTGCGTGGAATTTAATCACTAAAGATTTTAGTTTAGATAAAAATAGACTTTATGTAACCGTTTTTCATGAAGATGATGAAGCTTTTAATTTCTGGAAGAAAATAGCGGGTTTTAGTGATGACAGGATAATTAGAATTGCAACATCAGATAACTTTTGGTCGATGGGTGAAACTGGTCCATGCGGTCCTTGCTCAGAAATATTTTACGATCATGGTGATCATTTAAAAGGAGGATTGCCAGGGACTAAAGATCAAGATGGAGATCGTTTTATTGAAATTTGGAATTTAGTCTTTATGCAGTATGAGCAAGTTTCAAAAGATAAAAGAATTGATTTGCCAAAACCATCAGTTGATACAGGAATGGGGTTAGAGAGAATTGCAGCTCTATTACAAGGTACACATGATAATTATCAAACTGATCACTTTAAGAAATTAATTAGCTCAATATCTGATGCAACAAAAGTCAAACAAGAAGATAAAAATATATCAAGTTTTAGAGTAATTGCTGATCACTTAAGGGCAAGTTCATTTCTATTAGCTGAAGGTGTTTTACCTTCCAATGAAGGTCGTGGATATGTTTTAAGAAGAATTATGAGAAGAGGAATGAGGCATTCTCATTTGTTAGGTTCAAAAGAACCAATTTTTTATAAAATTTTTGACTCATTAAAAAATGAGATGTCAGGAAATTATCCAGAGCTTGAAAGATCTCAATCTTTAATCAAAGAAACTTTAAGAATGGAGGAGGAAAAATTTTTAGTTTTACTTGATAGAGGTATCAAAATTTTAAACGATGAAATTGCGAAGATAGATAAAGTTTTACCTGGTGATATCGCTTTCAAATTATATGATACCTATGGTTTTCCATTAGATCTTACTGAAGATATTTTAAAAAATAAATCCTTAAAAGTTGACCATCAGAAATTTGATGAATTAATGAAAAAGAGCAAAGAACTAGCAAAAAAGAATTGGAAAGGTTCTGGAGATAGTTCTGAAGAGGCAATTTGGTTTTCAATTAAAGATAAAACTGGTCCAACAGAATTTTTAGGTTACGAGTCTAATCAATCTGAAGGTGTTATATTAAACTTAATTAAAGATAACAAAGAAACAAAATCTTTATCTACCGGCGAAGTGGGGATGATTATTACCAATCAAACCCCGTTTTATGGAGAGTCAGGAGGACAACTTGGAGACAAAGGTACAATTGTTTCTGGTAATTCTGTTTTTGAAGTAGAAGATACACAAAAAAAACTTGGAGACTTATTTGTTCATTATGGATCTTTGAAAACTGGAGAAATAAAAATCAATGATGTAGTGGAAATGAAAATAGATGTTGAGAGAAGAGATAATTTAAAAGCTTACCATTCTGCTACACACTTACTTCATGAGTCATTAAGAAGAACCCTAGGTAAACATGTTATGCAAAAAGGATCATTAGTTGCTCCAGATAGATTAAGATTTGACTTTAGTCATATGAAACCAATTACCAATGAAGAATTAGAAACTATCGATAAATTAGTTAATGAATATGTTTCAAATAGTTCTGAAGTAACAACAAGAATTATGACACTAAAAGCTGCAATCGAAAAAGGAGCACTTGCTTTTTTTGGAGAAAAATATGGAGAAGAAGTCCGTGTAGTATCCATGGGAAAGGAAAAAGAAACATACTTTTCAACAGAGTTATGTGGAGGAACACATGTCAAAAATACCAGTGATATTGGAAAATTTAAAACTGTAAGCCAATCATCTATTGCTGCAGGTGTTAGAAGAGTTGAAGCTTTAAGAGATAAGCAACTTGAGGATTTTATTAAGAATAAAGAAAAATTATCAACTTTATCAACTCAAAAAGATGAAGAAATGATTAAAGATTTGTCATCGCAAATAATAAAACTTGGAGGCAAACCAAATGTTGATAATAAAGATTTAAAAGAAATCATAAAAAATCTTTCAAGACAACTTGAACAATTAAATGTTAGTTCGGTTCTTCAGGATAAAACAAAAAATATTATTAAGGATGATAAAATAAATAATATAAAGGTTAGATTTCAAAAGGTGCAAGATTTACCTCCCAAAGATTTGAGAAAATTAGTTGATAATGGTAAAAAAGAATTAGGAGATGGTATTATAGTAGTTTTTGCAAGCAGTGAAGACAAGGTCGGTCTAGCAGTTGGTATTACTGAAAAATTAGTTGATAAATATGATGCTGTAAAATTTGCAAAATTAGGCTCAGAAACTATAGGTGGAAAAGGGGGAGGTGGTAGAAAAGATTTTGCCCAAGCAGGAGGCCAAGATCAAAGTAAAATTGATGAAGCCTTTGAAAAAATTAAGTCTTTAATTTAATTTCTTTTTTAAATTTTTATCAATTTCATCTAAAAATTGATTTGTAGTTAAATATTTACTTGATGGACCAATTAATATTGCTAAATCTTTAGTCATCGATCCACTTTCAACACATCCGATACAAACTTGCTCAATCGTATTAGCAAATTTTATTAATTCATTATTACTATCCAATTTTCCTCTGTGTGCTAATCCTCTAGTCCAAGCAAATATTGATGCAATTGGATTTGTTGATGTTTCTTTACCTTGTTGATGCATTCTGAAATGACGAGTAACTGTGCCATGAGCCGCCTCTGCTTCCATAACTTTTCCATCTGGAGTTAACAATGTACTAGTCATTAGTCCTAAAGAACCATAACCTTGAGCCATAGTATCGGATTGAACATCACCATCATAATTTTTACATGCCCAGATATATTTACCACTCCATTTCATTGCACACGCAACCATGTCATCAATTAATCTATGTTCGTATGTTAATTTGTTTTTTTCAAAATCTTTTTTATATTCTTTGTCAAAAATTTCTTGAAATATATCTTTAAATCTACCGTCATATTTTTTTAAAATTGTATTTTTTGTAGACATATATACTGGCCACTTTTTAATTAAGCCGTAACTAAAACATGATCTTGCAAAATCTTGAATAGATTTGTCTAAATTATACATCGAAAGTGCAACACCTGGACCAGTGAAATTAAAGACCTCGTATTTTATTTCATCTTTACCATCTTCAGATGTCCATTTGACTTCCATCTTTCCTTTTCCAGGAACTTTAAAATCTGTTGCTCTGTATTGATCACCAAATGCGTGCCTTCCAATAATCACAGGATCAGTCCATGAGGGAACTAGCTTTGGAATATTTGAACAGATAATTGGTTCTCTAAATACTGTTCCTCCAATTATATTTCTAATTGTTCCATTAGGAGATCTCCACATTTTCTTTAATCCAAACTCTTCAACTCTGGCCTCGTCAGGTGTTATTGTTGCACATTTAATTCCAACTCCAAATTTTTTAATTGCATTGGCTGAGTCGATCGTGATTTGATCATCAGTGTCATCTCTACTTTTCATTCCGAGGTCGTAATATTCTATTTTGAGATCAAGGTATGGGAGAATTAATTTATTTTTTATAAATTCCCAAATAATTCTGGTCATTTCATCCCCATCTAACTCAACCACGGGGTTTTTTACTGTAATTTTGCTCACTTATATTTTATCTTATTAATTGAATTTCGCGATTTTATATACATATTAATGAAAAATTATCAAATAGAAGAATATGTTTAGTAAGATATTTCCTAAAATTCACGCAGAAGGATATAAGTTTTTAGTTATAGCCGGCATTATTACAATTTTATTTTATAGCTTCAGTGATTTTCTTGGACTTATTGGTTTAGTCTTAACTATTTGGGTTTACTATTTTTTTAGAGATCCAGAGAGAGTGGTAATTGGTGATGATAATTATCTTGTAAGTCCAGCCGATGGTGAGGTCATAAAAGTTGAGGAGGTTGATGGACCTAAAGAGCTAGGATTGGAAAATAAAAAATTTAAGAAAATTAGTATTTTCATGAATGTATTTGATTGTCATGTCAATAGAGCTCCTTGTGGAGGAAAAATAGAGGAAATTTTATACAAACCAGGAAAATTTGTAAATGCCTCTTTAGATAAAGCGAGTGAAGACAATGAGCGAAACTATTACAAAATAAAAGATCCTTACAATAATAATGTTGTTCTTGTTCAAATTGCTGGCTTAGTTGCTCGTAGGATCGTTTGTGAAGCTAGCAAAGATCAAGACCTTAAGCAGGGAGATAAAGTTGGAATCATTAGATTTGGAAGTCGGGCTGATGTCTATTATGAGAATTATGAACCTTTAGTTAAAGTAGGTCAAAGAGCTATATCAGGAGAAACTCTTCTAGCTAAAAAATAGAATGCAACAACCAAAAAATAATTTTAAACTTGTATCTGATAAAAAAGCAAGAATGATTTTACCAAATGCCATCACTTTGATTGGTATTTGTATTGGGTTGACCTCAATTAAATTTGCTTTAGACGGTAAGTTTGCAATAGCAATTATTGCAATATTATTTGCTGGTTTAATGGATGCATTAGATGGTCGTATAGCTAGATTAATTAAAGGAACATCTAAAATGGGTAAAGAACTAGACTCTTTAGGAGATGTTATTAGCTTTGGAGTTGCTCCAGCTCTGATAATGTATTTTTGGAATTTACAATATTTGGAAAAATTTGGTTGGTTTGTATGTTTAATTTACGTGGTATGTGTAGCTTTAAGACTTGCAAGATTTAATGTTCACTCTGATGAAGAACCTTCATGGAAAGATAATTTTTTTGAAGGCATGCCATCACCCGCAGGTGGTATAATTGTTCTTATGCCGTTAATCTTAAGTTTTAGCGGGTTCGGTGATTTTTTTAAAATTAATTATGATTTTTTAGTACCAATATTTTTCGTGTTAGTTTCAATCTTATTGATAAGCACTATACCAACATACTCTTTTAAAAAAATAGTAATCCAAAGATCAATGACTAAATTTTTATTGTTTGGAATAGTCATATTTTTTGGAGCCTTATTGGTTTATACTTTTAAAATTTTATTGGTGAGCTCTTTAATATATCTTTGTTTGATACCAATAAGTTACTTTCACTACAAAAAGTTAAAAAAGAAAAATAATGTCACCGTTGATAGTGATGATGGACTAGAAGATATACTGTAAATGAAAAAAAAAGTAATTGTCTCATTAGCGGACGCTAACTATTATCCTTTGTTAGAAGAATTAATTAATTCTATCAAAAGATTCAAAGAAAGTGAAAAGGTTGCAATTTGTATTTTAGATGCAGGTCTTACTAAAGAACAGAAAGATAAATTATCCAATATTGTAGATGAGATTAAACATGCTGAGTGGGATATTCAAGTGCCAGAATATAAAGTTAAAGACAAGGAGTGGCTCAAAAGCCAAGTCTCGAGAGCATTTTTACCGAAATATTTCCCTAATTACGATAAATATTTGTGGATTGATTGTGATGCTTGGGTCAATGATTGGAATTGTGTAGAGCTATATTTTAAAGCTTGTGAAAATGGTAAGCTAGGAATTACTCAAACAATAGGACCTGGATACAAAATTACTTCAAAGGTAAATTGGTTGTTTGGAAAATTGGCTTTGGTCAAATCTCAGAATTTTAAACATGCTGTTAAATCTAAAATAGGTTACGAAAAAGCAAGGAAATTAGCCTTTGCTCCTCATATAAATATTGGTGTTTTTTCAATGGAAAAAAACTCTAAGGGATGGAATTTATGGCAAGATAATTTAACCAAAACTCTTAAAGCGGGAAATATTTTTGGCTCAGAGGGCTTAGCTATTAACATGTCAGTTTATATTGATGATTTGCCAACAGAATTTTTACCTTTAAATTGTAATTGGATAACTAGTAATTTATTGCCAAAATATAATGAGCAAGAAAATACATTTGTAGAACCATTTTTACCAAACTATAAAATAGGTATTATGCATTTAGCTGCAGGTATTTGGAAAGATGGTAAAGATATGCGGGTAGATAAGAATATTGAAATAGAGATCGAAACTCTTGGGAAAAAGAAAATAAATAAAAGTCTTAGATTTAAAAATTAATTGAAAAAAAATAAAATTTCAAAAAATTGGATTAATAAGCAAAAGAGAGATATTTACGTTAGACAGTCAAAAATTGAAGGTTATAGAGCAAGGTCAGCATATAAATTAATTGAAATTGATAAAAAGTTTAAAATTTTCAGAGGTGGAATGAACGTAATTGATATAGGTGCAGCACCTGGTAGCTGGTCTCAATATGCATCAAAAGTAATTAAAAGTGGAAAAATAGTCTCAATAGATCTTAAAAGTATGGAAAAAATTAAAAATACTATTCAAATTAAGGGAGACTTTACAAGCAACGAAGTTCAAAATCAGATCAAAAGTTATTTAGTAAAAAAATCAGAGGTTGTAATGTCTGATATGGCAGTAAATACCACAGGAATAAAAAATCTAGATTCAATACAAACGGGAGAACTTTGCAAAGAGGCATTGATTTTTTCAAAAGAGGTCATTTCAAAAAATGGTTTTTTTATTTCAAAAATATTTATGGGTAGCACATTCAATGAAATTGTCGCACTCGCAAAAAAAATTTTTAGAGAAGTTAAGGTTTTCAAACCCAAATCAAGCCGTAAAGACTCTAAGGAAAGCTTTATAATCTGCAGAAATCTAAGATCATCTCTTTAAATATAAATAGAATCGTATATAAACTATTATGGTTCCTATTAAAGAAGCTCTCACCTTTGATGACGTCACCCTCGTCCCTAAGTATTCTGAAATATTACCGTCCGAAGTTGATACTAGCATTAAATTAACAGCCACATTAAAACTAAATATACCTTTGTTATCCTCAGCCATGGATACAGTTACTGAAAGTAAAATGGCGATAGCTATTGCAAAAGCAGGAGGACTGGGTGTTATCCATCGAAATTTAGATATCAAAAAACAAATTCAAGAAATAAAAAAAGTAAAAAAACAAAAATTACTTGTTGGTGCTGCAGTAGGGACAGGTCTCAAAGAATTTCATAGAGCGGAATTAATAATAAAAGAAAAAGTAGATATGATAGTGGTAGATACTGCCCATGGTCATACAAAAAAAGTTTCAGAAATGATTAAATTTATCAAAAAGAAAAAAAGTAAAAAAATTTGTTTGTGTGCCGGAAATATAGCAACTCCAGAGGCAGCTAAATTTTTACTTAAATTAGGTGTTGATGTAATCAAAGTAGGAATAGGACCTGGTTCAATTTGTACTACAAGACTGGTTGCTGGTATCGGTGTTCCCCAATTAAGTGCAATTTTAAATGTTAGAAATGGTATTAAAAATAAAAATGTGAAGATTATATCTGATGGAGGTATAAAGTACTCTGGTGATTTGGCTAAAGCTTTTGCTGCAGGTGCCGACGCGGTGATGATTGGTTCATTATTTGCAGGTACAGACGAAACGCCTGGAAAGCTAATAAAAAAAAATGGAAAACTATTTAAAAGCTTTAGAGGAATGGGTTCAGTTGGTGCAATGAATAAAGGATCTGCTGATAGATATTTCCAATCTAAACAGAAAAATAATTCAAAATATGTACCTGAAGGGGTTGAAGGATTTGCAAAATATAAGGGAAAAGTTGAAAATATAGTTTTTAAGTTAATCGGTGGCTTGAAGTCATCAATGGGCTACCTCGGGTCAAAACAAATAAAATATCTAAGAAATAAACCTCAATTTGTAAAAATTACTAAAGCAGGTTTTTATGAAAGTATGGTTCATAATGTTGATATTATTAAAAGTGATAACAAGTACTGATGAGAAAAATATTTAATTTTACATTTATTTTTTACCTTATCATCAGCATGTTAAATATTTCTTTGAGCGATGAAAATTTTTTTCAAGAAGGTTTGAAATTGTATAACAAAAAAAAATATGAAGATGCACGTTTTATGTTTGAAAAAAGCATAGTATTTAATCCAAAAGACTCAAACTCATACTTATATCTTGCAAAGATTTACAATATTGAAGAAGATCAAGAAAAAGAGGAAAAAAATCTTGAAACAACCTTATTAATTGATCCCATTAATGAGGAGGCAATATTAATGTCAATGAAAATTGCTTTAAAAAAATCAAATTACAAAAAGGTAAAAAAATTATCTAAAACTTTTTCAAAAGTATGTGAAACATTATGTAAAGAGAATAAAAGTATATTAGAAAATCTTGATAACATTGAGCCAAAGAATGACTCTTAATCAAGAATTAAATAAAATTTTGATAATAGACTTTGGATCCCAGTTCACTCAATTAATTGCAAGACGTATAAGAGAATTAGGCGTTTTTTCTGAAATTGTTAGTCATAAAAAGATAAAAAAAAAAAATATAAATTTTAATATCAAAGGTATAATTTTATCTGGTGGTCCTCTAAATGTTTATGAGATAAATAAATATTCATTTGATAAAAAGATAATTGAAAAAGGGATTCCCATTTTAGGTATTTGTTTTGGACATCAAATACTTTCAAAATTAAATGGTGGAAAAGTAAAACAGTCAAAACATAGAGAATTTGGTTTAGCTAATATTTTTAAAAAAAAAGATAGCTTATTAACAAAAAAATTTTTTAATAAAAAAAGAATAATTAAAGTTTGGATGAGTCATGCTGACCAAGTCTCCAAGATTCCAAAGGATTTTTCAGTAATTGCCTCAAGTATAAATTCGAAGTTTGCAATTATCGAGAACAAAAAGAGGAGCTTCTACGGAGTTCAGTTTCACCCAGAGGTTACACATACAGAAAATGGAAAAAAACTAATAAGTAATTTCATTTTCTTAATTTGTAAGATTAAAAAAAACTGGTCGCCAAAAGATCAAAAATTAAAATTGATAAAAGAAATAAGAGATCAAGTTGGTCAAAATAAAGTTATTTGTGCACTCTCTGGGGGTGTTGATAGCAGTGTAGTTGCTCAACTGTTAAATAAAGCTATTGGCAAAAAATTGTATTGTATCTTTGTTAACACAGGTATGTTGAGAAAATATGAGGAAAAACAGGTCGTCAAAACATTTAAAAAAAGACTTAAGATCAATTTAATCTATGTAAATGCAGAAAATGAATTTATAAAAAATTTAAAAAATATTTCAGATCCTGAAAAAAAAAGAAAGATTATAGGAAATTTGTTTATAAAAATTTTTGAGCGTTATGCAAAAAAAATTAAGAATGTAAAATTTTTAGCTCAAGGAACTTTATACCCAGATTTAATTGAAAGTAGATCAGTTACAGGCAGCCAAACATCTAAAATAAAATCTCATCACAACGTTGGAGGTCTACCAAAAAAGATGAAATTAAAATTAGTTGAACCATTAAAGTTTTTATTTAAAGATGAAGTAAGAAAATTAGGTTTAGAACTTAATTTAAGTAAGGAAATTGTGCTCAGACATCCTTTTCCTGGCCCAGGCTTAGCTATACGTATGCCGGGTCATATTACAAAAGATAAAATTAAAATTTTAAAAGATGCAGATTTTTATTTTATTCAGGCTTTGAAAGATCACAAACTTTATCATAAAATTTGGCAGGCATATGCAGCTCTTCTTCCTGTTAAAACAGTTGGGGTTATGGGAGATAACAGGACTTATGAATATTTATGCCTACTAAGGGCAATTACTTCTGAAGATGGCATGACTGCAGATTTTTATGAATTTAAAAAATCTTTTATACAGATGATTTCTAATAAAATTGTAAATAGCATTAGAGGAATAAATAGGGTAGTCTATGATATAACTTCAAAGCCACCAAGTACTATAGAATTAGAGTAGTAAATAACATGAACAGTAAGATTAAGAGAATTCTTAAAAAAAAGAATAAATCACAAATATTATGTCTCACCGCTTACTCAAAAAATTTTGCTGAAGAAGTTGATAAATACGCAGATATTACTTTAGTTGGAGACTCATTAGGCTCAGTTTTATATAATTACGAAACAACAAAAAAAGTTACTTTAACTAATATGATTGACCATGCTAGGAGTGTGAGAATTGGAGTGAAAAAAAGTTTATTAACAGTAGATATGCCATATAATACTTATAGATCGAATAGCGCAGCTTTAAAGAATGCAAAGAAAATATTAAAAGAAACAAAATGCGATGCGGTCAAATTAGAAGGAGGGAAAAAAATTATTAGTCAAGTTCAATGCTTGATAAAAAATAAAATTCCAGTAATGGGACATTTAGGTCTATTACCACAAACCGCTAAAGGTAAATTTAGATCAAAAGGAAAAACTGAGAAAGAAAAAAAAAAATTGATAAATGATGCATTGATGCTTCAAAAAAACGGAGTATTCGCGATAGTATTAGAATGCATAAAAACTTCAACAGCAAAGCAAATTACCAATGCACTCAAAATTCCAACTATCGGAATAGGGTCATCAAAATTTTGTGATGGACAAGTTTTAGTTACTGATGACTTATTAGGACTGAATAATACAAAGATAAGATTTGTTAAAAAATTTGTAGATCTAAAAAAATTTATTAGATTAGGAATAAAAAAGTTTTCTTTAGAAGTAAAATCAAAAAGGTATCCATCGAAGATACATTCTTATTAAAAATATTTTTTAAATTCTTCATTTATTGATAAAATTTCTAAGTCTACTAATCCACCAATTACAAGTTGTATTGCTACCAATAATATAAAACCTAGACCGACATATGCAATCCATAAATGTTTTTGAATATAATTTGCTAAGTAAGTGGCGAGAGCTCCTGTAAGAATGACTGAAAGTACTAAACCAAAAATCATAAATCCAAAATTACCTTTTGCGGCACCTACCACTCCTATAACGTTATCAAAACTAATTGTAATATCTGCAAACAAAACTTTATAAACACTTTTAATATATGATGGTTCTTTTGATTTTTTTGACGGGGATTTAACTTTTTTTATTTCAAAAAGATCTTTTCTTAAATCATTAACTATCCATATTAATAGTAACCCACCCAAAATTTTGATAAAATAAAACTTGAATAAATATGTTGCAAATAACGCAAAAATTATTTTAAATACTAATGCACCAGCTACACCCCATAATATTATTTGCCTTCTATTTTTTGGAACAAAGTTAGCTGCAATTAAACCAATTATAATTGCATTGTCGGCTGCCAAGATTATATCAATAAAAATAATCTGAAGTAATATGAGTGAATCTTCTAACAAAGTAGATGCATAATATTAGAAATTATAAATAATTCAATCTAAAGTAGTATTATTTTTTTATTGATAATTTTTTTAATACATTATGAAATAGTCTTAAAAAAATTGGAGGATAAATGAAAATCATAAAATATTTAAGCACTATTTTAGTTTCATTAATTTTGTCAATAAATCTTGCAATTGCAGAGAAATGGGACATGGCTTTAGCTTATGGAGCTGGTAATTTTCATTCTGCAAATGCGACTGAATTTGCAAATAATGTTACTAAAAAAAGTGGTGGCAAGTTAACAATTGTTACACATCCAGGAGGTTCTTTATTTAAAGGTGGTGAGATATTTAGAGCAGTGAGAACTGGTCAAGCACAGATCGGTGAAAGATTTATGTCTGCACTAGGAAAAGAGGACCCATTACTAGAGATTGACTCGCAACCTTTTTTAGCAACTTCTTATTCAGATGCTATGAAATTGTATAAAGCTTCAAAACCTGAAATCATAAAAGGTTTAGATAAAAAAGGTCTTGTTTTTTTGTACGCTGTGCCGTGGCCAGCTCAAGGTTTGTATAGCAAAAAAGAAATTAACTCAGTTAATGACCTTAAAGGTTTAAAATTTCGAGCTTATAACTCAGCAACAATTAGGATAGCTGAACTAACAGGTATGGCACCCACAAAGATTGAAGCTGCAGAAATAAGCCAGGCTTTTTCAACCGGAGCTGTTGAAAGTATGATAACTTCTCCTACAACAGGAAAAAACTCAAAGATCTGGGAAAACGGAGTTAAATACTTTTATGATATTGCAGCTTGGTTTCCAAAAAATATGGTGATTGTTAATAAAGATGCTTGGAACAAGCTTGATAAAGCAACTAAAGACCTTGTTATGAAACAAGCAGCTTTAGCTGAAAGAAAAGGTTGGCAATTGTCTAAACAAGGAAACGTTGGAGATAAAAAGGCGTTAGCTAACGCTGGAATGGTTGTAGGCAAAGTTAATGCACCATTACAAACTCATTTTGAAAAAGTTGGGGAGACAATGGCTAAAGAATGGTCTCAAAAAGCTGGATCAAGAGGAGCTGCCGTATTAGCAACATATAAATAATTTGATTATAATATTAAGGCCACTTTAGATTAAAGTGGCCTTAAGTTTTTATGTTTAATGCTTTAGACAAAAATTTAAATAAAATTTATAAGTTATCTGGTTATATAGCTGCCTTTTTTCTAATTTTAGTAGCTGTATTTATTCTTATTGGAATTTCATCGAGAATATTTGGTTTTTATATTAGGGGTTTAGCAGAATATTCAGGATACTGTATGGCTGCTGCATCGTTTTTTGCTTTAGCATACACTTTTATAGAAAATGGTCATATAAGAATTACGCTCTTTTTAGAAAAACTGTCTGATAGGAAAAAATGGTTTGCAGAGACTTGGTGTTTAATTGTTGCAAGTTTTTTTTCAGGATATTTGGCTTACTACTTTATAAAGATGTTAATTATATCATATAAATTTCAGGAGCGAAGTGAGGGAGCAGACGAAATTCTGATATGGATACCTCAAACAAGTATTGCAATTGGCTCTACAATTTTTTTTATAAGTGTTTTTCATAGATTAATTCTAAATTTTAAAAAAAGTTAAATGGCAGAAATATTTTTAACAATTTTTTTTATAAGCGTTTTATTGATATTTTTGGGCTCTGGTATTTGGGTCGCATTAAGTATGGTGGGTGTATCAGCTATTGGAATGATGTTATTTACCTCAAGACCAGTTGGTGACGCAATGGCAACCACTATATGGGGAACATCTTCGTCATGGACCTTAACAGCTTTACCGCTTTTCGTATGGATGGGCGAGATATTATTTAGAACTAAGCTTTCAGAAAATTTATTTAGAGGTTTATCTCCTTGGATGCAAAAATTACCTGGCGGGTTGATACATGTTAATATTGTTGGTTGTGCATTGTTTGCTGCTATATCAGGATCATCAGCGGCAACAGTAGCTACTGTTGGAAAAATGTCTATTCCTGAGCTGAGAAAAAGAAATTATCCAGAAAAAATTTTATTAGGTAGTTTGGCAGGATCAGGAACTCTAGGGCTATTGATACCACCGTCAATTATCTTAATTATTTATGGTGTAGCTGTGCAAGAATCCATAGCAAAATTGTTCATTGCTGGAATTATTCCTGGTATTATGATTGCATTGATCTTCATGTCTTATGTAGTGATCTGGTCTCTTATTAACAAAAAAGATATGCCAAACATTATTGAAAATTACTCTTTTCTGGAAAAAATAAAAAAATCTAGACAACTTTTACCCGTAATATTTCTAATTTCAGCGGTAATTGGATCAATATACACTGGAATAGCAACTGCAACTGAAGCAGCATCTTTAGGTGTAGTTGGTGTTTTAATTTTGTTATATTTTCAAAAAAGTTTAACTTTAGAAACATTCAAGTCCTCATTGATGGGTGCAACTAAAACTTCATGTATGATCGCTTTCATATTAGCCGGTTCTACATTTTTATCTTTAGCTATGGGATTTACAGGATTACCAAGAAATTTAGCAATTTGGATAGAAAGTATGAGTCTTTCTCCTTATGTATTAATTTTTGTTTTAATGTTTTTCTACATAATATTGGGCATGTTTCTTGATGGAATATCAGCAGTCGTGTTAACAATGGCAATCATTGAACCAATGATTAGGCAAGCAGGATTTGATATGATTTGGTTTGGTATTTTTTTAGTTATTGTTGTTGAGATGGCTCAAATAACCCCACCAGTAGGATTTAACCTTTTCGTTCTTCAAGGAATGGCAAATAAAGATATGGGATATATAGCAAGGAGTGCTTTTCCATTATTTTTATTAATGGTTCTCGCGGTGATAATTGTTGTTATTTTTCCTGAGATTGTTTTATGGATGCCTGAGCAAATGGTCCAAAACTTAAATTAATATTTTGATATTTTTTTTCCCGCTATTATATCTTTAAGATCTTTGTACTCTTTACAATTACAGTCGCTCAAAACTTGAAGTCTTTCTACTGCTAAATTATGTCTATTGGTTGCCACATATAATTCACCTAAATATTCATTAATACCAATATGTTTTGGGTCAATAGCCAAACCTTGGAGATAATATTTCTCACCATTTTCAAAGTCACCTAGCTTTCTTGTTGTAAAACCCAGGTAGTTTAAAGTATTAGGTTTATTAGGTTTCTTCTTGTTAGATTTAATAAGTAACTTCTGAGCTTTTTGATATTTATCTTTTGCTTTATCCATTTTACCTTTTTTTTCTAATTTTTTTGCACTTTTGACAAAGGTTACAGCTTTTTCATAATCTGATTTCATTGACCCTCCGTCACCTCCAGAAGAACCTGCCGAAAAACTATTAGAAGTTAAAAGTAAATAAAATATCGATGTTATAAAAATTTTTTTTATCATTAATTAAATTTTTTTAATTTATTTAAAGTTACCAATTTTAGCCCATTAGCCGATAAATTTTTTCTTATTTCTTTAGCTGTTGCTAATGAACTTTTATTATCCCCATGTATGCATACAGAGTCAATTTCACAAGGTATTTGTTTTCCACTGTGACAATTAAGTGCCTGATTTTTAACCATAGATAATACATGTTTTTTAGCTATTTCTGGATCTGTAATTAAAGCATTTGACTTCTTTCTTGATACTAAGTTTCCATCATCTTCGTAATTTCTATCAGCAAATATTTCACAGGCTATTTTCATATCAAGTTTTTTGGCTGCTACTTGCATTTTTGATCCAGTAGGAACTAAGTATATAAGATCTTTGCTAATATCATTAATAGTTTGTGCAATAGTTGTTGCTAATTCTATATCTTCGCAAGCCATGTTATTTAAAGCTCCATGGGGCTTTATATGACTTACAGTTTCACCATGATTGATTGCAATATTTTGTAAAATTTCATATTGATCTATGATTAATTTTCTTATTTCATTTGATGATAAATTTAGCCTAGATCTACCAAAATTTTCGGGATCTTTAAAAGAAGGATGCGCACCAATACTTACACCATTTTTTTTGGAAATCGAAATTACTTCATTCATTGTTTCTTCATCACCAGCATGATAGCCACACGCAACATTAGCTGAATTTACAATTTCTAATAAATCTGGATCATGTTCATTAGAATGATGCTGTGATTTTTCACCTAAATCGCAGTTTATATTAATTTCCTTAGTCATTAATTGTAAGTATAACATGGCATGATAAAAAATATATTAAATCTTGGTGACGCAGCAGTTTATTGTGATTTCGGTGATGAAGTTAATAAAAAAACAAATTCTTTAGTAATTAGATACTTCAAAACTCTTAGATCAAATAAAATTGATGGCGTTAATAATCTTATACCATCCTACAATAAATTAATAATCTCGTTTGATCTGAAAAAAACAAATTTTAAAAAACTAAAAAAGGTTTTAGAAAATATGTCAATTGATCGAGAAGAGAATTTATCAAGTAGAAAAATTGAAATACCTGTTTGTTGTCATGAAAATCTATCATTAGATATTGAAAGGTTAGAAAAAAAACTAAAATTGAGCAGAGATAAAATTTTTGAAAATTTTTTTAGTAATGAGTATTTTTGTTATATGACAGGTTTTATTGCTGGTATGCCTTTTTTAGGTGATTTGAAAGATGAGATGAGAGTTGAGAGATTAGAAACTCCAAGAGTAAAAGTTCCGAAAGGCTCTGTTGGAGTGACAGAACAGTTTACTAATATTTACACTTTTGAAAGTCCAGGTGGATGGAACATCATTGGAAATACTCCAATTAAAATTTTTGATAATAAAAAGGAAAAGGATCCAAATCTAGTTAATCCAGGAGATACGATCATCTTTAAGAACATTAACCTTGAACAATATAAAAATTTAAATGAGTAAAAATTATTTTCAAATTTTGAGAGCAGGAATTAATACAACTTTTCAAGATTTGGGGAGAGAAAATTTGTATCACATTGGAATTCCTTTCAGTGGGGCGATGGATAGGAGAAATTATTTAATTTCTAATAGATTAGTACAAAATAAATCCGACTTACCAGTTATTGAATTTGCATATCAGGGGCCTTTGATGAAATATTTTGGTGAGAGTATAAATTTTGCGATTACAGGGGATGTTCATTTTACAATTAAAAAAAAAGACAAAAAAATTGAGGGGCTTTGTTATCAAAATTATTTTTTAGAAAATGGAGATGAAATTGATATTTTATCGACCAATAAATCTGTTTATGGATATTTTTCAATTGGAGGAGAATTTGATCTTAAATATCAGTGGGGCAGTTGTTCCATAAACACAAAAGCAAATATTGGATCTAATGATGGTAAAAAAATTTCTAACACTCAAACTATTAAGATTAAAAAGATTAATCAAAATTTTATGTCTAAAAAACTTAATTATTTAAATTCAAGAATAGAAAAAATAAGAATTATAAAAGCAACGAACTTTGATTATTTTTCAGTTAAAGGAAAAAAAGATTTTTTTGGAAGTGAATTTAAAATTACAAAACTTTCAGATAGAATGGGTATGAGACTTAAGGGTCCAAAAATAGAAAATATAGTAAATAAAAACATTAAGTCAGAAGGATTATTAAAAGGCGTAATTCAAATTACAGCTGATGGAGATCCAATTATTATGCTCTCAGATCATGGAACAATTGGAGGTTATCCAAAAATAGGAGTTGTCATAAGTGCAGATTATGACAAATTAGTTCAATTACCATCAGGGTCAAAAATAAAATTCCAGGAAGTTGAATTAGCTGATGCAGAAACACTTTTCAAGTTGTATGAAATGGATACACAAAAATTAATTTCTCAAATTTAATGAAAGTTCTAAATAGACTATCTGGTCCTTTTTTAATCTTTTTAGGAGCATTCAGTTTAAGTTTTGGAGGATTGATTGTAAAATCTTTTGAGGGCTCTACTCTCTGGCAAATTCTTTTTTGGAGATCCTTTTTTTTTATCATTGTTATCACAATTTTTCTTTTAATTACTTACAAAAAAAAAATCTTTAATGTTTTATATATTTCAGGTTTTCCAGGATTAATTGGAGGAATAATCTTATCCGTTGGATTCGTGAGTTATGTTTTTGCCATGTATGAAACAACAGTTGCTAACACTAATTTTATAATACAAACTCAGACATTATTTCTTGCGATTTTTGGATATATTTTTTTGAGGGAAAAAATTTCAAAACTAACCTCTGCATGTATATTTATTGCAATATGTGGAATTTTTCTAATGTTAGGTGGAACTATTTCACCAGGTCAAATGATAGGAAACACAGTTGCTTTTTTAATGCCAATATCTTTTGCAATTTTAATATTAATTGTTAGAAAATTTCCTGAGATTGATATGGTGCCTCTACAACTTGTTGCTGGAACAATCTCAATGATTATAGGATTCATCATGTCACCAACAATACTAATTTCTCTTAACGATATTTTTTTGGGTTTTTTAGCTGGTTTTTTTCAATTAGGATTTGGATTTATCCTAATTACTATTGGTGCAAGATCAACACCGTCTGCTTTTGTTGGGATAATAATGTTAACAGAAGCAGTTTTAGGACCTCTTTGGGCATGGATTTTCGTAAATGAAAATCTCTCATTTGAAGTATTAGTGGGGGGATCAATAGTAATAACTGCAGTTGTTTTGCAATTTTTTAATATATATTACACAAAAAAAAAGGAACTTTAATTATTTAAGTAAGCAAAAAATTATGCTATTAATTAAGCTTACGGGAGAGACTACTTTATGTAGCGCCGAAGGAGCAACCACCCAGGAATCTCTCAGGCAAAAGGACCGTACATATTAACTCTGGAAAGAGATTAAATTCTCGCCGAAGGAGCAAAACTCTCAGGCAAATATACAGATGGGTAAAAAGAGTTAATATGGATATAAAAAAAACACCGCTTTACCAACTGCACCAAGATTGCAAGGCAAAATTTGTAGAATTTGCTGGTTATCAAATGCCAATACAATATTCCGAAGGTATTGTTGAAGAACATAAATTCACAAGAAATCACTCTGGTATATTCGATGTTTCTCACATGGGTCAATTATTTATTTATGGTGGTGAAGAACTAACCCAAGATTTAGAAAAAATTTTCCCTTTGAATTTAAAAAATTTAAAATTAAATCATTCAAAATATAGTTTCTTAATGAATGAAGATGCTGGCATTCATGACGACTTGATAATTACAAAGATTAATGAAGGCTTTTTAATTATTCTTAATGCAGCATGTAAAGAAAGTGATTTTGATATTTTAAAGAATTTTTTAAAAGGCAAATACAAAATGATTTTGGATGATAATAGATCCTTAATTGCGATACAAGGACCAAAGTCTTCAAATATACTTAATGATGTTATTGACGGAGTAAAAGATTTAAATTTTATGTCTGGAAACTGGTTTTCTTTTGAAAATCAAAAAATTTATATTACACGATCTGGTTATACAGGTGAAGATGGTTTTGAGATATCAATACTAAATAGTTTTGCAGATAAATTAACAAGAGAACTAATTAAAAAAGGCTCTAAGTTAATAGGTTTAGGAGCGAGGGATACTCTAAGATTAGAAGCTGGCTTATGTTTATACGGTCATGACCTTGATAAAGATAAAACTCCAGTAGAGGCAAATTTAAAGTGGGCAATTTCAAAAGAAAGAATATCTAAAGGAGATTTTATAGGGTCTGACATTATCATAAAACAAATAAATAATGGTGTCAGTAAAATCAGAGTTGGTATAAAACCCGAGGGAAGAATAATCGCTAGAGAAAAAACAAAAATTTTTAATCAATCAGATGTTCATATTGGAGAAATAACTAGTGGAACATTTGGACCAAGCGTGAATGGACCTGTGGCAATGGGTTATGTTGAAAACCAATTTTCAAAGAAAAATACTAGAGTATTTTTAGAAGTAAGAGGCAAAAAACATCCAGCCAATATTTGTAGTTTGCCATTTTACAAAAAAAGTTATGTCAAAGGAGCAAATTAATGAGTGAAGTAAAATATTCGAAAGAACATGAATGGATAAAGTTAGAAGGTGATGTAGCAACAATTGGCATAACTAAGCACGCAACTGAAATGTTAGGAGATATAGTTTTCGCAGAACTTCCTGAAAAAGGTTCTAATGTCGAAAAAGATGGAACAGCTGGAG
Source organism: uncultured Pelagibacteraceae bacterium (assembly GCA_902634235.1). Taxonomy (GTDB): domain Bacteria; phylum Pseudomonadota; class Alphaproteobacteria; order Pelagibacterales; family Pelagibacteraceae; genus Pelagibacter. The sequence goes on from CACPJN010000003.1 coordinate 105,726, forward strand.
TTGTAGAGTCAACAAAAGCTGCTAGTGACGTATATACCCCTGTAGGTGGTGAGGTGGTTGATACGAACCAATCTATAGTCGATGATCCTTCAAAAATTAATCAAGATCCAGAAAACTCAGCTTGGTTTTTTAAACTAAAAATAAAAGATCCATCAGAAATGGATGCTTTAATGAATAGAGAAGATTACGACAAATTTGCAAAGGAGACATCATCATAATGTTACCCAATTCAGAGAAAGATTTTTTAAAAAGACACATTGGACCTTCTAAAGAAGATCAATCAAAAATGTTAAAAGAATTAAATTATCAATCGCTTGACGATTTAATTGATAACACTGTTCCAGAAAAAATAAAGTTTAAGGGTGAGTTAAATATTGGTGAGTCGAACTCAGAATATGAAGCATTGAGAAAATTAAGAGTAATGTCAAAAAAAAATCAAGTTTTTTCAAATTTTATTGGTATGGGTTATTACGGAACTTATACACCATATGTAATTTTGAGAAATATATTAGAAAATCCAGGTTGGTACACTTCATATACCCCTTATCAACCAGAGGTGGCTCAAGGAAGACTTGAGATGTTATTAAACTTCCAGCAAATGATCGTTGACTTTACTGGAATGGACATTGCCAATGCCTCTTTATTAGATGAAGGCACAGCAGCAGCCGAAGCTATGGGTCTTAGTCACAGATTAAATAAAAAAGATAGTAATTTAGTTTTTGTATCTGAGGATTGTCATCCTCAAACAATTAATGTAATTCAAACAAGGGCTGAACCGATGGGCTTAAAAGTTTTGGTTGGTAAAGATGAAGTTTTAGATCAATTAAAAGAAGATTTAGTTTGTGGAATTATACAATATCCTGGGACTTTAGGGGATATAAAAGACCCAAGTGAAGCAATTAGTAAAATTCATAAAAAAAACGGAAAGGCAGTGTTAGCTTGTGACCTATTAGCATTAGCAAAATTAAAAACACCTAGAGAACTTGGTGCTGATATAGCGGTTGGAAGTTCACAAAGATTTGGTATCCCAATGGGATATGGAGGTCCACATGCAGCATTTTTTGCAACAAAAGATGAGTATAAAAGATCAATGCCTGGAAGAATCGTCGGTGTATCAGTTGATAGACATGGCAATAAAGCATATAGATTATCCTTACAAACTAGAGAGCAGCACATCCGAAGAGATAAGGCGACAAGTAATATTTGCACTGCTCAAGCTTTATTAGCGATTGTATCAGCAGCATACGCTATCTATCATGGTCCAGACGGAATTAAAAATATTTCTGAAAGAGTCTCTCAATTGGCAAAAAATTTTGCTGATAAAATAAAACAATCTGGATACGAATTATATTCAAATTACTTTTTTGACACAGTTACAATTATTACTAAAGAAAAGACTGATCAAATTTATACGAATGCTTTAAATCAAAAAGTCAACATACGTAAAGTAAATTCTGAAATGCTTGCTGTTTCTTTTGATGAAAGAAAAAATGTTTATAGAGTTAATCAATTATTAAAAATCTTTAATGTGGCTGAGTCAATTAAAAAAGAGGATCCCTCAGTAAGTTTACCCAATTTACCAAAAAATTTATTAAGAGTTTCAAAATATTTAAAACATCCAGTTTTTAATTCATATCACTCAGAAACTGAAATGTTACGATATCTAAAAAGGTTGGAAGATAAAGATATCGCATTGAATAGAACGATGATAGCACTTGGCTCATGCACAATGAAATTAAATGCAGCCGCTGAAATGATTCCTATTTCATGGAGAGAATTTGCTGAGCCTCACCCATTTGTTCCAATTGAGCAAATGGAAGGTTTTAGAGATTTATTTACCGATCTAAAAAATTGGCTGCGATCTATAACTGGTTTTTCAGGTGTTTCTCTGCAACCTAATGCAGGTGCTCAAGGGGAATATGCAGGCTTAATGGTTATCAGAAAGTATCACTTGGATAGAGGTGAGTCTAATCGAAACATATGCTTAATTCCAAGCTCAGCACATGGCACTAATCCAGCAAGTGCACAAATGGTTGGAATGAAAGTAGTTGTAGTTAATTGTGATAAAGAGGGAAATGTTGATTTTGATGATTTAAAGAAAAAGGCTGAGCAACACTCTGAAAACCTCGGCGCATTAATGGTGACTTATCCATCAACTCATGGAGTATTTGAGGAAAAAATAACTGATATTTGTGAATTAATTCATAAAAATGGAGGCCAGGTCTACATGGATGGAGCAAATTTAAACGCACTAGTCGGAGTTGCGAAACCTGGAAATTTTGGTCCAGACGTTTGTCATATTAATTTACATAAAACATTTTGTATTCCTCACGGCGGTGGAGGACCTGGAATGGGACCTATTGCTTGTAAAAGACACTTACAAGTTTATTTGCCTAACCACCCGGTGATAAAAGATTGTGGACCAACAACTGGAATTGGTGCAGTATCTGCAGCACCTTGGGGTAGTTCAAGTATTTTATCTATCTCTTGGATGTATATAAAAATGATGGGATCAGCAGGATTAAAATTTGCTACGCAAGTTGCAATATTAAACGCAAATTATATTGCTCATAGATTAAAAGATCATTTTCCAATTTTATACAAAGGCTCAAATGGTAATGTTGCACATGAATGTATTATTGATATAAGAAATATAAAGTCAGAAACTGGGGTTACTGAGGAAGATATCGCAAAAAGATTAATTGATTTTGGATTTCATGCACCAACTATGTCATGGCCTGTAGCTGGAACAATGATGATTGAGCCAACTGAAAGTGAAGGTTTGTCAGAACTTGACAGATTTTGTGAAACTCTAATTAAAATTAAACAGGAAATTGAAAAAATTAAATCAGGAGAATTTGATAAAATAGACAATCCAATAAAAAATGCTCCACACACTGATAGTGAACTAGCTTCAGATAATTGGAATCATAAATATTCAAGAGCGGAGGCTGCTTATCCAGCAAAATTCTTAAGAACTAATAAATTCTGGCCACCAGTTGCAAGAGTAGACAATGTTTACGGTGATAAAAATATATTCTGTACTTGTCCGAGCATAGATGAATTTAAAGAAGATGCAGCTTAATTATTAATGAAAATTGCTGTCGTTGGCTCAGGCATTTCAGGATTGAGTGCTGCATATTATTTATCAAAAAAACATCATGTAGACCTTTTTGAAAAGGAGGATCATTTTGGAGGTCATTCTCACACCATAGATTTATCTTTTGGAACAAAAAAAATTCCAGTGGATATAGGATTTATAGTATTTAATTTTGCCACATATCCTAACTTAATAAAATTTTTTGAGGAAAATAAAATTGCAATTGAGAAAAGTGATATGTCATTTTCTGTGTCAGTAGAAAAATCGTCCTTTGAGTATTGTGGCAGAGGATTAAATGGAATTTTTTCAAATAAAATAAATTTTTTTAACTTAAAATTTCTCAGAATGTTCTTTGATATAATTAAGTTTTATAAAAAATGTGATAATACAAAAAGTATTCATGAGGATATCACTCTTGGTGATTATTTGAAAAAAGAAAATCTCTCAACAGAGTTTATTAACTATCATTTGATACCAATGGTTTCTGCCATATGGTCAATGCCACCCAGCGCTGTTAATCAAATGCCATTAAGTTTTTTTTTGAAGTTTTTTCAGAATCATGGTTTGTTTAAATTAAAAAATAGACCTCAGTGGTATACTGTTTCAAATCGAAGCAGAACTTATGTTGAAAACATTCTTTCAAAAATTAGTGGAGAATATTTTAAGAATTATCCAATTAAAAAAATAAAAGTTAAAACTTCAGGTATAGATTTATATTATGGTGGAGAAAATGAATTTTTTGATTATGATAAAGTTATTCTAGCAACACATGCAGATGAAGCTCTTTCAATAATTGATAAACCTACAGATGATGAAAAAAATATTTTATCGAATTACAAATATAAAGAAAATATTGCATATATTCATACAGATATTATAGCTATGCCAAAAAACAAAAAGGCCTGGTGTTCATGGAATTCCTCTATAAAAAAAAATGAGTTAGAAAAAAATTCAATAACGTATTGGCTTAACTTATTACAAAACCTAAAGTGTGAGGAAAATGTTTTTTTAACTTTAAATCCTTATTTTGATATTGATGAGTCCAAAATATTAAAAAAAGTAAGATTTAGACACCCATACTTCGATCAATCTGCTCTAAAATATCAAAGTCAACTAACAAATTTACAAAATAAAAGAAATATTCTTTTTTGCGGAAGTTATTTTGGTTACGGTTTTCATGAAGATGGAATAAAATCATCTATTGAAATGCTCAGAAACCTCAATGACTAGTTGTATTTATAACGGAACTGTAATTCATAAAAGATTTAAACCAAAAATACATTTTTTTAAATATAAAGTATTTTCACTTTTAATCGACCTTTCTGAAC